>JAMONL010000153.1 GCA_027065815.1 Sulfurovum sp.
TGAAATATCCAACTTTCCTCCGGGATCCCGTCCGGGGTCTTTTGAATAGAGAAAAACTGTAAGATAAGCCGGTTCTACAGAAGTTTCAAAAGAGGGAGTCATATAGTAAAATTCTATATGATCCACAAAATCTATGTTCACATCCCCATACAGCATCAATCCACTTCCCATCCATCCCTGGGTGATCTCTACACCATCTACATACAGACGGATAAAATTACTTCGGTAAGGTTCAAATGCTCCAGAGGTTAAAGGGTCAGGTAAGGCATATCTGTCTTCATGATAATAGATGATAGGTGTTGTTTTAAACACATCTTTCAGTGTTTTTGCATGCATTTTTTCCAGTGTATCTCTACTGTAAAGTACCAAGTGCCCTTTGTTTTTATCAATGGTTTTTTGACTTAAAGCGTTTTTTTGATTATACTCTTGCAGAATACTGTCTACATTCTCCGCATAGATAGCCCCTGAAGTGAGCAAACAAAAAATAATAAAACTTTTCTGTATCACCTTCTGTCCAAAAAAATATCTCATATTTTTATCTTTCCCCTCAAATTCCTTTTTTAATTATAGCTAAAAATTATCTAAAAAACTATTACTTTTTTAGTAAACTATAACAAAAAGCATTCTATACTATATAATTCTTATAAATCAAAGGTTATTTCAATGTTCACAAAAGTTATTCATCTATTAACCAAAGAATATTCTATTGTCCTTGCAAGTAGTGAAGAAGATATTGCTGAAGTTAAAAAGATCCGTAAAGAAATTTTATTGCCCAAATACCAAAACTTTGCGAGTATAGAAGATGAAGATCTCTTTCTTTTTAACCAAGATGATGAACAATCTTTTATTTATCTTTTGCGTCATAATCCTACGCAAACCTTCGTTGGAACAATAAGAGTCTTTTTCATTAACGATTCCACCCCCATACAGGCATTGCCTATGCAAAAAGACGGGCATGTTGAAGATATTCATTATTTGACAAAAAGTTTGCCTATTTGTGAAGTTTCCCGTTTAGCTTTATCTGGAAATCTTAGTACCTATGAAGGTTTTTCTGCTATACAATTACGCACTTATCTCAGTATGGGACTGATGGCCGCAACAAGAACCAATTTTTTCCTTTATCATTACTCTAAAATTTTTGCAATTATGGAGCGGTCATTACAACGCATTTTAAAAAGGCAAAATGTCTGTTTTGAACAAATAGGTGATGCTGTTGATTATTATGGAATGAGATTCCCTTTTGTCATTCAAAAAGAGGATTTCCTGGTTGCCGGAGAGAAAACCGAAGGCCCGATGGGCATGATCACAAGATACAGCCTTAAAGAGCTTTGTAAAAACCCGGAATCCCTGTGGAAATTTATAGATAACAATCCCTATCTGGAGCGTTCCGATATTCATCTTGACAGGATCTGCCAACTCTTTGAAGAGCATGGAGGAGATGTAGATCTGGCTCTTTTACTTCAAGATCAAAAAGTAGATTAGAATTTCTCTTTATTTTTCCTTTACCTTATAGATCACCGCATACAGTAACGGTACATAATAAAGGTTAAGTACCGTCGCCCATGCGATCCCAAAACCAAGGGAGATCGCCATTGGCTGAATAATGAGTGCCTGTCCGCTTGCAAAAAATATCATGGAAGAGAGCCCCAATACGGTTGTCACGGAAGTAAGAAGAATAGGTCTGAGTCTATAACCTGCATTTTTCATCATCTCTGTTTGCTCTTTTGAACCTTTAATGAAACTCAGCATGATCAATCCGTCATTCACCACCACCCCTGTAAGACCGATCATTCCCATCACACCCGGCATGGTAAGATTGATGCCCATAATATAAGTACCGACCAGTGCCCCTACAATGGACAGAGGGATTGTTGAGATAATAATAAGCGGTAATATCAGAGAGTTGAACATCCATACCAAAGAGATGAAAATAAGGAAAATAGCGATGAGTGCAGCCTCGGACATCTCTTTTTTCATCTGCTTGTTCTCTTTCTCTTCCCCTTTGATGATCACTTTGATCCCCTCTTTTTCAAAGCTTGCCAGCAATGGTTTTATCTGCTGCATCACTTCCGTGGCCAAAATAGTTTTACTGTCCACTCTGGCAATCACTGTCCGTACCCTTTCACCATCCTCTTTAAAAATCTTTACATAAGACTTTTTATAGACAAAATCACATATCTCGTCCAATCTTACCACCTTGTTACCGTCAGGGGTAGTAAGCTTGACAGAGTTGATATCAAGCGCTTCATCTTTATCAGGATCTTCTATACGTACACGGATCAGTCCTTTTTCATCAAACATCTTTCCATATTCACCTTTGAGGAAAGTACCTTTAAGTACTGAAGTGACATACGCTTCCGAAAAACCCAACATCTGTCCATACTCATTGACACGCAGTTTTAACTCTTTTACTCCCTCGGTTGCATTGTCTGTCACATCAAATACACCGTCTATGGATAAAAGTGCTTTTTTCAGTTTTTCTATGGCTTTAAGCTGTTTTTTTTCATCCAATACATTCAATCCTATCTCGATATCGTGCCCGACGATCCCGGTCTGGGGTACAAAAAGGTTGATCTCTGAAAAAACCTTTTTCCCGTTCGGTAAAGTTAACTTTTTAAACGCTTCCAGAACCTCTTCCTGTGTGATTTTGGCAAGTGCCTGGGCTTTGTGTTCTCTGATCATATCCGACCCGTCATACTCCAGTGAAAAGATAGGATTCAGATAGGTGTCGAAAAAATTCTCCGGTGCTTTTTCATGCAGGTTGATGAAGATATGAAAGAGGTTGTCTCCGGTTTCAAAGGTCTGGTCGGAATTGAACAATATACCGATCACAGAAGTGATGGAAGAGACTTCTCCTTCTCCTTCATTTTTTTTATAATAATCCAATAGTGCTTTTTCTATTTTGCTGACCATTTTTTCCGTATCTTCAAGTTTGGAATTGACATCGATCTTCCCGTTCAGATAAATCTGTGTAGAGTCAAAATCAGGGAAAAGTTTAAACTTTGTCAACCCCAGCATACCGATAGTTGACAAAATGATAAATGTGACCAGAAAAAAGAGAGAACGTTTTTTCTTTTTTAACAGTCTGCCCAGTAGTTTTTCATACAAGACATCCATTCTGATCCAAAAATCATTTCTGTCATGCTCACCTTTGGTATTTTTCATAGAAAAGAGCTCTTTGGAGTGAAGCGGTAAAAAATAAAAGGCTTCAAAAAGAGAAGAGATCAGCAGAATGGAGATCATCACAGGCAAGACTTTCATGAACATACCCATCTCGCCGGAAAGGATCAAGAGTGGTAAAAAAGCAAACACCGTTGTCAGTGTCGCGGTCAGTACTGCAGGGAACATTTCAATCGCACCATCTATGGCAGCTTCACGCGGTGTTTTACCCATTTCCATATGCCGGTAAATATTTTCTGCTACGACAATGGCTTCATCCACCAGCATTCCCAGGGCAATCAATGCACCCAGAAGAGTCAGCATATTCAAAGAGTAGCCTATCATATCTGCAGCGATCAGAGTGATCATAAAACTCGCTGGGATCCCAATAGCGACCACCAGTGCGATCTTGTAATTCACGGACATAAAAAGTGCCAAAAATACCAGTATCAATCCAAACAGGATATTGGAAGAGACAAGATTCAGTCTGTTCTTGATCCAGATAGAGGTATCGGTATAAGCTTCAAAAACAACATCTTTATACTCTTTCTGCACCTCGGTAAGCATCTGTTTGATCTCTCTACTCAGAGCGATCGCATTACCCTCTTTGGTTTTGTTGATATTGATGGAAATATTACGTACTCCATTGAAATGAGAGATCTCTTTACCTTCACTCAAGCCAAAGCTCACTTTGGCAATATCTCCCAGACGTACCCGCTTACCCGAAACGCTGATCAGTGTTGATTTCAGGGATTCAACACTTTTTTCTCCATTGATCGTAGAAAGGTAGAGGTGATTGCCTTTTTGCTCTATAGTACCTATGGGGAAAATGGAAGAGAGAGAAGAAATGGCTCGGTAGACACTCTCTTTGGAGAGTTCATACGCTGTCAGCTTCGTATTGTCTATGCTTATCAGTACTTCATCATCGGCATCTCCGCGGATAGTGATGCCACTGAGGTCTTTGTAGGAACTCAGCCTGCTTTTGAGATCTTCTGCAATAGTCAGCAGTCTTTTGGTAGGTACATCTCCCGAGATTGCGACCAGAAGCAAAGGAAAATCATGTACCGTGATCTTTGCGATCGGTTCATCCATATCTGCAGGCAGATCCCGTCTGACATTGGCAATGACATCTTTGACATCGGAAAGCACCAACTGGTTATCACTCCCCACTTTCACATCAGCTCTAATAGAAAAGAACCCGTTCTGTATGACTGTATCGATATTTTCCACTTCTGAAATACTTTTAAGATCATCTTCAATATTTCTTACTGCCATTTTATCCAGAACATCTGCTGATGCACCGGGGTAACCGCCTGTAATAGTGATCTGGTCAAGGGTGGACGGAGGAAATATTTCTTTAGGGATATCCTGATAGGCAAAAATAGAAAGTACCAGCATAAAGACCATCAGAATATGGTTGATGATCGGTTTGTCCACTGCAAAAGTGATAAATTTTCTTATCATTCCTGCTCCGAATCATTGATAACAAAAATCGTATCCGTAACCCTATTCTTAAATTTCAAAGCTTCAACATTTTGTTTCAGTATCATATTTTCCGCTTTGAGTGCTTCGACTTCTCTTTGGATCTTATTGACATTTTTACTTTCATAATAAATTTGATTACTCAGGTAGATCTTCACCATCGTCAGGATAAGCACAATGCTCACGATCATCAATATAACAGACATCATACCAAGAGTAATCCCGTTGGGTGCTGTTCTTTTTTTCTTATTTACCGTCATTAGTCCGTACCCGAAGATCTTTTAAATTTAAAACTTCGTAATTTTGCAGAACGGCTTCGGGGGTTGGTCTTCAACTCCTCTTTGCCGGCAATGACCGGTTTTCGGGAAAGAGCCTTACCGATATCATGGTTTTTACCACAGGTACAGCGCATTGCCTGGGGGTCACAGATACATGCCGTACTCCATTTTTTAAAACGTTTCTTGACCAATCTATCTTCCAGAGAATGAAAAGTGATCAACGAAACCACTTCACCTTTATAATGTTTGGCTTCTATTGCATCAAGCAAGCCTTCTATCTCGCCAAGCTCATTATTGACCTCTATACGGATCGCCTGGAACATCAGTGTGGCAGAATGTATTTTACCGCCTGGGGGAATGACCTGTTTGGCGATCTCCGAAAGTTCTTTGGCACTCTCTATATCTTTTTTAGCTCTGGCTTCCACCACTGCTCCTGCCAGTTTGCGGTAAGAACGTATCTCCCCGTAACTGTCAAAAATATATTCCAGTTTTTCTTTGCTGTAGGTATTGACCACTTCATAGGCACTTAACGCAGCCGTAGCATCCATGCGCATATCAAGGGTGTCTGATGTAAAAGAGAACCCCCGCTCTTTTTTGTCAAGCTGTAAAGAGGAGACCCCGAAATCTGCAAGTAATGCAGTAATGGGTGCCTCTTTTAAAGTGGGGAGTACCGTTGCAAATGTTCCCTTGTACAAGGTACTTCTTTCTGTAAAAGGCTTCAAACGTTCTTTTGAAAAGACCAATGCTTCATTGTCTCTGTCAATGCCAATATGTTTAAGCTGCGCATACCTCTTCAGTATTTCATAACTATGCCCTGCATAGCCGAGCGTACAGTCTACAAAATACCCTTCTCCCACCGTAGTGAAACTCTCTAATACTTCATCTAAAAGTACCGGTATATGTGGCGTTTCCAACAGCATCCCCTGTTCATTTTTCATTTCTAATTTCTATTTTCTACTTTTGCTGTTATAATACCAAAATAATACAAAAGGCTCAGCATCATGATAGACAAACATCTGATAAACGACATCAAACATGTCTCACTCTCACTTTTCAACAAAAACTTTTTCTCTGTCTATCACGGTTCCATCTCTGCCCGTATCTCTGCCAGTGCTTTCGTCATCAATTCACAAGATACGATACTGGATGAATTGACAGAAGACTCTCTGGTCAAACTTGACTGTCAAAAAAGAGACTACCGCTGGAGTCTGGCAAACTCAGATGCACACATCCATGAACTTATCTACAAAACCATACCCAATGCCAAATACGTAAGTTACACCATGCCGCCTTACGCAACTGCTTTCTCTTTGAAGCATGGAAAAGTAGCTCCCCAGGACTATTACGGCAAAAAGGTTTTAGGAAAAGTGATCGTGTATGATCCCAAGAATATTGAAGACTGGATAGAACGGGCTCCTTATGAAATACACCAGTTCTTTCAGAAAAATGACACCCACCTGCTTCTCATTAAAGGTTTTGGAGTGATCTGTTATGATCGGGATATCATAGAGATGGCAAAAAAGATATCGATCCTGGAAAATTCATGCAGGCTGCTTGCATTGAGTGCCACCCTCTAAAGTGTATCTATAGATGCTTGAAATCATTGTTCTTACTATATTTATTGCAACCATAACAAATCTTATTTTAATTCGTTTGCATATTCCGACAATCATAGGATATATCACCACCGGTATTATCATTACATATATTCTACAACTCTCCCACTCCATTAACTCTGAAGAGTTACATATTATTGCCGAATTCGGGATTGTCTTTTTGATGTTTACTATCGGTTTAGAGTTTTCCATACATCATATGGTTAAAATGCGTAAAGAAGTTTTTCTTTTTGGTTCCCTACAAGTCGGTCTCAGTATGCTTGTTTTTTATCTTTTGGCACATTATGCATTTGAACAAAATTTTCAGTCATCTATTATTATTTCTGCTGCACTTGCACTCTCGTCTACAGCCATTGTACTTAAAATACTCAATTCAAACAGGGAGATAAGCAAAGAGTATGGTAAACGCTCACTGGGAATCTTGATCTTCCAAGATATTATGGTGGTACCTATCTTGCTCATGATTACGATTCTCTCTTCCGAGAGTGTCTCCATGCAAGGACTTCTCATACAAACTGCCTTAGATGCCACTTTGCTGTTTGTCGTACTTTGGGCATTTGGAAAATTTATTCTGGATCCTTTTTTTAAAGAGGTAGTCAAAAGTGATTCCAATGAAATTTTCATAGGGTCTGTTCTTTTTGTGGTTATCGGTGCATCTACTCTGGCACATTTTTTTGGTTTCTCTTACTCTTTAGGTGCCTTAATTGCAGGTATGATTCTTGCTGAGACACGCTATAAATATCAAGTTGAAGCAGACCTCATCCCTTTTCGAGATCTTCTACTTGGTATTTTCTTTATTACGGTAGGGATGCAGATTGATTTTTCTGTTATTGGCAGCTACTACCTGATCATCATTGGATTGTTGCTTCTTTTTACCATTATAAAAATTACCATTATCTTTTTACTTGTTTTCCTCTCGGCACAAAAGCGTGTTGCACTCAAGACCGCTTTGGCACTCTTTCAACTCGGGGAATTTGGTCTGGTCATTTTTGAGCTTGCCAGTACCAAAAACCTCATTGACCCTACAGTCTCACAAGTGCTCGTTGTGATCATTTCTATCTCTATGATACTCACACCTTTTGTACTGCGCAATATCTCATCCATTGCCAACTTTATTTTACAAGATGAAGGCTTGAGTGATACCTGCCGCATAGAAAACACTACTTTGCAGGATCATGTAATTATTTTGGGTTTTGGACGTCTTGGCAGAGAAGTGTGCCAAACACTGGAGAGTTGCAATATCAAGTATATTGCTGTTGACAACAATATACATAATGTACAAGAGGCACAAAAAAGTGCTCACAATGTCATCTTTGGAAATGCCGGAAACAAAACCATACTCGAAGCCCTTAATATCAAAGAAGCTGCTGTTGTCATAGTAGCACTGGACAATGCCGAAAAGCTTCATCTCGTCTGTGATGTACTCAGGAACATTGCCGTACGAGCTAAAGTTGTTGTAAAAGTGGACAGGTTTGTAGAAAAAGATGCACTTAAAGAGGAGTTTCCAAACTACAATGTTCTGGTAGCTACTGAACAGATGGCAAAGGGTATGGTAGATTCTGTCTTGACCTGTGAATTACCACAATAATTTACAGTTACCCTTGTCACTTTTGTAAAGTATCTTTAGTTATACTCTCATTATAAAACCATTCTTCCATGAGGATATCACTCCATGAATCAGACAAAAAAAAGACTCAGTATTATCAATCTTGCGATTTCAATTACCGATATTGAAACCATTCAGCTTCAGGTTCTCAAGCTCAGACTCCTTAAGACCGATGAAAATATCCAGGAGATACTCTCCATGCTGCAAAATGAAAATTATGCCCAGGCACAGGCACTTATTACAACCTATATCGATACCCCCAGAAAAGAAGTCCTGCAAAGAACATTTCAAAAAGAAAAAGAAAAACGCCAGGCAAAAGAGAGCGCCGTTATCGATGAATTTGACCTCTTCAAAACAGAGGGGGAAAGTCATAAAAATACAGAGATCCGAACTTTGGATCTTGATGATATGCTGAGACTCGAATCAGAAGGAGAAGAAGCGCATTTTATGGCAGTGAAAGAAGCTCCTAAAGAAGAGAGCAGGTTACTTGATCTTGACGATATGTTACGCTTTGAAGAAGAAGTAAAAGAAAACAGACCAAGAGCAGTTCATGAAGAGATAGATTTTGACAGCATACTCAATGTCAAGAATGAAGATATACTTCCGGACAACATTGACATAGATATAAGCCATTCGGCAAACAATGATTTTTGGTACCAGGAAGAGAGTCATACAGCACAGAGTAAATCTGTTCCCAGAGATACCTTTTTTGATGAAGTAGAGAATGATGAAACTCCAGAAACAGTGGAGAAAAAGAGTCCGATCATAGAATATCCTTTTCCTGAACATCAAAACGATACAGAAGAAGAGAAAAAAGAAGAAACAGAACTTCAAACCCTGCAGGAGACAAAGCCAGATACGATCATCTATAAGTCCATACCGTACATAGATCAGAAATTTAAAAACATGCAAGTGCAATACCCGGTTCTCGAAACATCAGATGAGCACTTTACAAGTATTGACACATGGTTGCTTAAGATCTCCAATGACGGCTATACAGAACAGGAAATTGAAGAGATGATCCAAACCATAGATGCACTTCGATCCGACAATAGTGCTGAAGCAGCACAACTCCTACTCATCTCTGCTGCAACAGAATCAAAATATGCACAGTTCAGACTTGCACGGACACTTTACAAGGGAGATATACTCCAAAAAAATCTTCCTGAAGCATTTACCATTATCAACCGTTTGGCCACTTATGATGACTACCCTGAAGCCATTTGCGATCTGGCACAATTCTATGAATATGGCGTAGGTATTGAAAAAGACAAGGTTAAAGCAGAAGAACTTTACAAAGAAGCAAAAGATGCGGGCATCAAAAGAGCTACAGAGCATTTTGAACGACTGAAAAAAGGAAATAAAAGTTTCTTTACCTTTCTTACAAAATAAAATATATCCTGTACAATAAAAAAGCGTCTGGACACGCTTTATTTATACCTTCTTTTCCAGTTTTTCGATCCCGGCATAGGCAACATCCATCATTTTGTCTATCTCCTCATAGGTGATGATATAGGGTGGCATAAAATAGATAATATGTCCAAGAGGACGCAGCAGTACACCTTGTGTTAAAGCATATTCATACAGTTTCAAGCCTATACGTTCTCTGGCATCATAGCCTTGAAGTTCTATGGCGGCTACCATCCCCTGCTGTCTCACCTCTTTTACATTGGGTAATGCTTCAAAGCTTTTCAATCTTTTCTTTATATAGGCAGCCTTCTTCTCATTCTCCGCCAACACATCATTCTGTTCAAATATCTCAAGTGTTGCCAGCGCGGCAGCACAGGCTAAAGGATTACCGGTATAACTGTGCGAATGCAAAAATGCTTTATATTCATTATAGTCACAATAAAACGCAGCATATACATCCTCTGTGGTCATCACCACAGAGAGAGGCAGGTATCCACCTGTCAAGCCTTTTGAAAGCGTCATGAAATCCGGGGAAACATCGGTATGGTCAAATGCAAACATTTTACCGGTGCGCCCAAAACCCGTCATGATCTCATCTGCGATCAGATGCACATCATATTTTTGTGTCAACACTCTGGCTCCGGTCAGATAATCTGGATGATACATATGCATACCGCCTGCTCCCTGAATAAGTGGTTCAAGTATAAAGGCTGCGATCTCATCCGATCTTTCTATCAGTACCTGTTCTAGAAGACCCAAAGCTTCCACTGCTGCTTCCTGACTTTGATCTTTTGGCACAGCTACCTGCATATTGGAGATCAGGAGTGGTTCATAGGTTGTTTTATAAAGCGCAACATCCCCCACGGAAAGTGCACCGATCGTTTCACCATGATAGGAGTTTGTCAATGATAGAAAAACAGGTTTACGTTTACCCGAATTAAGATGATAATGATAACTCATTTTTAATGCCGCTTCAACAGCAGAAGAACCATTGTCAACGTAAAATACTTTTTTCAAAACCTCCGGTGTGATGTTGACAAGTTTATGTGCCAGTTCAACAGCCGGTTCATGGGTAAATCCTGCCAAAAGCACATGTTCAAGTGTATCAAGCTGTGTTTTGATCTTTGCATTGATCTGCGGATTGGCATGACCAAAAAGGTTGACCCACCAGGAAGAGACTGCATCTATATAGCTGTTACCTTCAAAATCATAAAGATACACACCTTTCCCTGATTGAATGGGAATAAGCGGTAAAGTTTCATGGTCTTTCATTTGCGTACAGGGATGCCATATGACTTCCAGGTCACGCTGCATCATCATAGCGTTTGTATTTGTCATTCTTTACTACCCCTTTTTTGAATTTACAACTTGTTATAAGGAGATCGTTCACTACCTTACCACAAGCTTATTTAGGTAAAATATTGTACAAATTTTTAGATTGAAGGTAGATGAAAAATGATTAGTTGGATGCAGAAGCACAATAAATACCTGGTGTGGACCATTTGGGTAGCAACCATTGCATTTATTGGTGCAGGTTTTGTAGGTTGGGGAAGTTATGATTTCGGTGCAAAAGCCGGTAATGTGGCAAAAGTAGGAAGCATTGAAATTCCACAGACAAAGCTCAATACAGTTTATTCAGACCTGTATGGACAGGTCAATCAGCAGATGCAAGGGCAGCTCGATGATAAAAAAGCCAAAGAAATGGGTCTGGTAAAACAAGCATTCGCAAGGATCAATACGCAGACAAAACTGCTTAACTTTGCCAAAGATGCGGGGATCATCGTTTCTGATGCAGAAGTTGCCAAAACACTTGGAAACATTAAAGCATTTCAAAAAGACGGCCAGTTTAACAAAGATATCTATCAGAGTTTTCTGAACTCCAGACGGATGAAAGCCAAAGTATTTGAAGCACAATTGAGAGAAGAGATCATACTCGGCAAAACGATGGCTTTACTCAATGTTAATGCACTTCCATTAGAGATAGAAACGATCTCTTCTGCGATGAATGTGGCAGACAAGATCGCTTATCAGGTATTGACAACTGCTGATGTGAATATTTCACTGGATGATGCTGCGATCAAATCTTTCTGGGAAACACAGAAAGAAAACTTCATGACACCCAAAACTTATGAACTTGCTCTTGTCTGGACTGCAGGCAATGATGCAAAAGTGACAGAAGATGAATTAAAAGAATTTTACAATACCAACTCTTTCAATTATACAGATGCAAGCGGTAAACAATTGTCTTTTGAGGATGCAAAAGAGAAAGTATCTTCAGACCTTAAATTGAAAAAAAGCAAAAAAAGTGCACAGAAAAACTATATTGCTTTCAAAAAAGGAAAGCTTGAAAATTCTGAAACGGTCACACTTGCACTCAATGACCCCAAGTTGACAAAAGAAATTTGGGATGACATTCAACAAAAGAACATTTCCGATATCACTAAACCAAAAGTGGTGGCTGATCGATACGCCACAGTCAAGATCCTGAATATTAAAGAACCGCAGGTTAAAACTTTTGAAGAGGCAAAAAGTGAAGTGTCTGATATCTATGCTTCCCAGGCAAAAAAAGAAGCACTTTTAAAACTTGCTGAATCAAGATTGAAAAATTTTGATAAGAGCCAAACGAATATCTCTGATTTTGTTACTTTAGAGAAACATGACAACCTGAAACCACTAAATTTACAAGAAAGTTTACAATTTTTACAAAAACTCTTTACATCTTCAGAAGAAAACGGTATTATAAGCGTATTGGATAAAGTTATAGTTTACAATATTATAGAGCAAAAACTCTTACCGATGGACGGAAATAAGACAGATCTTGTAAAACAGACTGTCAATCAAGTAAAACAAAACATATTTGAATCTAATCTTATTAAGATGCTTGACGAAAAATATCCTACAGAAGTTTATATGGAAGGACTTACAAATTGAGTGACACAATTTTAGCTATCGATATCGGTTCCACAAAAATATGTGCTATCATAGCTGAGATAAATGAGGGTAATATTCAGATACAAGGTCATGGTATCTCAAAATCACAGGGGATCAAAAAAGGTGCCATTACCAATATAGAACTTGCATCAAAATCGATTAAGAAAGCGATCGCGGATGCCAAGCGTATCTCTGGAAGCAATATTACTTCTGCTACCGTCTCCATCTCAAATGCCTATGCAAAAAGCCTCAACTCTACCGGTATCGTCAATATACCGCATAAAGATATTTCCATTAAAGAGATCACCCGCGTGATGCAAACAGCGCTGTATAATGCCAATGTACCTAATGAATATGAGGTCATTCACGTATTACCGTATAATTTCAGAGTAGATGATCAGGATTATATTGAAGATCCATATGGTATGAATGCAAGCCGTATGGAAGTGGATGTCAACATCATTATGACACAGAAGTCTAACCTTTCAAATCTTAAAAAAGCTGTACGCTCTGCAGGTGTCGAGATAGACGGTATTGTACTGAGTGGCTATGCTTCAGCCATTGCTACCATGGATGAAGATGAAAAAGAGCTTGGTGTCACAGTGATCGATCTTGGTGGCCAGACAAGCAATCTTGTGGTTCATACAGGAAATTCCATACGATACAACGACTTCCTCGGTGTAGGGTCGAATCATATTACCAATGACCTTTCTATGGCACTTCATACACCGTTGCAGATCGCTGAAGGTGTCAAGATACGCCATGGGAACCTTATTGAAACTTCAAATGAAGTGATCGAACTTCCTGTGATAGGAGATGAAGAGAACCGTAATGGAGTCTCTCTGGAGATCGTACATTCAGTGATCTTTTCCCGTGTAGAAGAGGCACTGATGATCCTGGCTAAATCCCTTGAAAAGTCTGCCCTTAAAGAGCAGATCGGTGCAGGAGTCATTCTAACCGGAGGTATGACGAAACTCAAAGGTATCAGAGAGTTGGCACAATCTATCTTCTCTTCTATGCCGGTACGTATTGCCTATCCGCGTGAAATTGACGGACTCTTTGATGAACTCAAAGACCCGGCATTTTCTACGGTCGTCGGTTTGTTACTTTACAAAGCAGGCGAACATACACAGTATGAGATCAATTTCCAGCAGAAGTTGATGCATTCTAAAGATATGTACACAGATGACCTTGATGATATCCGTATCAAAAATACCGTTGAAGAAGTAAGTAAACAAGAGGTGAAGAAAGAAAAACAAAAAAGTTCTGAAGATCTTGAACCGATCAGATTTGATGATCTGCCGGATATTGGGAAAGAGAATAGCAATCCATTTAAAAAACTGACAAACTGGGCAAAACAACTTTTTTAAGTTGGCTTTTTTGGTAGATTTTAAATACACAACATATAAAGGAGGAAGAGATGGAAGAGTTTGAAATAGATATAGTAGAAGCGAAGTGTACAACAAACGGTGCAAAAATAAAAGCAATCGGTGTAGGTGGTGGTGGTGGAAACATGATCAACCATATGATACAGGAGGGAATCAACAGTATTGACCTTATTGTTGCCAATACAGATGCACAGGCATTGGATTCTTCACTTGCACCATTCAAAATGCAATTGGGAATGAATGCAACCAGAGGTCTTGGTGCAGGAATGGTTCCAGACAAAGGTAGAGAAGCAGCCCTGGAAAGTTTTGAAGATATCAAAACGATGCTAGAGGGTTCTGACATTGTCTTTATCTCTGCCGGCCTTGGTGGCGGTACAGGTACAGGTGCTGCACCTATCATTGCACAGGCAGCAAAAGAAGTTGGTGCATTGACTGTTTCCATTGTCACCTCTCCTTTTAAATTTGAAGGTAGAAAAAGAACCAAGCTCGCCAAAGAAGGTTTGGAAGAACTTAAAAGAGAGAGTGACTCTATTATCGTGGTTCCAAATGAAAAACTTCTTTCTATCGTTGAAAAAAATCTCGGTATCAAAGAGAGTTTCAGAATGGTAGATGATATTCTTGCGCAGGCAGTCGGCGGTATCTCAAAAGTGATCCTCTCTCATGGAGACAATGACATCAACCTTGACTTTGCCGATGTAAAGACCGTTATGGGTCACAGAGGTCTTGCACTAATGGGTGCGGGGTACAGTACAGGAACAAATGCAGCCTATGATGCAGCAAAAGCAGCGATTGAATCTCCACTGCTTGACAATATCTCTATTGACGGTGCGATGGGTGTACTTGTACACTTTGACATTCACCCAGACTACCCTATTATGGAGATCGGTGAAGCAATGAATATCGTTGAAGAGTCAGCAGATGAAGATGCATCTGTGATCTTTGGTACAACAACCAATGAGAACATGGATATTGATGAAGTCCGTATTACAATCGTTGCAACCGGATTTGAAGATAAAAATGCTATTGCAGAGCCTACGGTAAGAAAGCAGGCAACACTTCCTGACTCAAATACAACAACGATTAATACGCTTAGATCTGCGAACAGAATGGTTGTTGGCGGGTACAATGGGGATCATGAAGATATCCTTGATGTTCCTACTTTCCTCAGAAAGCAAATGGACTAAAAAAACAAAACTCCTTTTTTATAAGACAAAGAGCTTCTTCCCTCTTTGTCTCTTTTCTTAATTTTTACTTTTTGTAACTTTTCCCCTATATCATATTTCTAGGATAATTTTGCTATGATAACGCAAATATTTTTTAGGAAACAGACAATGAAATACATTAAAAAATTCACTACTATTGCCACGGTAACAGGTCTTGGCGCACTCCTTGCCACAGGTATTACAGGATGTACCGGAAATTCGGGTCAGCAACAGGAAGAGGTACAGGCGAAAGGTGCCTTTGTCATCATAGAAGAAACAGCTCCCGGAAAATACAAGATCAAAGATGAATTCCCTGCAGATGAAACACGTATCGTACTGAAGCAGCTTGATGGTGTGGAACGTGTCTTGACCAAAGAGGAGATGGACAAGCTTGTCAAAGAAGAAGAAGCAAAGATCGATAATGGCACTTCACAGTTGACACAGAAGAACCCTGAAGTTTCACAAGGCATGGGCTTAGGCTCAGTCCTCCTTTCCAGTATTGCCGGTGCGATGATCGGTTCGTATATAGGAAACAAGCTTTTTGGAAACCAGAACTACCAAAACAACCGTAAAGCAGGATACAAATCTCCATCAACCTACTCTCGTTCTCAGAAAAGTTTTTCAAAAGCGAAAAAAACCACTTCAAAAAGATCCGGATTCTTTGGCAATAAAAAGAGTTCAGGGAAAAAAGGCGGATTCTTTGGAGGGTGATGCATGATACAGCTACAAAAAACTGCACCTCTTGACACTGACTATCTTGAATCCTTAGGCTTTGTCTGGCATACAGACTCTGATGACACTTCATATATTTCGGATGAACTTATTGTCATTTCTGAAGCAGAAGCGGAAGCCTACTATAAAGCAACAAACGAACTTTATGATATGTTCGTGGAAGCTGCCGAACATGTGGTTGAAAACAATCTCTTTCATGAAATAGGCATCCCGTTTAATCTGGTTGATGTCATTAAAGAGTCTTGGGAAAATGATGTACATTGGCATCTCTACGGACGTTTTGATCTTGCAGGCGGCATTGATAACAGACCCATCAAACTGCTTGAATTCAATGCAGATACACCTACAGCACTTTTTGAAACTGCCATTGTACAATGGGCAATTTTAAAACAAAACAATTTGGAAGAAGAGAGTCAATTTAATGCACTCTATGAAGTACTTGTTGACAACTTTAAAAGACTGGTCACACTTGAAGAGGATGTCTCTACCTTTGAAGAACATTATGACGGTTGGAATTTCCTCTTTACTTCTGTACGTGGAAACTCTGAAGAAGAGAATACAGTCAGACTGCTTCAACACATTGCGGAGGAAGCAGGATACAACACTGAATTCGCATATATTGATGACATCGAATTTGATGCCAATGAGGGTATCTTCTATAACGATACCAACTATGAACTCTGGTTCAAACTCATCCCCTGGGAAGATATTGCTCTGGAAGAATCCGATCTGGCAATGTTGTTGACAACTATCATCAAAAATAAGAAAGCGATCATTTTCAATCCGGCATACACCCTACTCTTCCAGAGTAAAGGAATATTGAAAATATTATGGGATCTTTATCCGGATCACCCACTTCTGCTTGAAACTTCTTTTGAACCGTTAGAGGGTCAAAAACAGGTAGAAAAACCTATATTCGGTAGAGAAGGCGGTTCAGTCACGATAGTAGATGAGAATAACCAGAAAATACTTTCCATAGAAGGTGACTACGACAGCCATAAAATGGTCTATCAGGCCTATACGGAACTTCCTACAGACAATGAAGACCAAAGCTATCAGGCTGGTGTTTTTTATGCCTATGAGGCTTGTGGACTTGGCTTTAGAAAAGGTGGGAAGATCTTAGATAATATGTCTAAATTTGTAGGGCATATCGTTAAGTAAATAGATGAATTCTAGGGACAAGGTATGCCTTGTCCCTAGAAAGCAGAAGTAGATTTAAAACTGCTTCTCCAAAAATGGAATGATCTGCTTCTTACGGCTCATCACACCTTTTAACCAAACCTGAGGAGCATCTTCCAGTGTTACATCAAATGCATTTTCAATCTTACTCACATCATCAGAAAGTACAAGCAGTTGTGATCCCTCTTGCATAATATCTGTCAAAAGAAGAAGTACCGTATGTCTATTCCCCTCTTCTTTCAGTTCTTTCATCGCAGCAAAAAGGTCTTCTTTCATGGTATCAAATACAGAAAGGTCAACCACTTCAAGCTGTCCGACACCGATCTTGTTTCCACCCATATTGAAGTCTTTGAAATCTCTCAGTACCAACTCTCTTGGCGTAGCATTAAGCACATTTGATTTGACAATGAACATTTCCATTCCCAATGCTTTGTAATCCTCAATACCGGCGATCTCTGCCAACTCTTTACAGGCTTTGGTATCTTCTTTGGTACAGGTCGGTGATTTGAAAATGACCGTATCACTCAATATCGCACACATCATCATGCCTGCAAGTGCTTTAGGTATCTCAACATCATAGTAATCGAACATCTGTTTGACGATCGTGTTGGAACAGCCAACAGGACGTACCCACATTTCCAAAGGTGCATTGGTTTTAAGGTCCCCAAGTTTATGGTGATCTACGATCCCCAGGATCGTTGCTTCAGCAATATCTTCAGGACTCTGTGAACTCTCCATAAAGTCAATAAGATACACATTTTCACCTGCATATGAGGTTTTCAAAAGTGGTGCTTCATACCCAAACTTTTCAAGTATCCATTGTGTTTCAGGATTGAGCTCACCCTGTCTGGCAGGGATACACTCTTCACCCAGTTTGTTTTTCAAATATGAAAGCGAAATCGCACCTACGATCGAATCTGTATCAGGAGTCGTGTGTCCAAATATATATGTTGCCATCTGTTTTCCTATCTTGGTTTTATTTGCGGGATTATATCATACTTTAGAGCAATCTACAGATACGATCTTTACCTCATCACGGTCTATACGTGCAGCAGTTAATTCTCCACCCCACAGGCAGCCGGTATCTAAGCCCAGTACGTTATCATCCTGGTACAGACCCAATGTTGACCAGTGGCCAAAAATGATCTTCAGGTCAATATCTTTTCTGTGATGACACTCAAACCAGGGTTTTAACCCTTTCTCTTTCAATGCTTTGGTAGGCGGACCTTTTTGGTCAAAATCCAAACGATGATCTTTGTAACAGAAACGCATGCGTATAAAAGAACTGACAATATAGCGGTCGATATCAATATGACTGGCATTTCTGTCAAAACGCTCCACTCCGTGTTTGAACATCTGTGTTAACCATATCTCGACATCATCACGACTCAATCTCTCTTCGATTCGTTTGCTGTATTCCAGTGCCATACCGAGATCGAACTCTGGAGAGATCCCCGCATGTGACATACAATACCCCAAAGCATAATCCACATGCAGAAACTTTTGATGGCAAAGCCACGCAATAAGTGTTTTGGCTTTTGGAGACTGAAGTATAGGATCAATGGTTTCATTAGATTTTTTCACACCATAATAAGCTGCTATCAGTGCAAGGTCATGGTTTCCCAGGACAATGATCACTGACTCTTTAATACTATAAAGATATTCCAATACTTCTAAAGATTTTGGTCCACGGTTCACAAGATCCCCTGCGACCCACAAGGTATCTTTAGCCGGGTCAAACTCAACTTTAGTGAGTAGTCTCTGTAGAGAGTCATAGCATCCTTGAATATCTCCTATAGCCCAAACTGCCATTACAATAACTCCTTATAGATTTTACATTTCTCATTAAAAGACATTTTTGCATAGGCAGATGAAGGAGAAGGCAGATACACCCTCTCTATTTCCAAATAGCCAAAATGAGTTTCAAAAAGTGCCTGTGATTTTTTCCCTGTAAATGCCAGCTTTTTTATAGTTGGGTTCTCTTCTAAAAATACAGCGATGTTATTCACCTCTTCATTTTCTAAGGAACTATCCAATGAGTTATCGCGTGAGCAAGCTTTTATCATATCCCAAAGACCATATTTGCACTCTTTTAAGAGCCAGATCTTTTGATCACGGTTATTGACAGGGTATGAGGTTATCGTTTCCAAAATCTTCCAGAACTGATTACGCGGATGTGCATAATAGAAATTGTTTTCAAAAGATTTAATACTCGGAAAAGAACCCAGTATCAAGATCTCTGTATCTTTGAAAACGATAGGCTTAAAAGGATGTTCCAAAATTTTATCTTCCATACTGCCTGATCCTTATTTTATCTCGCCTACACGGCTACACTTCGTTCCGACCGTTTCGGTTCCAAAGCTACAAACGACAAGCAGTTGTCGTTTGCTTACGCTTCTCATTTACAAGCTTTCTGCATATTTCTCACCATCAGAACCAATAATGCTAAAGAGAAGATCTTAAAATTGATCTCTGATCCTTTATGGGTATTGATGAAAGCTGCTGATTTTGTCATCTCTTCACCTGCCAACTGCATGGTCAGGATATCTGGGATGTAGTATTGTGAAAAAAGCAGACCGGTTGTAAATACGAAAAAGGTTGCTACCTGCGTGATGGTATCTCTCTCAAATTTTTTGTATTTGTACCCTTCATAAAGTGCGACCATGATCAACATGAAGTTCACTAAATAAGAGAGCCTTACAAAGTTCTGTGTCATGATTAGTCCTTCCTGATAGTGACTTAACACTTCAGATCCTAACCATTGTTCCGTATGAAAAGTCACGGGTGCTACGACAATACCTGCGTAGAGTCCTGCACCCAGTACAGCACCTAAAAGTGTCAAATAAGCCATTGTTGCCATTCTAAAATATTTATTCATTTTTCATTTTCCTTATGCTAGTAAAACTCTATTACAAATCCGCGATCAAAACCTGCAAGATCTTTATAGAATTGAACGGATTTTACTCCAACTTCTTTAACAAAAGCTTGTATCGGCTCTTTTTGATCATAACCCATTTCACATGCAAGGTATTTTGTGCCTTTTACTTGTGTATTAACGATAATTTGTTTTAAAAGTTCATCACCGACTCGACCTCCGAACAATGCCTCTTTAGGCTCATAATCCACCACATTGGATTTCAACAAAAAATCTTCAGCAATATAGGGAGGATTGGAAACGACCAGTTCCAAAGTTTCAGGGACTTCATCGATCAGGTTGGATCTTCTTAATTCAATCTGATCTTTCAATCCGAAAGTATCTCTGTTTCTCCCTGCCACTTTCAAAGGCGTATCACAAATATCAGTGGCAATGATCTTTAATTGAGGAAACATACGTGCCAAGACCACAGAGATAGCGCCGGAACCTATACCTATTTCAGCCATACGTGTGATCTTCTCTTTTTCAATGATCTCTGCTACCAGATCTATCAGTATCTCCGTTTCCGGCCGGGGGATCAGTACTCCAGGTTCTACAGCCAAATGAATATCATAAAAACTGGCAGATCCTACGATATATTCATACGGTTCATGTTTGACTCTGCGTAGTACAAGCTTCTTAAAACCGTCAAGATCTTCAAGCTCATCCGAAGCATGAATGATCAAAAACATACGGTCTCTGTTCAGATGATATGCCAAAAGCAGTTCTGCTTCATACAAAGGCCGTTCGCAACTCTCTTCAAGTTGAGAAGCTGCCCATTTAATACTTTCATTGATTGTCATTGTCTATTTATTTCCAAAAATTATATTAATTTACTTTAATACTGTATACTTGTAGTAATTATAGCGAAGTATTTCTCACTATTTCAATCCAAAAAGGCACTCAATGGTTTCCAACTACCAGTTCCCCCAATTCCCCAAAAGCAAAATATTTGAAAAGATGAAAAACTCTTTTGTCAAAAGATTTTTAACGGACAAAGCAAGTATCCGCTATCTCGAAGAGGGATTCATTAAAGCCACTGATATACCTTTTGTCAAATATATCGGAATGAAAGAAAATAATGAACAACTCTCTTTGGATCTTAAAAAAACCGTCTGTAACCATGTTGAGACCATTCATGCCGCTGCTCAGTTCACTTTAGCAGAAACAGAGAGTGGGATGCGTTTACAGAGCCTTTTCCCGGAACTTGAACAAAAAGTCATCCCTCTAGTGAGGGAGGCACAGATCAAATATAAAAAGCCTGCCACACAAAAGATCATTGCTTACTCATTTGTTGAAGATGAAGCAGTGGAGAAATTTAAACAGCAGTTCGCCAAAAAAGGCAGAGCATTGCTTCAGATCAGAGTGGAGATCCGTGATATTGATGATGTACTGACTTCTGAAGCACGCTATACCTGGTATGTACAGGCACGTGTTGATTGATTCTTACTCTTTATCTATATAGGCAAAAATACCATCATTCGGTAATGCCGGTTCTTCAAGTTTCTCCTCTTCCCCTATGATCACATTGCTCGCATCATAACCCAATTCTTTAAGTCTCTCAAGTACCGGGGGATGAGTATAATAGAAGAAGATCACCAAAGGATGAGATTTTGGAAATGCTTTATTCTCTGTGACAAGTTTCATAAGGGCTGAGACCAAATTCTCTTTCCCTCCCATTTTTGAACCAAATTCATCCGCTGCATATTCATTGTGACGGCTGACATATGACATGACCGGAGTAAAGACAAAACTCACAAGAGGTAAAAGTAGCATCAGCATCGCTATCTTGACACCTGCTTCAGGAGAAACGCCCATGGCAATAAAAAGGTCATCCGGCAAATGTCCAAAAAGATAAAAAGAGATGAAAAGTAAAACACCCATCAGAGCGATATTCTTCCAAATATCTCCATGAGAGAAATGTCCCAATTCATGTCCCAATACAGCCAAAAGTTCCTTTTGGTTCAGTTTTTCAACCAAAGTATCAAAAAGAACCACCCTTTTACTTTTTCCTAAACCACCGAAAAATGCATTCAAACGGCTATCACGCTTGGAAGCGTCCATGATGAAAATACCGTCACTTTTCAATCCTGCCTGCTCCATCAGCCTGATAATGGCATCTCTGAGTTCCCCCTCTTCCAACGGAGAGAATTTATTGAAAAGGCTCATGAAGAACGGCATAAGAACATTGGCCATGACTGCAATAGAGAACATAAGGATAAAGCCCAGGAGCCACCAATTCGCATAATTTGAAATGATCCATGCCAAAAGTGAAAAGATCACACCGCCGATCACAAAGAAAAGCAGTGCGGATTTTAGGTTGTCCATAATAAACATCTTCGGAGTCATTTTGTTAAATCCGAAATCTTCATCGATCTTGAATGTCTGGTAAAGCTGAAAAGGAAGCCCTACCACATAGTTAATAGCGATAAATCCAAAGAGAAAGAGGACTGCCTGTATAATCGCATTTTCTGCATGTATAAGGGAAGACAAAAAGACAAACCCGGCAAGTACCCACCATACGAACATCAGGTAATCCACAAACATTTCAACCAGTGAAAGTTTCTCTTTGGCAACGGCATAGTTGGCAGCAACCGTATATTTTCCTTTAGGCATTAAGACAGGGTCTTTCCGTTTCTCGTCATTGATATATCCTATCTGCATGACTGAAATGTATATTCTCATAAATGTATAAATGGTGTATAAAGCAAGTATTATTTCCAACATTAGCATTCCTTATTAATTCGTTAGTGAAATATATCAGGATGAACTTTATCAAGCCTTAAAATTGACTCTCTTTGCTATAATTACAGCAATAATAACCAAGGAACAAATGTGGCACTTATTGACCTCTTCGACATTAAAAAACAGTATGACATTAAAGTACTTCTGAAGCATGTAGATTTTCATCTCAATGAAGGGGAACGCATTGCCGTAGTCGGGCAGAACGGATGTGGAAAATCGACGCTGATGAAGATAGTGCTGGGCACAGAAGAACCTACAGAGGGTAAACGTGTTGTAGGGAACAATATACATATAGAGATGCTTGCGCAGCAACCGCATTTTTCGACGACCTTAAATGTAAGAGATGCCATCCTGAATGAGCTTAGTGAACTTAAGGAGGCACAGGAGAAGCACAGTGAACTCAGCTCTGCAGTGGCTCAAGATTTTGAGAACAAAGACCTTTTGGCCAAACTCGAAGAAGTTTCGGCCTACCTTGACCACCACAATGCCTGGAACCTCGATGACAAAATAGAACGTATCTTGCAGGAATTCAAACTCAAAGAGTATGAAGATCGTCTGGTCATCTCCCTCTCAGGTGGGGAACAGCGACGTGTAGCACTGGCTTCTCTCGTGCTTAAAAAACCGGACGTTCTGCTCCTGGATGAGCCCACCAACCACCTGGATGTCTATATGGTTGAGTTTTTGGAAGAGATACTGCTTAAAGAAAAATTTACCCTGCTCTTCATCTCACATGACAGACACTTCATTGATACCATTGCCACTTCAGTCGTAGAAGTGGAAAATCAGAAACTTGTCTCTTACAAGGGTGGCTACCGTGACTATCTGCATCTCAAAGAAGAGCGTATGAAATCCCTTGCCAAAACCCACGATACACTCACCAAATTCCTCAAGCGTGAAGAGGAATGGCTTGGTAAAAGTGTCCGAGCCAGAGAGAAACGTAACCAGGGACGGAAGGCAAGGGTCTTTGAACTTAGAGAGCAGGCACAGAAGAACCCCACACTTATACGCAAAATGCAGGTCGAACTTGAACGTGAGAAAAAAAGCTGGAAAGGAGAAAAGACCCTAAGCAAAAGAAAAATGCTTTTTGATGTGGAAAATCTTCGCTACAGTATTGCCGGGAAACTGCTCATAGAAGACTTCTCCACCAGGATCCTGCAAAAAGACAAAATAGCCATTGTGGGAGTGAACGGTGCGGGAAAATCTACGCTTCTAAAACTCCTGCTTGAACGTCTGAAACCTGATGCTGGAAGCATTAAAAAAGGAGAATTCTCCATAGGCTACTTTGACCAGCACAGAGAGATGCTCGATGATGAGCACACCCTCATTGAAACTTTTTGTCCAGACGGGGGTGACCATGTCGATGTACAGGGTGCACATATGCATGTTTTTGCCTACCTTAAAACCTTTCTCTTTCCTGAAGAGTATATGAGTAAAAAAGTAGGTCAGCTCAGTGGCGGTGAAAAGAACCGTGTGGCACTAGCACTGCTCTTTACCAAAAATGTAGAATGCCTGATACTCGATGAGCCTACCAATGATCTGGATATCCAGACCATTAATATTCTCGAAGACAAACTCATCAGCTTTCAGGGTGCCCTGCTCTTTGTTTCCCATGACCGCTACTTCATAGATAAGATCGCCTCCAAACTTTTTATTTTCAAAGGCAACGGGTTGGTTGAAGAGTCTTACCAAAGCTACACAGAGTACCTGGAGATAGAGAAAGAGATGAAAGAACTTTCTGCTCTTGCGCAGGAAGTACAAAGTACTGTTAAAAAAGAAGAGAAGCCTAAAAACAAAACACAGACCAAATTGAGCTACAAAGAGCAAAAAGACCTGGATACCCTGCCCGATGAGATAGAAGCTATGGAAAATGAAATAGAAGCGTTAAATCACTGCCTTAGTGATCCAAAGTGCTATCAGAAAAAAGGACTTACTGCCATTTCAGAAGAGCTGGCAATACTGGAAAGGGTCTATGAAGAAAAAAGTGATCGTTATCTGGAAGTGCTGGATATCTATGAAAGTCTGCAATAAGCCGCTAGATCAATAATAGATCACGACAGAGCGTCTTCCCCATCGTAGTGCTCTTCTCCTGTTAGTTCCCATATAGATATCAATACGTTTACGGTATCTTTTATTCATTTTATCTCGTACGGTATAAAGCCCCGAAAGTCCTCCGATCCTTACTTTTGAACCGTTTCGTAACCCATATCTCGTAAGCATATCTCTTGATACCGCTATAATCTTCATTCCCGGACGAATACGGTTATTCCATGCAGCCAGGAAAGGTGTTTTATCGGTCTGCCCACGATGTGAGCTATAAGCAGTTGCAGTGACACGAAGTTTTCTTTTACCAAAACCTCTGATCATTTTTGATTTCTTGGCTTCTGCTCTCTTCTTCGCTTCCCGTGCCTTTCTCTCTTTTTCCAATTGGGCGATCTTATAGGGAAACGGCAAAACAAGTTTTTTACCTATACAGATAACAGAGCTTTTTTTCAACTGATTGTATTTCAAAATGTCTTTGCTTGAAAGATTAAAATCCTGTGCAATCGATCCCACATTGTCTCCAGGCTGAATGGTATACTCTGCTTTTGCAATAATGTCTACCATCTCCTGTTTCATAGGTATGATCAGTTTTTTTCCGATCTTGAGTGGCTCAGCTTTTTTAAGCTGATTTAATTCTCTGAGTTCAGCTGTTTTCAAACGGAATTTTCTTGCGATCGTACTCAGAGTATCTCCACGTTCAACCGTATAAAAACTTTTTAATTTTTCTTTTTCTTTTTCTTTTTCCTTTTGTTCTTCTGGTGGTTTGATCTTCTCAACAATTTCATCACTAGGAACACATACAGTCTCTTTTTGTTTTTTGGCATAAGATTCTTCTGCCATTTTTAGTATCTTTGCCAAGGTTGCTGCTCTGCGTATCTCCAACTCTTTTGAGAAAGATTGTTCATTATCATTAGGTGCGCTCTCTATATTCAAGCTTTCAAGTTGTCGCTCCTGGCTTCCTTCATAACGTATGGGTTTTTCGATCTTGACATATTTTTCTATCATATCAACAACAGAAATAACTTTTACAGAGGTTTTTTTAGGAACAGGCAGTGTTTTATCAATGATCAGTTTTGTTTCATCTTTCTGATACTCTATCTCTTTTGCTATCAAGAACTTTGTACTGTAAGGATTACACTTTGACATTCCTCCTGTAGCGACTCTACACTCCAGAGACCCTTTGGCAGAAGCTGCAGTGATGATAAAAGGAAAGAGGCAAAGTATAAAATATTTTCTGGACATTACGTGATGCTAAACTTAAACTACAGAAAGTTTAACATTTCTCCTTTAATAGATTCTTTTTCTACGACAATAGTGTGTTTCACTTCTTTGTCAAACAGACCTTCGATCATCGACGGTATCGAAACATTTGCATGTGTTCGTACCCACTGTAAAGCTTCTTTGTCATCTTTAACTCCATGACCAAGTGCCTTGGACACAGTTGTAGAGAATTTGGTCCACTCAGCTGTTGAATAGATCACGCTTGGAAGTTTTTCTTCTCTGAGTAGATCATACGCTTTCATACATGTGGCAGTATGTGGATCCATAATATACCCTTTTTTGGCATATTTCGCAATGACTGCTTCCCCCTCTTCATCATTGGAGAATGTCGCAGAAAAGTCTTCCTGCAAAGAAGCCAACTCTGCTGCTGTCAACGTATATTTACCTTCATTCGTCAAAGCATCCATTAATTCTTTGGTTCTTTGGGCACCAAATTTGTCAAACATCACACGTTCAATATTCGAAGATTTCAAAATATCCATTGCCGGTGATTCTGTTAGGATCAATTCTCTGTCAGTAAGATCATAAGTACCCATTGTGATCCAGTCTGTCAGTATATTGTTGATATTGGATGCGATCAGGATCTTTTCAACAGGCAGACCTGCTTTTTTTGCATAATATCCGCCCAAAGCATTACCAAAGTTTCCGGAAGGTACGATCAGATAGATCTTATCACCCATTGCAATTTTACCGCTGCGTACCATTTCAAGGTAAGAATGAATGTGGTAAATGATCTGAAAAATGATACGCCCGAAATTTACCGAGTTTGCAGCAGAGAGTTTAATGTTCCGATCTTTCAGTTCTGCTTTGAAATCTTCTGAAGCAAGCAATTCTTTCAGGGCATGCTGCGTATCGTCAAAGTTTCCTTTGACTCCTATAACCTTAAGATTATCCGCATTTTCTGTCACCATTTGAAGTTTTTGAACGTCAGAAGTTCCCCCGTCAGGATAAAGGCAGGCAACTTTTACATTAGGCTGATCTTTGAATGTTTCAAGTGTTGCAGGTCCGGTATCACCGCTTGTTGCTGCCATAATAAGATAGTTCTCATCTCTTTCTTGTGCCAGTTTGCTTAAAATATAGCCAAAAGGCTGTAACGCCATATCTTTAAAGGCACGTGTCGGCCCATGGTAGAGTTCAGAGACAAGGCAATCTTCTTCTATCTCTACGAGCGGAACCGGATTTGAAGGATCATCAAACGCATCATATCGGCTAAGTGCTTTTTCCAGAATTTCTGTTTCTATATCGATATTAAATGATTGTAATACATCCAAAGCAAGTGTTTTGTAGTCACTTGAGAGGTGTTGTATTAAAAACTCTTCACCCATAGCAGGCAATGCTTCCGGGACATATAGTCCGCCGTAACTGGCACTTGGAGAGAGTATAGCTTCCGAAAATGCTACGGAAGAAGACTTCTTTCCGTCATTTCCACGTGTTTCGATAAATTGCATCTATTATCCTGTATTATTTATAGTGTTGCGATTATATCAAAAACTGTTTAATGTCTTTTAACCAACTTGATCATGTAAAAGTTTTTTTCCCTCCTGAAAGAGTTGGATTCTCCTACAACGATCACTGATCCATCACTCATACGCGCTGCACCGTGTGCGATATCTTTTCTCTCGCCTCCATAGACATGGGACCAGATCAATTCTCCGGCTCTATTGAGTGCCAGAATGTAGACACTGTGATTCCCCTCACCCAGAGAGTTTGTACCTCCGGCCAAAATGAACCCGCCGTCACGTGTGGTTGCTACGGCATTTCCGTAATCATAATATTTAAATCCGTAGATCTTGTGCCAGATCAGTTTCCCTTTGGCATCATATTTCATGACTGTAAGATCCGACTGTTCACTTCCATATGAACGTGTTTTACCAATGGCGACAATACCCCCGTCCACTGTTGCGGTCACACCGTCAAGCATATCTTCATACTCTCCGCCATAGGTTTCTGCCCAAATCTGCTTACCATTCTGATCCATTTTCATTACAAAAAAGTCTGCATCTCCGGCACGCTCGATCTCTCGATATCCAACCATCACGAACTGACCGTCACGCGTACGTGTCAATGCTTTCGCCACATCATCCTTGATACCGCCAACCGTATGTGCCGAGACCAGTTTACCATTCTTGTCAAGTTTTGCGATATAGACATTTTTATCGCCTTCACCGTAGGATTCACTGGATCCTACCACTAAGGCACCGCCATCATCCGTACCGGCAATACCACCGGCAAACTCATCACGATCTCCGCCAATATTTGTTTCCCAAACAAGCTTGCCTTCAAGAGAGATCTTTGCAATATGCAGGTCATAATCATAGTTATCAGAGAAAGAATTTGAATGTCCCAGTACCAATATACTGCCATCTGCCGCACGGGAGATCGCTTTTCCTTCCTCTTTTTTCTTTCCGCCAAGCCATAAACGCCATTTCATCTCACCTTTTGAATTCATGCGTGTTACACAGATATCTGTACGTTTTGCTCCAAACGATTTACAAGTACCGACAATGGCAGAGTCACCATTTTCAAGGGCAACGATCCCATAGGCGATATCATCTTCTTTCCCTCCGTAAATCGTCTGCCACACTGCTTTGTATGCATCCTTTTTTACGACTTCATCAGGCCTTGCATCTGCTAAGCTTTGCAATGAAAGTGCCATGACAGCACAATATATAATAAATGATTTTTTTAACATATTTGATCCTTGACTTTTACAATTTATTTATTGATTATACTACAAGATGATCCATTTAAGTCTTTATTCTTCATTTTTATTCTGTTCTTGTACAAAAGTAATAAACCTTTCGCTGTCCATAGGTCTTGCAAAATAATATCCCTGCCCAATATCACATTCATGTTTACGTAAGAACATTTCCTGTTCCTGCGTTTCAATACCTTCAGCGATTACCTGGTATCCCAGGCTTTTAGACAAAGCAATAATTGCTTTGGAGACTTCTGCATCATGTGAATCACCTGGTAGATCCTTGATAAATGATTTATCTATTTTGATCGTATCCAAAGCAAGACTTTTCATATAACTCATGGAAGAGTATCCTGTACCAAAATCATCAATAGATATACGACAGCCGATATTGCGGAGATCTTCAAGAATGGTAAGATTGGTTATTGAATATTCCATAATAAAACGCTCCGTGATCTCCAGCTCTATTTTATGGGCAGGAATACCTACTTTTAAGATGATCTTCTTAAGTTGCTCAAAAATATCATCTTCTCTGAACTGAATACTTGAAATATTGATAGCAATACTCTCTATATTCAGTCCCATTTCCTGCCATCGCATATACTCTTTACATGCTTCTTCAAAAACATAATATCCTATCTTAACGATAATGCCGGTCTCTTCTGCGACTGAAATAAAATCATTCGGAGAGATCCATCCGAGATTTTCATTATGCCATCTTAATAATGCTTCAGCACCACATATTTTTCGGTTATTCAAAGAGTACTGTGGCTGATAATAGAGTATGAATTCGTTTCTTTCAATCGCATGGAGAAGTTCTTGTTCCATATTAAGACGCTCTTTTACATCCAAAGAAAGTTGTTTGGTATAGAACTGGTAATTGTCTTTTCCTTTGTCTTTTGCATGATACATTGCAGAATCTGCATGCTTGATGATCTCATTTCTGTCATCACCATCGTCAGGATAGATCGCTATACCAATACTTGCAGTAGTATAGAGATGGTAGTCTTGTACTTCTATCACTTCTCTGATGACCGAAAGTATTGCATCTGCCAATCTGCCTATATATTTCTTTTCCTGTACAGAATTGACAATTACAACAAATTCATCACCCCCGATCCGTGCCAACAGATCATTTTTACCCAGGACTTTTTTAATACGCATGGAAAGTTCGATCAATATTGCATCTCCGACATGATGCCCCAATGTATCATTGATCACTTTAAATCTATCCAGATCAATAAAGAGAATAGACACTTTGACACAGCTGATCTTTGCAATATCCAAGATATCAGAGATCTTTCTTTCAAAATCTGCGCGATTTGGAAGATGTGTCAAACTGTCATGATAAGCAAGATATTCTGCCCTCGCCTCCATCTCAATGATCTCTTCAAGATTGGTATAAATAGCAACAAAGTTCTGGATCTCCTCATTCTCATTCTTCACCACTGCAATGGTAAGCCATATGGGAATATTCTTTCCACTCTTTGCTCTATTTTCAACCCTGCCGGACCATCTTCCTTTTGACAATAGTTGATACCACATTTTTTTATAAAAAACTTCATCTTCTTTCAAAGACATGATCACCGTCGGTTCTTGACCCCGCAGCTCTTCTTCACTGTAACCGAAAAGATCAGAAAAAGCAGGATTGACAGAAACGATCTTTTTGTTTTCATCGGTAATGATAATACCATCCCCGATACTCTCATAAACCGTAGCAGCTTGCTGTAAAATTTTTTGCTGTTTTATATATTCCGTAACATCCAGCTTGATAGCCAGATACTGTACCAATTCACCATCCATGAATATGGGCACGATGGAAGCTCTTTCATAAAGCAGAGAACCATCTTTTCTCCTATTTATCAATTCTCCCTGCCACTTCTCTCCCCGATCCAGGGTTTCATTCAGATTTTTATACACCTCCGGATTGACTAGGTTGGATTTAAGGATATTGGGGTTCTCTCCATAAACTTCTTCTTTTGTATACCCGGATTGCACTTCAAATGCATCATTGACATACTGAATATGCCGATCTGTATCGGTAATGACAATAGCATTGGCACTGTTTTCAATCGCATAACGGAAAGCAAGTAGCTCTTTTGCTGCCTTTTTAACACGGGCATAACTGAAGATCAGAAGAAGCAAAATGAAAAACGCCAATGCAAAGAAACCTATACCGATCATTTTTTGCTCTTCACGAACATTATTGTAAAGCAGGCTCATCTCATTGGACAGATGGGTGATCATATCAGCAAGTTTTATATTTGAATTTTCTTCTATAAGCGCTTTCAACTCTTTGACATTAACAGCAAAGTTTTCAAGATGCAAAAAGAGATACTGAAAGAGTTTATTCTCACGCATATATACTTTAAGTGAGCCAATCAACCTGTAGAACTCTGCTTTGTCATAAGGCATATCCATATAGATCTGCCCCACATTAAAAAAGAGTGCATTGACCAGATCAAGTTTTTCAGGATCATCTTTATAATGCAATGTGATCGTTTTTTTAAGATCATACATCGTATGCAGGGAATTGGTCAGATTCGCATTGAGTGCTTCAAAACGTATCAAGAGATCTTTTTTTTTGGCATAAGCATCTTCCAACGTTATGAAATCATCATAGATATGTTCCCCGAATTCATCTCTCAATGCACTCTTTTTGAGAAATTTTATCATCTCATCCAATGCTTTGGAAATACGGCTTGTCTCATCATGGTCAATATAGCGGTATTCTTGAAAAAAGATGGTATCCCACTGATGTTCCAATGTATTCATTTCCTGGAGAGTTTGGCGGTACTCATCATAATGACGTATGTTCCGATCCCCCTGAATCAGATAATAAAAGAGGAAAGAGAGGATGATGGCAAAGAACGCAAAAAACAGATAAAAGTTATCTATTTTGGTTCGCATTCTTTTTATTGTTTTCATAATCGATTCTTCTTGACACTCTGAGGTAATTCTCCGGTTAACGACTTAAGGAAAGCCACGATCTTTTCGATCTCTTCCTCAGACATATATCTGCCAAGTTGATGTTCTGACATTATCTCTACTGCCTCTTTAAGCGTATCCGCACGGCCATCATGCATATACGGAGCGGTCAATGCTACATTTCTCAGTGACGGCACTTTAAAAACAAATTTGTCTTCTTCCTGTTTGGTAATATTATAACGTCCCAACGCACTGCTGTTGGCATCTTTAAAAATACCGAATTTGTTATAAAAATTCCCTCCTACATTGACACCATTATGACAGACGATACAGCCCTTGGATTTAAAAAGTCCGTACCCCTCTTCTGCCTCCGAACCGATCGCATTCTTTTCTCCCTTAAGATAACGGTCAAAAGGTGCATTAGGCGTAATGAGTGTCTTTTCATACTCTGCAATGGCATCAGCAACATTCTCTTCAGTGATACCATCGGCATATACAGCTGCAAAATCTGAAAGATACATTGTATTCTGTTTCAGTTTTTCTACAGTCTGTGCCATGGTCATGTTCATTTCCACCGGATTCTCTATTGGTCCAAAGACCTGTGCTTTCAGATCTTCGGCACGACCATCCCAGAATTGACGAAAATTAAAGACGGCATTATAAACGGTTGGCGCATTAATATTCCCTTCCTTACCATTGACTCCAATAGAAAACTTCCGACCGTCATCTCCTCCATTTTCAAGATCATGGCAACTGGCACAAGAAATTGTACCATCTGCAGATAGCTGAGGATCAAAAAAAAGTTTCTGCCCCAGTGCTGTTTTTTCCTGGTCTACATTCATACTTTGGGGAATCGGTTTGATAGGAGCAGATAAAACCGTACTGAAAAATACAGAAAGCAGCAAAATGATCTTTCCAAACAGATTCATACTTTCTCCCCACTTTTTTAAAGTTCTATACAGGTTCCGACACCTGAGCTTGTCAGTATTTCCAGTAACAAGGAGTGTTCCACTCTTCCGTCAATAATGTGTGCTTTTTTCACACCGCCTCTCAAGGCTTCAATACAGGCGTCTACTTTGGGTACCATGCCACCCTGGATCGTCCCGTCCTCTTTCAGAGCTTCTGTTGTTGAAATATCGAGATTGGTAATGAGTGCCATCTCTTTATCCAGTACCCCAGCCGTATCGGTCAGAAAAAGCACTTTCCTTGCTTCCAGTGCTACAGCGATCTGGGAAGCAGCAAGATCCGCATTGATGTTAAACCCAGGATGTCCCACACTTGAACTTGAAGCAATAGGTGCGATGACCGGGACGAACCCATCATTGATAATATTATTTACAATTTCCGGATTCACATTCTCTATGATCCCGGTATACCCAAAATTATTAAAATCTTTAGCTCTTGCTTCAAGAAATTTTCCGTCTTTCCCTGAAATACCGATCGCTTTGGCACCATGGTTGTTCAGTAAGGAGACAATCTCTTTATTGATCTCTCCACTGAGTACCATTTCTGCAATACGCATGACCTCTTTGGTTGTGACACGCTGACCATCCACGAATTTCGTATCCACACCAAGATCAGAAAGCAGATCCGTAATACTTTTCCCACCACCATGCACAATGATCGGTTTCATACCCACAAGGTGAAGCAAAACAATATCCTGAGCGAACTGCTCTTTTAAAGCATTGCTGGTCTGCGCAGAACCACCGTATTTTATAACGATCTTTTCATTTGAGAATTTTTTGATGAAGGGAAGGGCATCAAGAAGTGTTTTAACGACATCTATTTTGGCTTGCATTATTTTGAACCTTTGTTTCTATATGTTTGAATATATTGATCAATGAGAGCAAATACCTCATCTTTGATCTCTAATTTTAACTTCATTTTTGAGAGGGGCAACTTAAAGCCTTTCATTTTGACCCTGTCTTTCTCCGTAACAAGCAGCGTTTCGGCACCATACTCCTGCATTTGACGCCTCAGCTGTTCTTTGTCAAAATAGGCATGGTCTTCCAGATACACTTTCCCGACAACATTTTTTGGCAAATACGGGTCAAGCCTCTGCGGATTTGAGATCGCTGTAACCAAGAGCATTTTGCTACTGAGATCTTCCAAAGTTATTTTTCGAATAAAATCCTTCTCTTCTTTCAAAACAAGATCTGCATACACATTCATGAACCAGAACTCTCTGAAGGCACCTGAGGGGAAAGGAAAATAGTTCTTGACCTCCTTGGGCTCCAGAAGTATTTCAAACTTTTCTATGTCAACACGGTTAAATCCGTCATCGAGGATGATGAGTTCAGCACCCTGCTCTTTTGCCAGTGTAATGGCTTTTGAGCGGTTCTCACTGACGATCACGGAAGCTTTGGGAAGAGAGATCGCCATCAGCATCGCTTCATCCCCACTATCTTTTACTGTACACAGAATGTCACCTTTACTACTGACCTGAACCAGGTTTTTACTCTGTCTGCCGTATCCTCTGGAAACAACTGCAACCTTTTCATACCGAGAAGCCAATGCAATGACAAAAGGGGTTTTACCGCTGCCGCCTACTACAAGATTACCAATACTGATGATAGGCAGGCCAAAAGACTTTTTCACCACGAACAGACGTCTGAAATACATGACAAGTCCATAAACCAGAGAGAGCGGTGAGAGGAGTATGATAATGATATAGTGATACCATTTTGGATCAAACATCATTTTTTCTATAAAACTATTCATCACAAACCTTTGCACCCAGTTTTTTGATCTCGATACAGTTAAACCCTGCCTCTTTTCTTGCTTCAACGTTAATATGCGGACGGTGCTTTGACATCAGTTTATAACGCTTAAGTATTTCGAAATAGACGGAAGTATCCAATCCCTCTTTCTCACAGAGATATTTGAACCATTTATCACCTTTATGCACATGCCCAATCTCTTCATCATAAATGATGTTCAAAGTATCTATCAGCTTTTTAACCACAGGATTTTTACGTTTATTATCCAGTTTTTTGATGATCTGAGGATTCACATCCAACCCGGAAGCTTCATAATAACGCGGTATGATCGCCATACGGTCAAGAATACTGTGTGCCGTATGTTCTGCTGCATCAAAAAGCCCGCAATGCACAGGAAAATCTCCGTAACTGTAATCCAACTCTGTCAACAGCGTAGAGAGCATCTTATAGTGACGTATCTCATCTGAAGCCACTTCCAGCCAATCGATCTTATATGCCACAGGCATATCTGGGAAACGGTACACAGCATCCAAGGCAAGATCGATCGCAGAGTATTCTATATGTGCAATAGCATGCACAAGTGTGGCAAGGCCTTCAGGATTGTCAAAATCTTTTCTTGCCGGTAATTGTCTAGGATCGACAATGCGACACTTTGAAGCATAGGAAGGTTTTTCAAAATGAAGAGGAATAAAGCCTTCCTCACAACTAACCTGATTTTGGTTACAATACTGCAAACATTGAAGTGTCATTTTTTCTTTGAAAACAATATCATCAGAAAGAATCACTTCTTCCAATACTTTGTAAAAATTCATAAGGAATTATATCATGCAAATCAAAATACAACCTATGGGTGCCTATCAGACAAACTGCTACATTGTTACAGTTGACGGGAAAGACCTCATCATCGATCCGGGGATAGATGCAACCCAGTGGGTAGTGAACAATGTCAGCAACCCTGTTGCTATACTAAACACTCACGGCCACTTCGACCATGTCTGGTCCAATGCAGCCGTAAAAGAAGCTTTGAAGATACCTATTTACTGCCCTGAAGGTGATGTCTTCATGCTGACAGATGACCCACTTGGACAAGGTACACCCAAAAGTATCCCGGATCATATCATTCATGGAGACCAGGAAGTGAATATAGAAGGGATCAAGATAAAATACAGACATTTCCCAGGACATACACCGGGCTGTTCCGTCATAGAAATAGACGATGTGTGGTTCTCGGGTGACTTCCTTTTCCAGCAATCCATAGGAAGATGGGATTTCCCCTCATCAAGCGGAGAAGATATGATAAAAAGTCTGGAGAAAGCCTTGACCATAGAGGGAGACTATACAATCTACCCGGGACATGGTTTGAGTACAACACTCAAAGCTGAACAGAAGGTCATACCTTTTTGGATAGATCAAGTTAGAAGTACATTGTAAATGCTGTAGAGGTATTATCTTTCGACAATACTAAAATATACAAAAAATAGAGTTAGAATAAGACAACAAGTTGCTGAAGACCTAAGCAAAGCACGGTATTATCGTGAGGTAAAAAAGGATTGATCACGCGATAAGCGTGCCTGTCATGGCGAACGCCCTTGAAAGCGCAGCGATTCGAGAGCCATGACGATTTTTTGCTTCGTTTTTTCTAAAAAAATGAAGAGAGAAACAACACCGCAGTTAAAATAAGAGGGAATAGTATTAAATGATAATTAAAAAAAGATTAAATTATCTGTTCCCATACAGGTGGGAACAAGAGGAAAAGATTAATACGAGAATTTATACCCACGTCTACGTACAGTATGGATCACCTGGAATCCAAGAATACTCTTCAAACGCTTACGTATCTGATTGATCGCAACCTCAACCGTATTGTCAGA
>JAMONL010000154.1 GCA_027065815.1 Sulfurovum sp.
TGCTTTATAGTTATAGATGTTAAATATGCCTATAATCATTTTATGAAAAATACTTACAATGACCCTAGAGCCAACATAAATGCCACAATACTGCCAACACTAAAAGACCCGATATTATTGGTCAAAGATACTTATGAAGGTACATCTACTGTCACCTTTTACAAAACTTTTAAAACACAAGATGATTTACATCACGTTGTAATGTTCAAGGCATACCAAAAAGAGAATGGGAAATATTATTTTAAAACTATTTATGATGTTGGTAACAATTTGAATAAAGTGAAGAAGATTATAAAAACATTGGATAGAAATACATTGTATTTTAAATACGCAGAGGGTAACGGGAGCTAAGCCCAAATCCTCGACTGATTACTCAGTGAGACCTCTCTGTTATGTGTATTATATACTATTAACATTAATAATTTATTAACCTCAATATTATATTGCCCCTTTGAATTATGAAAAAGCCTCTCTCTATTTTAGACACACTATGCTATTTTCTAAAATGTTATGAGATAAAATGATAGGATTCAATCCCACAAAGCGGAATTGAATCGCATTCCATGTAGTAAATGGTACATGAATTGGTACACGATTTAGAGCCTAGTCTCACAAAGCACGGTGTAGCGGGAAAGTAAAATTCCCCTCACCTCCATCAACTCAAAACTTAAACATTCACTACACTTTAGTATCAATTATATAATATATGAGAAGTGGCATATAAGCAGTATAAAGATGGTTTAATAAGCAAGAAAGAGTCTTGTAAGAGAGCAAAGCCAATAGATATGGCTATAAAGTAGACTGGAGATGTCTACTCTTCAGGACACTCTTGTTTTGAAAGAATCATCTTTACAACATACTCTGAAGCCAAAGCTGTAAAAAGTGTTTGTCTATAAGCCTTGATCTTTACATTATCATCAGTAACATAACTGTTATAATAGTGTAAGTTCATATTTGAAACCAGTTTTATGGCATCTTCTGAATTTGTAACTGCTCCAATATCAGCAATATACTTTTGATTTGAAATAAGATGTGCATAATATCTGATAAAGAGTAATATAGCTGCTTTTTCGTTTAATGCAAAAAAACCAAGCATAAGATTAGAACCTACTTCCTCGAGTGATGCAAAATCATCAGTGGTCACTTCACTTTTTTTCATCTCAAAGCTAAGTATTTTATTAAAAATCTCTGGGTTTACTTTTGTAGTAAAAGAGAATCCAATGAATAAACCTTTATATTCACAGACTAAAAAAAGACTGCTAGGGTGCAAAGCCCACTCTTTAAACTGTTCTTTGCTTAACTGCAATGACTCATGATTTAAACTTTGATGTAGAGGCATGTACATTTCTATTAGTTCATTCATTCTTTTAAAAGTACGCAATGGATAAACATGCATATCACCTGAACTCATCATCTCAGATGGATAATTATAAATATGTTTTTTACTTTTTCCTATAAGGTTACTCATACCTGCTTTACAAATAAGACTTTCCGTTTCTTCTATAGAATATTTATTCCAACATGGTAGGGCTAAACCAGTTCTCTCTTGAAAGTATTTGATGATACTCACTTGTTTGGATACTTTTGGCTTTGTAACACTTCGTTCCCATTTACCTAATGTACCTGTATCAAGAGAACTAAACTTCTCTATATCATGACTGTATAGGGCATTAACCAGCTGTTCCTGAGTGAGTTGATTCTCTTCTCTACATTGTCGTAGGTATTCGTTGAATTGCAAGTGTACGTCCTTCCACTTTAGCTAAGAAGAGTATAGCAAATGTAAGATTTGATTTTGACCCGTCATATTTTGAGAAAAAAAATTTGAAATATGCTCTTATCATTTATTTTAGGTACTGATAGAATAGTTGTATCTTAAATATGAAAGGATTTAAATATGAAATGGTTATTTAAATTTATTACAAAAAAACTTGATAAAAAGATGAATACTACAATAAGAGAGATATATACTTATAATGAAGGTGCTTTGATAAGTACATCAATTTTTTGGGAAGCTTCTGAAAAGTTTGCCCAAAACAGAGGTGTAATAATAGATAATAATTCAAGCCATATTTATTTTAAAATGATGATTGATAATGAAGAATTGAGTGTTACTTTTTATAAAAACAAAAGTAATGGAACAACAGATATATGCGTAGAGAATAGAGAGAAAGCTTTAAAAAAGGCACTGGAAAGTATCAGGGTTAAACCCTGAAGACAGAGCCAATACAAGAGCAGGTAAGAGTATGACAAAAATTATATATAATAAGATGAAAAAATGACTAAATTCAACCCCACAAAGTAGAATTGAATCCGATTCCATTCATCAAGTGGTACACAGATATTTAAACCTTAAACCCCATACTCTTGGCTCCGTCAAAACTTGAACCTAACTCTTTTTCGATCTCTTCAAGAAAATCCTGATTTCCAAACACAGATTCATCTCTTACTGCTACTTTATATGCCGTGTTCTTAATAATAAGATTGATCTGTCCACCGGTGAGTTCGTATTTGGCTAATTCTGCCATGTTAAAATCTTCTGCATAGTCTGCCTTTTCCGGGAGCATGAACTGCCAGAGTCTCAGGCGCTGTTTTTTACCCGGTTTTTTGAACTCGATCTTATAGTTGAAACGTCTGGAAAAGGCTTTGTCAATGTTGCCGAGAAGGTTGGTGGTGGCAATGAGGATACCTTCAAATTTTTCTATCTGTTCCAAGAAAATGTTTTGCATCTGGTTATGCATTTTATCGGCGGAAGAACCGTGTCCTTCAGAACGTGAAGAAAGAAACTGGTCTGCTTCATTGAGCAGTAAGATAGGCTCAACTTTAGCCTTGCTGCTCAAGTCTTTGAAATCATCAAATATCTTTCGTACATTTTTCTCACTCTCCCCTATATACATGGAAAGGATCTTTGAACAGTCAAAAGACAAAATAGGTTTTTTCAGTGTTTTTGCCAGAGACATTGCAGTCATGGTCTTACCTGTTCCCGCTGAACCATAAAAGATGATACGTGCATCTATGGTCTTTCTTTTATCCTTAATACCCCATTCTCTGAGTTTTTTAAACACTTCTTTGTCAACCTGTTTGACAACATTATTCAATGTTTCTCTGGTTTTTGGATGCAATACTACATCATCCAGAGTTGTGGTTGGTTTGAGATATTCAAAAAGTTCCTGCTCCTGTACCAAAGCATCCAGTTTGAGTTTGGTCACTTTTTTCTTTTTCTTTGGGTGGATGATACGCTGCATCACTTCCTCTTGAAGATAAAAGGCACGGCTTACTCCGCCGAACATATTGAGTATTTCCTCATAGTCGATGATATCTTCGGTAATAAGCTTGGCACCATCTTCAAGCAGGGCACGGTTCTTGATCTTTTCATATTCATCAAAAGAGATGAGTTCTATCAGGGTATTCATATCTCTGAACTGACCTTCTCCTCCGGAATACTCTTCTTTAAGCAGAGCAAGAAAAATACGTTTTTCCTTCTCATCCAACGCTTTCTCTTTAAAGAACTCTTCCACGACAATTGGTGTATCCGTCATTTTTACACGCTCTTCAATACGTGTTGTCAACAGTGTCAACTTGTTTTTCAAACGACCAATACTCAGAGAGTTATCTGCAAAGCCCTGTTTAAATGTGGCTATCTTGTGCAGCAGGGATACCATATCGAACTGGTCCTGCAGGTATTCCAAATGGTCGGTGTAAGGTTTGACTTCCGGAAGGAATATTTCAAGTGAGCCTTCTTCAAGCAGTCTTAACAAAGACATACTCGGTGTCACGGAAGTGTTAAGCAGTTCCAATTGGGAAGGCTCATGTGCTTTGACTTGACCGAAACTCACTTGAATGATCCATCCGAGATCCAGAAGATTTTTGACCAATTCAAGTTTTTTAAGATAAGTATAACCTTCATCCGAAAAGTTTTGCTGCAACATTTCAAGTACGGGAATCTCTTCCAGACCTTTCACATACTGCTTGCAAATATATTGCACCAATTGTGCTTCCCCTTTGGTACATTTTAAATGTGTGAATATAGAACTCTTAGCCACATCTTTGGCTTCAATAAAATCAATAAGGTGTTTCAATCATTTTCCTAATTTTTTGTCTGAGTATAACAAATATTTGCTATACTCTTATTAAGACTTCATTTCACTAAAAGGGATTCATTATGCGTTTACTTGTACTTTTTTTAATGTTTTTTTCATTTTCACAAGCTGAGATCACAATGGTAAAAGACCCTGATACCAACCTTCTTTGGGAAGACACTCCCCATGTAAAAGAAACAAAGATCACACAGCCAAGGGCAAAGATCTACTGCAAAGAACTCACTTTAGGAGGCTTTGAAGACTGGAGACTGCCTACTATTCAGGAGTTACTGACCATTATTGATTATAAACGTGTTTCTCCTGCACTTCTTCACGCTTTTTCCTATGTGGATGAAGAATCTTTCTACTGGACAAATACCCCTGTCGCAGATGAGTCTGATGCATTCTGGGGCGTTAACTTTAAACGTGGAGCCAGTTCCAAAGCTTCTGAATATTACGACCGGTATGTGCGTTGTGTAAGGGATTTAAAGTAAATATGGGTTTGTTCAGTTCTTTTTTTTCCAAATCTCTCTCTGCAGATCTGACAGTCACCTCCGGCAACGGCTTTCATCTTCGGCCGGTTGCACAATTTGTCTCTGCTGCAAAAAAATACCCCTGCCGTATTTCTGCTTCTTTTAATGGTAAAGAAGTCAATGCAAAAGGGCTGAACAGTCTCTTGGGACTCTCTTTGGAACAAGGAGATACTTTTACCATCACATGCAAAGGAAAAAAAGCAGAACAGGCACTACAGGCATTAACAGAAACCTTCACTTCACTCATGCATAAGGATACAGAAGTCTCCATGATCGAAAAAGAGAGTGCAAGCTATGAAGGCTTTGTGATCACGGGTGAGATCATTTATGAGGGTATTGCTATTGCTCCGCTGTATCACTACAAAGAAGAACATTTCCATCGTAAAACCAAACTTTCATTTAAAGAAGCCTGTAAAAAAAGTAGTGAAGAGCTTGATTCACTCTATGAAAGTCAGAGGGTAAAGGAGAATGCCAGTATCTATCTTGCACAAAAAGAACTGCTTATCTCCCTCAAAGAAGAGTCTGACAGCCTTGAAGCATTCAAAGAAAAAATAGAGACATTCACTGCCCTGCTACTGGGTACAAAACTTGAAAGTAAGATCACTGATTATAAAGATATTTTGCAGCGTGTAGAGAAACATTTGGGTATAGAAACAAAAATGGTATTCCCCGAGTCAGCATTTATTTTAGTAGCCGATGATCTTCTGCCCAGTCAAATTGAACAATTACTAGACAGTGCAGTTTCCGCTGTGATACTGGGAAAGACTTCTCTTAACTCCCATACAGCCATTTTGCTTCGTGCAGAGGGGATCCCTTCTCTCATTGCAGACTCTTCCTCCTTAACAGAAAATACTCCAGTGATCCTGGATGGGTATGCAGGGCTCATAGTGACGAACCCCAGAGACAAAGACTTTCAAAAAGCGAAACAGCGTTTAGAAGCAGATCGAAAGATCTTAGACAAAGCCCGAGAAAAGCGTTTTGAACCAGCATTGACAAAAGAGGGAAAAGTCATCAAAGTTCTGGCCAATGTCACGGATGTAATTTCTGCAAAGCAAGCAAAAGAGGAAGGTGCCGAGGGAATTGGCCTGCTGCGTACAGAATTTCTCTTTAAAGAAGAGAAACCTACTTTTGAGATGCAGGTAACATCCTATAAAAAGATCTTTGATGTCTTTGATGATATTACGGTACGAACACTGGATGTCGGTGGCGACAAAGCGCTTCCTTACATCGATCTGCCCAAAGAAGAAAATCCCTTTCTCGGTATACGCGGAATCAGATTGCTTGACACACATCCTGAGATCATAGAAGAACAGCTTCATGCCATCTTTACTGCGGCAGACACTAAAGCCATTAGGGTCATGTTCCCCATGGTCAGTACTGTAGAAGAGTTCACAAAAGCAAAACAATTTGCAGAAAAAACGGCTGCAAAATACAAAGTTGATATTTCGAACATTCTCTTTGGCATTATGATCGAGGTGCCTTCAGTCCTCTTTCTCATGGATAAATTCAATGAAGTTGTCGATTTTTACTCCATCGGTACCAATGATCTCACCCAATATCTCTTTGCCGTAGAGCGAACACACCCTACACTGAAGACCAATGACCTTTCACCTGTTGTCTTTAATGCCATCCAAGAGCTTGTAGAAAGATCAGACAAACCTGTCAGTATCTGTGGAGAGCTGGCAGGCAATACAAAAGCAATTCCAACACTTTTGCAGATAGGCATCAAGACACTCTCTGTCTCGGCCAAGACCATTGCACAGACAAAGGAAACAATTAGAAATGTTTAAGAGGATCACTATACATGTTTAACTTACTGCAACGCATCGGAAAAGCGTTAATGACCCCTATTGCCGTACTGCCTGTCGCTGCTCTTTTACTGCGTTTGGGATTTGGCGATATCTTTGACGGGCAGATCGCTCTCATTATGAAAGCAGCCGGAGAGGCTGTTTTTGCCAACCTTGATATGCTTTTCGGTATCGGTATTGCCTATGGGCTTGCAAAGAACAATGATGGTGCTGCAGCACTTTCGGGAGCCATTGGGGTATTCATAGCCAAGGCTGTCTATCTGTCTATTGACAAAGATGTCAATATGGGCGTTTTTGTCGGTATCATTATCGGAGTACTCGCAGGTACACTTTACAATCGTTTTCACAATATCAAAGTGCCTGAATTTTTAGGCTTTTTTGGCGGCAAACGTTTTGTCCCCATTATCACTGCTCTTTCAGCCATCGTTGTAGGAGTACTTGCCGGATATTTCTGGCCTTATGCCCAAAATGCGATCGATGCCTTCTCCAACATGATCATTGGTATGCATGAAGGAGGAACATTCATTTATGGTGTGCTGAACCGTATGCTTATCCCACTTGGTCTGCACCACATACTCAACTCTATTTTCTGGTTCCAGCTTGGGGAGTACAGCTATGTTAAAGATGGCGTTGAAGTGGTTGCCAATGGCGATCTTCATCGTTTCTTTGCCGGTGATCCGACAGCCGGTATCTACATGTCAGGTTTCTATGTGGTGATGATGTTCGGACTGCCGGCAATGAGCTATGCGATCTATCTCAATACACCGAAAAACTACCGCGCCAAAGCCGGTGCTATTTTGGCAGGTGTGGCTTTTACCTCTTTTCTGACCGGAATCACAGAACCTTTGGAATTTCTCTTTCTCTTTGTCGCACCACCGCTCTTTGTTTTACATGCCCTGCTCACCGGCCTGGCACTGGCAAGTGCACAAATGCTGAATATCCACGCCGGATTCGGTTTTTCTGCCGGATTCATAGATTATATCATTAACTACAAACTGGCGACCAACCCCCTGCGTATTTTACCGCTGGGGATACTGTTTGCATTCTTCTATTTTGTATTCAGTTATTATCTGATCAAATTGCTTAAATTAAAAATACTGGAAACAGAATTACAAGAGGATGATCTCGATATTTCTGCCTCTGATGAAACGTTAGCTTTCATCACTGCACTGGGGGGAAAAGACAATATTGTCAATACGGATGCCTGCATTACCCGACTGCGCATGTCTGTTAATGACAGCAGTACCTTAGAAGATGAAAAGTTTATGAAGCTTGGCGCCAAAGGGGTGATACGCCCGGACAAACATTCTATTCAAGTTGTACTCGGAGCCAAAGCAGAACGTGTCGCAGAGAGGATCAAAGAAGCATTGAAATAACAATTTATTGTGATGTTATTTCTTATCATCCTTTTTCTTCTTGGGACTCTTCAATACAATAAAAAAAGCCACTAATATCACTGCGTAGACGACATAATAATAGATATTATCACTCGGCATCTTAGATCACATCCATAATGGCATCACCGCTAATAACCACATTGGTATTTTTATCAATTGCTTCATACTTACTCTCATCTGTGATCAAGATAGGTGTGATAATATCTTTAGCATGTTCTTTAATGTAATTCAGATCTACTTTAATAATGGGATCTCCCACTTTCACTTCATCTCCTTCAGATGCCAAACGTTCAAACCCTTCACCTTTAAGCGCTACAGTTTCCAGACCAATATGCACCAACACTTCCAAATCTTGTTTGCTTTTAACTGAAAAAGCATGATTGGTTGAAAATATTTTAGTGATCACTCCATCAATAGGAGATACAAAAACATCTCCGACAGGGAGAATAGCTACACCGTCACCTGCCATTTTGGAAGAAAATACTTCATCATCAACATCCTCTATTGCGATCAGCTGACCATTAATAGGTGCTTTTACTTCTCTTACTTTTCTTTTTAAAAATCCAAACATACTAACCTCTCTTATATTTTACTTCACCGGCAACTATTGTTGATATGATACTGAAATCTTCATCAAATATCACAATGTCTGCATCATAACCCGCTTTAAGTGCACCTTTTTTGATGCCCAGTTTCTCTGCAGGTATCCTTGTCACGGCATTTACAGCATCGAGTAGCGTCATGGATGTGTATTGTGTCATGTTACGCAGTGCTTCATTCATTTTTAACACCGAACCTGCCAAAGTACCATCTGCAAGGCTTGCTTTTCCCTCAGAGACAGTCACTTCCTGGCCACCAAGATCATATACTCCGGACTTCATACAGCCTGCCCGCATCGCATCGGTAATCAGAATGAGTTTATCTTCTTTCATTCTATACGTAAGCTCAAGAATCGTAGGATGCGTATGGACAAGGTCAGGGATGATGTCACAGGTCACATTTGAATCAAAGGTCGCACCGACAATACCGGGTGCCCTATGATGGTAAGGTGTCATGGCATTAAAGAGATGGGTTACATGCGAGACACCCCATTTGAAACTCTCTTTACTCTGTTCATAATTTGCATCAGAATGTCCCAGACTTAAGATCACATCAGGATAGTCCAAAGTCAACTGTTTTACAAAGTCCTCATTGCCTTCCACTTCAGGTGCCAATGTGATCATCTTGATCTTATTCATATAGGGTTCTATAAGTGAGATATTTCCTTTTTCTACATACTGTGCATCCTGGGCACCATGCTTGGAAGGATTGATGAACGGCCCTTCCAGGTGAATACCAAGTATTTCCGCACCTGACACCTTAGTAGCATGATCTTGAATATTGTGTAAAGCATTGTCAATACTCTGAGTTGACATTGTCATGGTCGTAGCCAGGAATGAAGTGGTACCGGTTTGGGGAAGTGTTGAAGAGATCATTTCCAAGGCTTCAGGCGTGGCATCCATAACATCTGCCCCACCGGCACCGTGGATATGCAGATCAATGAATCCGGGACTTGTATAATTACCTTTGGCATCAAAAACGCTATAGGCATAGTCTGGGACAGTCTCAACAACCTCTATGATCTTTTCATCAAACAGAAGTACTTTCCCTTCTATGATCTCATTGTTGACAATAAGTTTCGCATTGATAATGGCTTTGATCGTTCTTCCTTCCTAAGGTCGGTTTATTGACCCTACACGTTCCTTAATTGTTCTTTCAGTACGCGTTTAAGTATTTTTCCTGTAGCATTTTTGGGAAGTTCTTCTATAATATGGAGTTTTTTAGGTAGTTTATAATTTGCAAGACGTTCTCGCAGATATGACTTCAATCCTTTTTCATCCAATACCTCACACTCCTCTTCCAATTCAACGTAAGCTACTGGGATCTCACCGCTCTTTTCATCAAAAATACCGATTACTGCAGAAGCTTTTACACCGGGAAAAGTGTCAATCACTTCTTCAATACCTCGCGGATAAATATTGATACCTTTTGAGATGATCAAGTCTTTTTTTCTGTCAACGATGAACAAAAATCCTTCTTCATCCATATATCCCATATCTCCAGTCAACAACCAGCCATTCACAATAGCTTCCTGT
>JAMONL010000155.1 GCA_027065815.1 Sulfurovum sp.
ATCATTGGGCTCAACTTCACCAAAGGAGATAGTTGAATTCTCAGATTTATAGTTTTCGTTCCAATCTAAATAGGCTTGTCTCTTTCCACTGTATTGATTGGTGATATTATCGAGCAGGGCACTTGCTACATCAACAGACCCGCCTCCATTATAACGCAGGTCAACGATCAGGTCTGTAATATTGTTCTCTTTGAACTTTGTGAACTCCGTTTCAAATTCATTAACGGAAGTACTTGTAAAAGAATCATAACGTAAATATCCGACAGTCGTATTAGCTAGTATTTTACCCATGGTAACTTTGAAAGTATATTCTCTTGGTGTGATAGAAACATTCGTATCCACACCGCTTCTAAGTACAGTAAAAGTGCTTTCTACATTTAAGTTTTGACTGGCTTTGGCAAGGTTTTCCTGTGTCACTGTTTCACCATTAATTTCCAGGATTTGGTCACCTCGATAGAGCTGATGATAGGCAGGTGCATTTATTAGGACTTGCAGTATCCTAAAATCATCTTTGTAGCGAAATCCAAATCCGGCAGTTTTCTGATTAGCACTGTTTTCATACTCCTCCCAGGTTATCATAAAACTCCATTTATCCTGAGGTACTCTTACGCCATCAATTAAAGCCTGAGGTGTATCAAATGTACTGTAGTCCACATTTGATGAAACTTCATCGTACCAAAGATATTCTGTCGTAAAGAGTCTATAGAGAAAATCTTTTTCAGCCTGTGTGAAGGGTTGTGTGGCTGATGATGCGGTGATACCGCTGTCAGCAATGGTACCGCTATCACTACCACCTCCGCAAGACACAAATAATAGGGATAGAGAGAGGAGAAGAGGGAGTATAAATCTGTTTTTCATTTAAAAGTCCTTTAGTATAATAGTAAATAAATATGTAGGCATTTATTCTACATTCTCAAGCAGCATGGGTGTACCGATAGCCTGAAGTTTTGCATTGCTTTCCTGAAAATAGATCTTCCAGAAGTCTGTTAAGGTTTTGAGTGTTTTGGAGTCCCTGTATCCATTCTTCCCGACCATACCTGTTCCGATCACATACACTTTGGCAGCATCGAAATCGGCCATATAATCACTTTTTTTGACTTTATCCATTTCTGTTTTGGCATTGATCTTTTTGAGTGATCCTTTGCTGTAAAAAGAAGTGACTGAAGAGTGTTCTATCATATCGGAAACAAGTAGCACAACTTTCTCTTTAGCCAGAGAAGGTTTGATGATATGGTCTGAAATGTCATCCAGTGATTTGATGATGTCAGAATGCGGCAGCTTTTTATTAGCACCTTTCAGTGTACGTACCAGCGCTTTGGTTGCCTTTTTCTTTGCGAATTTATATTGACCGTTCATGCATCCTTCATATTTTCGAAGTGATTTTTTTGAAATGTCAAATTTGGCATTGTCAGGCAAAAGAGCTTCAAGTTTCCCTGCATAGGTTACATCTGTGTATTTGCCGTTTGCATTGGAGGAAAAGGATGCGATCGTTACGCCATATCCGTTCTTGATGAACTTCATCATATTCTTATAGGTATAGATCATCATATTTTTATCTATAGGCGTTGTCTGGTCAATAAGGATAAACAACTCTTTTGCAGGTGTCGGGTCAGGGTTTTCCATTTTCAGCGCTTTATAACAGCTCGGTACATCATTCCTGGCCATAAGCAGAGCAGACAAGGTCATCAAAGTCAGTAAGAGTCTCTTCATCTATTTATCCTCAAATGTCAGATACTGTTTAAACGTTCTGTCTTTGTTGTTTCTGAGCAGGGAAGTTGTTTCCGCATCGGTTCCGGAATTGTCATTGATGATGTTCATTGCATGCTGCAGTTTCTGAAGCTGTTTCTGTGCTGTTCTGGCAATATGCGTCTTCGCATTCTCATAAAATGACAGGAACGCTTTTTTTGTACTGAAGCCTCTCAGGCATTCATAGGCTTCTTTGGACTCACGTCCTGCAAAATCCCAATGCATACCAAAGAAAATACCCAAGATCTGTATAAATACAAACATCAGTCCCAGGATCATGAATGTCGCTTCGCCGCCTTTAAGATTGGTTTCATCGATGACTGAACTGTTATTTGAAGCTTTGGAAGGCGTTTCTGTTTTTACGGCATCACCAAAGAGAGAGCCAAGGTCTTCTTTTACATCATCTACGGCTGTATCACCAAAAAGTGCACCTATATCGTCATCTGTAGCAGTATCCGACTCTCCAAAGGGAGAAGCACCCTCATTAAAGATATTGATAGCACTTTCATGTGAAGAGGCGATCTCCTGTTTAAGTACCTGATCTCTGATATAGGTTGCCCCGATCGCCACAATACCAATGAAAAGGAGTGTTAAAATGGTTTTGGTATAGGTGGTTTTTACTTTATCGTTGATGTCTATCCTGTTCAGCATCCTGATGTAGTTCGGTGATTTTTCATCATCAAAAGTATTGTCAATACTGATGAGTTGCTCATCCGGCTTAAGGTCTCTCCAGTTCGATCCGCCGGCATTGTCATTTTTGTACCAGCGTCTTATTTTTTTGATGAGGGTGTTTTTGTGAAGTTCCTGTCCTGTCATGTGGGTAAGCCATACAAGTAAAACAGCAAGCATTGCAGCAACGCCTACCGCACCTTTTTGCTGTGTCGCTTCACTCGCACCAGGGATCGTGAAACCTGCAAGTACATAGGCAAATCCGAATGCTTCAACAATGACAAGTACGAAGATCATGATCCAGATCAGTGTAGGAGTAGGTTTTCGGCCCAATTCTCCTGCTGCATGCAGATAGGCTTTGGCTTCATCAAAAGATTCTGAATCCTTGTCTACTTTTTCATAAAAATTATAATAATCTCTGCAAAGTCTCTCTTCTGAATAAAACCATTTGTGATTCTCGTCAAAGCCCTCAATATCTCTGGATAAAGTAGCTATCTTCCCTATGAATGGAAAATTATAGGTGAAGTTCAACCACCAGAATTTCACTTCCTGCCAATGTGTGATCACAAATGCCAATACAATAATGGCAAAGCCGACCAGTAAAGTTTCTATTTTGTGCAGCATTAAATATGCTAAGATCTCTTCCATGTATACTCCCTGTAAATTATTACAACAATTATATCTAAAAATATTTTGCTATAGTTATGGTATGAATAAATCATTTTTAATATTTATTATTTTATCAGTAATTCTTATTGGGGCATCTTTGGTGTATAGACATTATTGTAAATTACAAAATCCTGAATGTGTGTTTAAGCAGGTGGATCCCGATGATCTTGACCCACAAGAGGGCATAGATTGGTAATGATTATATTTCTATTTACCTACTATAGTTAGAATATACAAATATATTATAAGGAAATTATTATGGCAAATAAACCACAACAAATTACTATTACTTTTACGGCTGATCAGATGGATAAACTCGATTCAATTATGAAATTGACAGGAAATGACACAACTAATGTCATACGTACAGCATTAGAAGATCTTCATGAAAAAGTGATGTCAGATGAAGAGGGTAAACAGTTGGCAAAGATCAATTCTATGCTTGATGTTCAGTAGAGAATCCAAATGAAAAATAAAAAATTGATCATATCTGCACTCATTGCTATTTTGATCATATCTATTCTTACGATAGGTACAAAAAAAAAGGATGCATTCAGAGAGAACGATGTTACTGCCTTTGAAAAAATATTCATACCGGAACAGTACTCAAAATGTCTCAAAAAGAATAAATACTCAATAAAAGATCCTACAGTAGAGCAAAAAGTAGAATGTGAAGCCTATGCGAAAAGAAAATGGGATGAAGTAAGCACACTAAATAATGTGGAAGAGTAAAAATTTCTTCGACAGCTTTATCTCTTCTTTTCTTTCAGGTTTAATTTTTCAACTAAAATATTAAGCTCTTCTAGTTTTGAATAAAAGTACTCTTTAATATGGCTTATTTTAATTATAGACGTAAAAGCCGGGCAAAATTTTCTTTATAGGTAGAAGGCATGATAGGCTTTCTTAAATAAAGGTCAAAAAAAGCACGTTGATCTTCATATTTACTAGGATAAATTGTAAGTGCGGCTATACGTGTCTCTTCACTTTTTTTCAATGCAGCTTTTGCTATATCGACACCAGAACCATCAGGTAAGTTCATATCGATTACCATGGCATCATATCGGTCATTTTCAGCAATTTTACTTAATGCTTCTTTGAGTGTATATGCTGTGTCAATCTCAATATCGATTTCACATTCATCCATAAGTGACCTAATAACTTTTTCTTCAAATTCAATATTAAATTCAACATCATCAACTATAAGAACTCTTTTTTTCAAATTATCATCCTTTTTATATCGTTTCATGGTAAGTATTATACCAACTTGTAGAGGAAAATGTATATAGGATTATTCTTACAATGATTTATTGGAAGTTTCTAGGGTTGAAAGTATTTTAGTTTGCTATTCTTGTCCTAAAAAGTTTTGCAGGGAAAAATGAATGAGCTGATTTGTATTTGAGAGTGATAATTTTTCCAGTATACGTGTACGATAGGTTGATATAGTTTTTTGACTTAATGCAAGTTTTTCTGCAATCTCCTTGTAAGTCATACCGGAAGCAATGAGAGAGTATACTTCAAATTCTCGTTTCGACAAAGATTCTATGGAACTTTTGGATGTTTTATTCAGTAGAGTTCCATAGGGAAGCGTATCCATGTGTGCTTCACTCATATATGTTTTTCCATCAAGAATAGTATTGATGGCATAGATCAAGTCTTGTGAAACCATTTTTTTATTTAAATAGCCTGAAGCACCAGCCTGAATAGATTGTAAAGCATATGGATCTTCAGGAAACATACTTAATATCAATATCGGCAACTTATCAAAGAGATTACTTATTTCACGTATGGAAGGTATACCATTTTTATCACCAAGATTAAGGTCTAAGATCAAAAAATCATAGCTCTTTTTAGAAAGAAGATCTATTAGCTCAGAAAAGGAAGCAGCTTCATCCTCAATATGAAAATTTTCTTGAGACTTTACCGTGAACTTAATTCCACTACGAACTATTTCATGGTCATCAGCAATAATTATTTTGTAAACCTCTTTCTGTCCCACTAGATACCTTGCTACCAATTTTAACGATAGCATAACCAAAGTTTGTTTAATTCTCTGTATTTTTCGGAGCATAAAGAAGAATGAATTTGATTTACTGCTGCAGTAGTATCCTTTTCATACTACTTTTAGATTGAGTTTTATAATATGATCCAGAAACGTTGGATTTGCAATATTAAGAACTACACGGGTATAATTTTTATAATCCTCTTCTCTGACCAGGTGCTTATCCTCCACAAGTAAAATACTTTTTATAGATAAAACCTTCATCATTTGACTTATCTCATTGTCTTCGGGCAGTCCATCTAAATTTCTGTCAAGCAGCACATGTCCATATTTTTTGGATTGGATCATTTTTTTAAGATCTTTTATATTTTTGGCAATTTCTACACTATAGCCTATACCCTTAAGTAGTGTATCAAAAATATGCAGATCTCCTTTTTCTTTTTTACAGAGGAGTATATCAACAGTCTCATTTCCAGGATTTTCTTCAATAGTTGAGATGGTACTCTCTGAAACATGTTTGTCTTTAAAATATAGATCAAGGATATTTCTGATCTCATCAAGTTTAATAGGTTTTGAAATATATTGATCCATACCTTGCTTTAGAAAGCGTTCTTTATCACCTTTAAGTGCGTTTGCCGTTAATGCAACTATAGGTATGTGGGCAAGTTTTTTTTCTTTTTCATAGGTAATAATTGCATGGGTGGCTTCTATCCCTGTCATTATTGGCATTTGAATATCCATAAATATCACGTCAAATATCTTACTGCGTCTTAACTCAAAAGCTTCTTTGCCATTATTTGCAAGGGTAACAGTTAAACCGATATTCTCCAGGGTAAGTTTGATTAATTTCTGATTGATCAGATTATCTTCAGCAACAAGTGCATTTATATTGGCGAATTTATCTTTTCTGTGATCAATATTTTTATCATGATCTACATGATTAAAGTCAAGTAGTGACTTTTTTATTTTAGAAAAATTTATAGGAGAATACAGTGTTTTAAAAAAATTGATATCTAACATTTTTATTTTATTTTTATGATTAACAGTAGTCAATAATGAGATCTTTGATCTTAAAGTATTTAAGCGTTCGATATCTGTATTGTCAACATGGTCAAAGTTGAAAAAAAGAAGATCTGGTTGTTCATTTTCATCTAATGACATCAGTGATTCAATCGTATCAAAGACATTATAATGAGGACTCAGTGCAGCAATATATCTGTTTATATATAAGTCTGATTGTTTGGTTGTATCGTTATAGGGCAGATAATACCCAATATTTAGATCTTCAAAAGTCTGTTTTTTTATTTCAGACGGTACTTCTTCAAAGGTTAGAGTAAAGAAAAAAGTTGAACCTTTCCCCTCTTCACTTTTCAGATCAAGATCTCCACCCATCAATTCAACAAGTTTCCTTGAGATAGTCAAGCCTAGACCCGTACCGCCAAATTTTCTGCTTGTACTGATATCTGCCTGTGAAAATGCTTCAAAGATCTTTTGCTTCTGTTCCTGTGAAATACCGATACCGGAATCTTTAACTGAGAATCGTACCGTTGAATTATTTAAGACGTTCTGTACTCTTTCAATAACTATGTCAATTTCCCCTCCATCAGGAGTAAATTTCACTGCATTACTGATCAGGTTGACAAGTACCTGCTTGATCTTGTTTGGATCCCCTTTCAGCTTATTGGATAAAGTGGGATCAATATAAAACCCAAGATCGATATTTTTTTCAGATGCTTTGACTCCATATGACTCTATCCCACTTTCAAACTCCGTAATGGGATCAAATTCAATATTCTCTATATCGATTTTTTTACTTTCGATCTTTGAAAAATCAAGAATATCATTAATGACTGAAAGTAGATTTTCTGAGCTTTTTTCAATAATGTGAACAAATTCACTCTGTTCTGAATCAAGATTGCTGGATCTGAGTAGATCTGTAAATCCGACAATTCCATTGAGCGGGGTACGTATCTCATGTGACATATTGGCAAGAAATAGACTTTTAGTCTGATTTGCCTGCTCTGCAAGACGTTGATTTTTCTCGGAATTATGAATCACTTTATCAAGGAGTTGATATATTTTACTTTTATCCTGTTTTAAAAACATCTCTTGGATATGATATTCTTTCTGTAGCTCACAATCAATCGTAATATTTTTAAAAAGATTTTTAAGATTATTATCATCACGGGCCATTTTAGAAAAAAAGTTTCTTATGATCAATATATATATCAAGGAGAGAACTATAATGATCATTGTGATCACCATTATGATGTGTTCCCCCGGTATATCGTTATTGAGATATTGCTTTACAGGAACATTACCTGCATATGAAGTATAAAAATAATATCCGGATATAATAAGCAATGTTATAGCCGGCAATAATATAAGCATTTCAATAGATTTATAGTGTTTCTGTCTCATTCAGTATCTCTCCTCTATGCTATAAAAGAATTTTACTAAAACTACTTAGCATAGTCTGTAAGTATATTCTTACAGATATATCTATTGTATGGGATTGCTTAGACTGCTTTACCTTTTATTTTAATTTTGAAAATAGCACCGTTACTACCATTTTTTACACTCAAAGTACCTGCACAATGTTCCTGTATGATGATCTTGGACATATAAAGCCCCAGACCTGTACCTTCTTTATTTAACTTGGTTGAAAAATAGGGATTAAATATTTTATCTGTGAGTGCTTTATCGATTCCTCCTCCATTATCTTCTATACTTAAAACCATATAACCATTTTCCTCAAAAGTACGCACTATGATCTCCGGTGTGACAATTTTGTTTTCCAATAATATATCTTCCGCATTTTTGATGAGATTAAGCAATACCTGCTTAAGTTCATTGGTATAAATATTTACTGTTTTATTATATTTAAAATCAGTAATAATATTAATGTTTTTATTTTCAAGTGATGACTGCGTAATGCTGAGTACATCTTCCACTACTGCTTCAAGAGTGCTTTCCTCTTTTTCTTTATGGGTTTTAAAAAAATTCCTGAAATCATCTATTGTTGCACTGAGGTGCTGTGAATAAATGGCAATTTTCCGAAGTTTATCTTCAAAAAATCTACTCTCATATCCACCTCGTTCATTTTTTAAGATCAAAGCATTGGTTGTTGCAGAGATTGCAGAAAGAGGCTGTCGCCATTGATGTGCGATCATTGAGATCATCTCACCCATTTGTGCAAGACGAGACTGTTTAAACAGCAGATCCTTTTTCTCTCTGAGCTTCTCTTCGGCTATGTATTGGTCAGTAATATCTTGTATCGTACCAATGGAAACAAGTGCTCTTCCTGTATTGTCAAAAGTAGTTTCACAATTTTCTCTGACATATTTTATACGTCCATCTTTCATTGAGAGTCTATGCACTATTTCATATGGCTCTTGTGTTTCCAGACTCTTGGTATAGGCAGTCCTGACTTTTTCAATATCCTCAGGATGAATAGCGGCAAGAAAGTCTTTAGAAGAGGAGATCTTTGATGTTTTTGGAAGTTCAAAAATATGATACGTTTCATCACTCCAACTAAGTTGATCGTTTACAATATCAAGTTTCCACGAACCAAGTTTAGCCTGATGTTGTGATTTTTTCAAGTCAGCAATGGCAACTTCTATCTTTTTTTCAAGATCATCATTTAAGATTTTCAGTGCTTGTTCACTTTGTTGTAGTTTCTTTTCAGACTTTTTGTATTGAGTTAGATCATGACCGTAGCCTATGACATACAAAGGTATTCCATTTTCATCCCTAAGCAGAGAGTATGTAATCAATACAGGGACTGTATCTTTTGATTTTTTAACTAGATACATCTCTGTAGAAAATTTACCTGTTTGCATTAAAAGTTGTATATTTTTCTTCATGATTGGCATATCTTCTGGGCGATAAATCATTGAAATATGTTTGTCCATCATCTCATCGGTACTGTACCCAAGTAATGCGTTGGTTCCCGTATTCAAAGTTATAATGTTACCCTTCATATCAGTAGATACAATCGCATCACTGATCTCTTCTATGATCTGTGCCTGATGGGAGAGCTTGAGTGTCTTCTCTCTCAATTCTTTATTTTCTCTTTTGAGAATATATTGACGATAGCCAAACATTATCAACAGTGGAACTATTGCACATAATATTTCAAAAAATAAACTGTAATCAAATGCTTTTTCCTGCTTGATACTGATCCAGCTATTAATGATCTCTCTTTTTTTTATGGGTTCAAGCGCATTTATTGCTTTGTTCAATATACTGACAAGAAGAGGTTCATCGCTTCTTACCCCAAATGCTCCATCCAGTTGTAATTCACTAAAGCGACCGTTTATCTTTAATTCTTTGATGTATTGTTTGTTGATCATAAATGTGGTAGGCATAAAAATACCCATATAGGCATCAACTTGACCTTTGGAAACTTTTTTTAGTCCTTCCTTTAAATTTTTGACATAGCTCAGATGCAGATTTGGATATTGTTTTTTAACGTAGTGGAGCATATTTTTATAGGTGCCTACCATAGCAACGTTCATGTGATTAGCATCAGCAATATTGTTAATATACGGTTTTTCAACTTTAGTGACAAGTATTAAAAAATCAGAAAGATATGTATTTGAGGGTGTAAGATGTTTCCAGATATTAGGATTCTTCAAAATTATATCCACAATATCTATCTCTCTGTTTTTTGTTTTATCTCGACATTCGATCCAATTACTTGTCTTAACATATTTTAGGGGAATACCAATGATGTTTTC
>JAMONL010000156.1 GCA_027065815.1 Sulfurovum sp.
ACATCCCAACCCGGATGATGCTATCCATCTGGAAGAATTCAAAACACTTTTTGTCTCTTCCCCCTCACTTAAAGTAAAGGGAAAAGACTGGCTGCTTGAAACAAAAGGGTATGCTCTTTTAGGACTCGACAGCTGTATTGAAGGTGCCAACAACGGTAAATATACCGAAGAGACAATGAAGTTTGCCGAATCCACACTCAAAACAGGAAAGCCTACTATTATCCTAAACCACCATCCTTATACGAACTACTGGAAAGGCACAGACCCCAAGGATATCCATAAGTATGTACTGAATAACACTGAAGAGGTACAAAAACGTCTATTTAATTTCAGGAACCTTATACTGACACTCTCTGGACACAAACATATTGATTCTGTAACAAAAATCAATCAAACCAATGTTATTGTGACCCGTGGATTTATCCGTCCGCTCGATATGGATATGTATCCTATGCGGCTTGTTGAAATCACAAATAGAAAGGTAAGCGAAAAGCTGATCTATACTGCTTAGATCTTAAATGAAAAGGTGGAACCGACATCAACTTCAGAGCTGATCTCAAGCTGACTATGATGCATTGACAAGATCGTTTTTACAATGGAGAGTCCCAAGCCCATAGAATTGTCCCAGGAGTGCGTACCGGATCGGTAGAACTTCTTGGTCACATTTCCCAGATCTTTCTTCCCAATACCTACGCCATGATCCCGGACAGATACCACACCATCTTTCACTGTGACCTGAATATCATCTTTGGAATACTTAAGTGCATTTTCTATGAGGTTCTTCAGTACCACTTCCATGAGCGTTCGATCTGCGTCTACCGTTGTCGGAGGAGCATCGACAAGAATTTCTCTATTCTTATATTTATCTTCCATTGAACGTGTTATTTCATGCATAAGGCTTGAAATATCAAAGGTACTTTTATGCAAAGAAGTCTCTCCACTTTCAAATTTGTTCCATAAGATCAAACGACTTAAAAGTGCTTCGATCTTGTTACCGTTGTTATAGATCTTATCCAGAAATTTACGCTGCAGGGGTTGTGGTATATCCGGATCTTCCTGAAGCGTTTGAGAATATCCCATAATAGAAGCAATAGGGTTTCTAAATTCATGTGCGATCGCTGAGATCATATCTCCACGCTGTCTGTTCTTCAATTTCAACTTTGCATTGTAACGCTGTTTAATCTCTTCTCTTTTTTTTGCGGAATTCAATACTTTGATAAGGTTTTGATTGATATCTTCAAACTCTTGTGTAAAAAAATGTGTATCATACTCTATCTTGTCTATGGATTCAAGGTTTTTCATGTATTGACTGATCGTCACCAGTTCACTTTGCATACGCGCTGTTGCGCGATAGATAGAAAAAACAAAAATGATGAAAGCCAACGCCAACAGTATAACAGCAATCCATGCATCTTTTGGATCATCAAGAAGGGCAAACAGCAGAAAAGAAAAGATCAGAAAAATACTCACGGCAATGGTCACAAGTCGTGCCATTGCGTACTCTTTTAAACTGGGTCGTCTAAACACCGCTAAGATACTCCATCAGTGATTCGAAGGATCAGCAGTGGAAGTGCTTTTGACTTTTTTCTCTACATCATTAATGTAAGAAATAAAATCTTCCACAGTGTAATAGCCAATGACACTCTCCAGGATCTTTTTCTCTGCGGTCATGAAAAAAATAGTTGGTACACCCTGGATTTCCGGCAGATCTTTCATATCTTCTTTATTTTCACGAAAAACTTTTACTGAAATGTAGGCTTGCAGTCTTTTATCGACACTTTCGTCACTTAAAGTACGGTGTTTCATTTTTTTACACCATCTGCAGGTTTCTCCTTCAACGAAGACCATCACAAGTTTATGTTCTTTCTGCGCAAGCTGCAAAGCCGTAGGGATATCTTTTTGCCAAACGATATCTGCACTCAGGCAGGCAGACAGTAAAAGTAAAATAGTCAATACTCTTTTCAAATCAGTTCCTTTTAACTAGAAAAATGTGTTACTGTATCTGTAAACACAGCATA
>JAMONL010000157.1 GCA_027065815.1 Sulfurovum sp.
GCAAGGATGAGGTCTCTGCCTTTTTTCAGATCATTACCGGATGCATCATATACGAAAGGTTTTGCCAGAGCAAAGACCATCAGAGAAAAAAGCATCATTTTCAGCCAGGGTTCCCACGAGAGCAGAGGACTCTGTTTTCTGATCCATTCCAGTTTGGGAAAGTAATAGTCTCTGTTGTATTGTTTGCACCACAGAAAGCATGGTAACAACAGTAATAACAGAAGAAACCAGGGTGATCCGAATATAAAATGCATGTTTTGATTTTAACATTTATCTTATAAGTTTACGATATAATTTTTTACTATTCCACATATACCAATTAGGAGTATAGATGTTAAAAATGACAAGAATTAAAATTCAGTACAAGCGAGGCACTCAATGCTGAATCGTAAAAAAATATTGCAGCTCTGCTATTCTGTAATGGCAGTTGCCTTGATTTTCTCTCTTCAGCTGATTGAACTAAAAGCCAGTGAACTGGACTATCAGGAACAGGCTTCGGAGATCATCTTTGCTTCATTGAAGTCTGAGCCTGAGAGAAGTTTTTTAAGAAAGCTTTATAAAGAACTGCTTTTCACTCCCGTCTGGATGCGTGAAAGATCACTCTCTCCAGCTGCGAAAGAACTTTTCGCATATATCCGAAACGACGCGACGCTCAATAAGCATGGGAAACTCTACAAAGACAATGCCATTCTTGAACAAATGGCGGGAAATATTTATGCGGAAAATAGAAATATCTATGCGAAGATCGGTCTGGAATTTAAAATATCACAGCTCTATAAAGGCTATACTGATTATGCCTACTTCGGGAGTATAAACTGGGGTGCCTTCCAGGCAAGGATCTCCAACCTGATGGTCAATGATGTGAGTACGGAATGGGTATTGCACAGGCCGAAGATTGATCCTATCAAGGTGGTAGTGAATGCGGCATTCGGGGTGAGCTTGAAAAAACAGCTTGAATTGGCGGTTCCTACGGCCTATCACTATAAAGCACTGCAGAAAGCCCTGGTAAGGTATTTACAGATACGTGAAGAGGGTGGCTGGGAACCTGTGTATCTTTCCCAAAAACTCAAACCCGGAATGCGTGACAGAGGGGTGTACTCTCTTCGTGAAAGACTGCGTGCTACAGGAGACTATCAGGGGTGCAGTGAAAGTGATGAAGAAGATCGCTATGACCAATGTCTGCAGGATGCGGTCAAGCATTTCCAGAAACGTAATGGACTTAAAGCAGATGCAGTGGTCGGACCGGTCACGGTAAGAGTCTTGAATCAGAGTGTAAATGAACGTATTACAAAAATTCGTTTAAATCTGGATCGGATCAAATGGTTGAAGAAAAGGAATGCAAAAAGACATATTATCATCAATATCCCTGCTTTCCGTCTCTATTTCGAAGAGGATGGAAAACTGATCCAGACGATGAGAGTCATTACGGGGAAACCCAATCATCCTACACCGATCTTTTCAGATACGGTAGAGTATATTGTACTTAATCCGTATTGGAACATCCCTAAAAGTATTATTCAAAAAGAGATGATCCCTAAACTGATGAGGAATCCCAATGCCATGGCAAAACAGGGGATCGAGATACATGCAGGCTGGGGTAAAGATGCAGAAAAGATCAGCGGTGGTTCTGTCAACTGGGCCAAATGGCGTTACAGCAAGACAATGCCCTTCCGTTTTGCACAGGTACCGGGTACGAGAAATGCTTTGGGAAAAGTCAAGTTCCTTTTCCCGAACAAATTTTCAGTCTATATGCATGATACTCCGACAAAGCACCTATTTAAAAGAAACAAAAGAGCATTCAGTCACGGCTGTATACGTTTACAAAAACCAAGAGAGCTTATGCGTACCTTTTCGACCTTCAATGACAATCTGGATTTCGATGATGCCCAGAAAATACTCAAAGGCAAAAAAAAGACTTATGTCAACTTAAAACAAAAAGTGCCTATCGATGTTGTCTATTTGACTGCATGGGTTGGTTATGACGGAGAATTACAGTTTA
>JAMONL010000158.1 GCA_027065815.1 Sulfurovum sp.
AACTCATCTGCCGCAAGATTGTCTGCTTTATTTCCAGCCTTGTCTTTCACTTTTTCTTTTTGTTTTGCAAGCAGACCGATATATTCTTTGGCTACTTCCTGTGATCTTCCGCCTAATGCTTTAAATCCTATGCCAAGATTGTGCATTTGGTTATCTGTAAACAAAGCATGTGTCTGAGAGATTGTATGGCAGGATACACATCGTCCCTGCCCCAAAAAGAGATCTAAGCCTCTTTTTTCCTGTTCATTTAAAGCATCTTTTTCACCACCATACATATAACGATCAAATTTTGAATTGCCTGAAATAATAGTTCTCTCAAAACTTGCTATAGCTTTTGCAAAATGTTCTATCGTAATAGCTGAAGGTTCAATACCAAAAACTTTAGATATCTCTTTTTTATAAAAATCATCTTTTTTTAACATATCCACCAAATGATCCCAAGAATGCAAACCACCTTCTACTGGATTGATAGGCGGAAATTTTGACTGTTCTTCCAGGCTGGGCACCCGCCCATCCCAAAACTGAGAGGTATAATAGGCAGAGTTGATAACCGTTGGTGCATTTCTCGTTCCCATGCGTGTTCCCTTTTTATCGGTAAAACCTTTTGAAAGTGGCAAGTGATCTGTAAATGCTTTTTCTCTGCCATGACAGGTAGCACAACTTACTTTTCCATCTATACTAAATCTAGGATCATGAAATAGTGTCTCTCCTAATTTTATTTTATCTTCTGTTTGAGGGTTATCCATCGGAATAGGCACTTCTGGCAAACCCAATGGCGCAGCATTAGCACTAAGTACCAATACAGTTATGCCGCTAAATATTTTCCATAGTTTCATTATTTTCTCCTTGAAACGATTGATTAAAAACTCTAGATGAGCACCTCTGATTTTAAATATATCGATAACAGCCTCCTTTTTTTAATTTATTCCCAACGATACTTTATCATTGGGGTATCAGATCTGTTTCCCCACTCTTTCATAGAAGCATCATAAAGGCGTATATTGTCAAAACCCAAAATACGATGTAAGACAAAAAAGTTCATAGAAGTTTCCAACCCTCCTGTACAATAAGTAATCATTGGTTTTTCAGGATCAAACCCCATTCCTTCCACAAGCATCTCTTTCAACACATCTTTGCTTTTAAGATAGTCTCCATCAAAACTGTATTTCCAAAAATAACTGTGGGCTTTTGGTATATGCCCGGCTTTTTTAAGTACAGACTGTTTCTGGGCACCGAAATAAAAAATAGATGGTCTTGCATCTAGCATATTTGATTTCCCGATCTGCTCTTTTACAAATGCCAGATCAGCAACAAGTGCTTTATTTTCGGCTACTTTAAAGTTACCTTTTTTTGTAGTGTCATTTGTTGTACTAAGTGTTTCCTTATGCGCTTTCCAGGCTGGTAGACCACCATCAAGCATAGCACTGTTCTCAAAGCCGTAATATTCCATCGCCCAAAGGACATAAGATGCTTTGAGTATATCTTTGGCATTGTCATGATGAGAATAAACGATTACTTTACTCTTTTTGTTAATACCAATAGCAGAGAACTCTTTTTGAATAGCGTCTGCATTTTTGACAAGCAGATAATTTTCATGTTTCTCTCTCCATTGTGAGATAGGAGAATTTATACTTCCCGGGATATGCCCTTTTTCAAATAACTTGGAATCTGAGACATCTATAATGACAAGATTTTTGTCATTGTGTGCTTCCTTCAACCATTTGGCACTCACTAGCGGTTCCATTGCAAACAGTGTGATTGCACTTATCAAGATGATTAATAGTATTTTCATTTTTTTTCCTTATTGTTTTTTAGCGATGTTGTTATCGCAGTTAATATTCATTTTAAAACTGATAGTCACATCATTCCAGGTCTTGCCTCTATGCAAATCAAAACATGCTTTATTGATACTTTTTAATGCTTGGGAGGCTTGAAAATCAAAAAGATCTATCACTCCGCTTGCAGTGAAGATACCTTTATTATAGGTGTAATTCATAGGCACTCTTTTTGTTATACCATTCATTGACACCGCTACATTGACAATGTTTTTATCTCCTTTGCTTGTGATGTCTGTTACTTTTGCCGTAATTACATCATCACTCATAATTTTAAAAAAAGAGTTGACAAGTTTCAGGTCTCGACCTTCATTTTTTGAGTTAACACTATGCGTTTTTATGATCACTGAAGATCCTTCCAGTAATTCTTTTAAGCTCTTTCCTTTTTTGACACCTTCATAATTTACATCGTCAAATACACCAGAAACACCCAGTTTGGAAGGTGTTTTATATGCCTTCCAACCTACAGTAACGATGTTTTGTTTAGAGAAGCTACAGCCTTGGTCAGCTAAGTCCATTTCAGCAAATAAAAATGTATTAAATACCAGCAGTAATATAAATAAGTTTTTCATAACAGTCCTTTTTTTAGGTAAAATATTTGAACCCATCAGCAAATATAAATAGACGGGTCGCACTTTTAAGAATTGGCAATTGCTTCTTCTATCCTTATTCCGTATTCCATATCGGCCTTTTTAAAATATGATATCTGTAGATCCCTTATCTCTTTTTCAGCTTTACCAAGACTTCCGACAATATTTGCGATCAAATCTTGTCTCTCACTTTCACTAATTACTTTATAAAGATTCCCAGCCTGAACAAAATCACTGTTTTCATCAGTCTCATATGCATAGCGATCTGCATCACCGCTGATCTTCAAGGGAGGTTCAGCCATCTCCGGTGATTCTGTCGGCACGGTATAATGACTTGGTTCATAGTTCAAACTGTCCCCTCCATTGTCATCAAAGCGCATAAAACCGTTTCTGTAACCATTATGGACTTCACCATCCGGTTTGTTGATAGGCAGTGAATTATAATTCACCCCAAGTCTGTATCTCTGGGTATCAGGATACGAAAAGAGTCTTCCCTGAAGCATCTTGTCAGGCGAGAGTCCGATACCGGGTACTTTGTTTGACGGTGAAAAGGCTGCCTGTTCCACTTCACTGAAATAGTTTCTTGGATTTTTGTTAAGCTCCAAGACCCCTACCTCTATCAGCGGATAATCTCCATGTGGCCAAACTTTAGTCACATCAAATGGATTGATGGCATAACTCTCAGCTTCCGCTTCAGGCATGATCTGTACATACATTTTCCATGATGGGAAATCACCATTTTTAATAGATACAAAAAGATCTTCTATCGCATAATCAGGATTTGTACCTGCCAGTCTTGTTGCTTCATCTGCGGAAAGATTTTTAATTCCCTGCACCGTTTTAAGATGGAATTTCACCCAAAAGCGCTCATTATCTGCATTGATGAAACTATAGGTATGTGAACTGTAGCCATTCATATGACGATAACCGTCAGGTGTACCACGATTAGAGAAAAGTGTCGTGATCTGATGTAAAGATTCCGGGGATTTTGACCAAAAATCCCACATCATGTTGTCTGATTTCAAGTTACTGTCAGGCATTCTTTTTTGTGTATGGATAAAGTCAGGAAACTTTAACGGGTCTCTTATGAAAAAGACCGGTGTGTTATTTCCGACCAGATCCCAGTTTCCTTCATCAGTATAAAACTTTGTGGCAAAACCTCTGGGATCTCTTGCCGTATCAGCAGAACCTCTCTCACCTCCAACTGTTGAAAATCTTGTAAATGTTCTTGTCTGCTTCCCTACTTCAGAAAAAATATCAGCTTTGGTATATTTTGTGATATCGTTTGTAACAGTAAAAGTACCATGAGCACCTGCACCTTTAGCATGCACGATCCTCTCAGGGATCTCTTCTCTGTCAAAGTGTGCCAGTTTCTCCTGAAGATACACATCTTGCATGAGTACAGGCCCTCGAGATCCAGCGGTCAGTGAATTTTGATTGTTATCTACTTTTCTACCATTAGCCGTTGTTAAATCTGTCTTTTTCATCATTTATCCTACAGTAACATCTTCAGATGCTTTTTTGAAATACTCTTGACCTGCTTTACATAAAGGACAGGCTTTAGGTGCTTTTTTACCTCGGTGAACATGTCCACATATTTCACAAATATACTCTTCTTTGTTCTCACTGTCGAAGAAGCCTTCAGCTTCCAATGCTTCTTTTAGTGCCAAATACTCTCTTTCATGTTCCACTTCTACTTTACCGATAGCTTTAAAAAGTCTGGCGATGTCAGCCAAACCCTCTTCTTTTGCTATCGCTTCAAAGTTGGGATACATTTCTTCATGTTCATAACGTTCACCATCCGCAGCATACATAAGATTCTTTCTTGTAGTATCTAACTCTATGCCGTTAACCAGTTTATTGTAAACCTTAAATTCTGCCATTGCATGGTATTTCTCATTATTTGCAGCTTCCTGAAAATGCCGTGCAATTCTATGTAACCCTTCTGAATAAGCTACCTCAGCAAAAAATTCATACTTATTTCGTGCTTGAGACTCACCGGCAAATGCTTTCATAAGATTTACCGCTGTTAAATTCTCAGTAACACAGGCCATATCTTCACCACAACATACCAAAGTTCCGTCACCAACTTTTTGTACCTCTATCTCGCTACCACAGTTGTTACACTTGTAAGTTTCATACTGTTTCATTCTTCATTCCTCTTTATTATATTAAGTTAGGGATAATTTTTATCCTTAAGAAAGTATATCTTTTCTAAACTTAAATAAGAATTTTTATTATTTAATAATTAGTATCTTTTAATGATTGGTCGATCCTCGGTAAATTTAACTGACATACTTGAGAATTACTACTTTGGGAGGAGAAAGAATATAATAATATGTGGATATCAGTACTTTTCTACTTATTTTAACGATCGTTTCTGTTTTCACTTTTGTGGACCTTTGACCGTAGGATTGGCTGTTGCCGATACCATCGGAACTTTCGTAGACATTACAGATACTGCTATCATGCATGCGCAGGCTCTTATTATTGCTGCTCTGCTTGCTGCAATCACTTATAACCTGATTGCCTGGAAACTGGGACTGCCATCCTCCTCTTCCAATTCTCTTGCAGGCGGACTGGTAGGTGCAGAACTTTTTGTGGTGGAAGCAGCAAGATCAACTGGGAGGGGGTTGGATACCTTGCATCAAGGACATCTGGAGGGGTCATGAAAGTAGTAGCCAGGCTGTTTGCTTCTCCTTTTTTAGGCTTCATTATTGAGTTCATCATTATGAAGCTGATCTTTTTTATTTTTGAATGATTTACACTGAAGATACGTCCTCTTTTTGTTTTTTCTCAATATTTCTCCGTGGCATGGCTCGGCTTTTCACACGGTGCGAACAATGCACAAAAGGGTATGGCGATTATCGGTATGATGCTTCTGGCCTAGGATGGTTTGTAAATGTGCCTGTCTCCATGCTGTTTGATGCACTTTATTCTTATCAATCTATTAGGAGTAATTACATGACCTCTTTTATTCAAAAATTTATTCTGCCCAAAGAGGTGGATTTCAACGCTGCTTTAGTAGAACACTCTGTAGTCATTAACAGTATTGTGACTGCACTCTAGTATGTGCCAATTCACTGGAAGATATTGTGGTAGAAATGAGTTGAAATAGCACATCACATGCTATGAATAGAGATTCTATACCTCTTTTCTATTTTGCATTTGCTATGATCTGCTCCCTGATCTCTTGGGCACTGTGTCCGCTCTCTGCATCAAGTTCTCCTACCAGGTCTGCTCTGATATACACTGTCAACTTTGCCAAAGCTTCAGCCAGCACATCTTCATCTTCAAGGCTTACATGTCTGTCTTTGGCTATCATCTCATTAAAGATATTTAAAAAATGCTCATATTCTCGGAGTACGGCAGGAGAAGCAAAAATAGCCAAACGGTGTGTATGGAATTTTAAACGGATCAAGTCTTCTGCACTGATATCTTTATGTAGGACCATCTCTTCAATCGTGTTGATCAGATTCTGATACGTTTCGGTTTTGAGTTCGATGAACTTGATACTCTGTTCTTTCGCCAGTTCCACAGTCGTCTGTTTATTCAACAGCAGTGCCGTAATAAGAATGGTCGCCAACGTTCCAAGAATGATCAGGACGATCTCCTGTGTGAAAGGCATATTATCAGTCATATGATAGGCAAGTCGTAGAAAAAAATATCCTCCAATAAAGACAAATGCACTTAAAAGCATCATTATTTTGTTATCTTCAAACCATTTTTGCATTATTTGTCCTTATGGAAATTTGATGATGTAGTATAGTGTAGATATGCTGAATGCAGGAGATGTTCCTCCTGCATACCGTTACTTGACAGAGATGCTCTTTGCTTTGCGGGATTCCTCTTTTTCCAGTGAGATATAGAGCCTTCCGTCTTCATACTTAGCATCGACAGTATCCCTGTCTATCCCTTCCGGCAGTACAAAGGCACGCGAAATGAGACCAAAACTACTCTCACAGAGGTAGTAATCTTCTTTTTTCACCTCATTTTTCATTTTACGTGTCGCTTTGACGGTCAAAATATTGTCTTCTATCTGAAGTTCAATATCATTCTTGTCCACCCCGGGGAGATCTATCTCTATATTGAAGGCATCATTGCCTTTTTTAGCAAGGTTGGCAAAAGGAAGATGGCTTGCCACATTGGCAAAGGTCTCTTTTGCAACTTCTAGTCCATGTTCAACTTTCTCTTCAACTGTATTTCCGATCTCTTTTGCTGTTTTTACTACATCCATTTTAAACTCCTTTCATTTACTTTTTTTACTTTAACTTATTATTTTTTGGTACAGTGCGACAAACAATGCGCCGTCCCCAAAGGGGTGGCTTCGCCATTCGCATTGTGCCGGAGTGCTGTGCCAAAAAACAGCTTACTTAATTTCTATTTTCTTTGGTTTTGTCTCTTCTTCTTTGAGTTTAGGGATGACTACTTCAAGCACCCCGTCTTTTGATTCAGCATGAATATTCTCTACATCTATCTTTTCAGGCAGTGTAAAAGATCTGCTGAATTTACCGTAAGCGCTCTCTACTTTATAGTAGTCATCCTCTTTGACCTCTTCTTTCATCTTACGCTCACCTGAAATGGTCAAGACATTGTCTTTTGTGGTGATCTCAATATCCTCTTTTTTGATTCCCGGAAGGTCAAGTTCCACATGGTAGGCATATTCACCTTCACGTGTATTGACATTTGGGATAAAGGAAGAAATAACACTCTCTTCTCTCACAGGATCCAATGTCTGCATCAATGTATTGAACAGATCAAAACCTCTTCTTGCTTCTGTATAAGGGTTATATTTTGTGACTAACATGAGACACTCCTTTCATCATTTATTTTTATAAAAGTATTATAAATGATGATTGAGACAGGGAGATGCTACTTTGGTTGCATTTTCTAAAAAAAATCAAAAAATCAAAAGAGTTTTATTTTGTCCAGAAGTTTATTGATATCAAGTATCTGCACATTTTTATGTTTGGTTTCAATAGTACCCTCATCTTTGAGGGCTTTTAAATGTCGTTCTACGACATGCCGCACCGTACCTATAAGTTTGGCTATTTCAGTATTTGAGAGCCCCTGAAGCAGGTTGTACTTTTCTCTGTTGTTCTGATCGAGATTCTGTACAAGCAGTTTTACAAGACGCTCTGCAGTACTGTAGAGTGAAAGATCTGCAGCGAGCTCCTCCATCTGTCGCATCTGCCGGGCAAGATAGGGAAAGAACTTACTGTTGAACTCTTTATTGGTGCTAATGAGCTCCCGTACATAGGCAATGGGCATCTGTAGGACTTCACTCTCCTGCATGACCTCATACATCACATCATGGTCTTGGCCGTCAAGCAGAATAATCGTATCGAACATGTCTCCCTCTCGGTAGACAAAAAGTGTTTGCTCTTTGGCATTATCCAGATTAAGCTGATAGCTTTTTATCTTTCCCCGGATCACAATATAGAAATACTCTTTCAACTCCCCATGGGTAAAAAGTGTTTCTCCTTTTTTAAAGATCATCTGTTTGGTATAACGGCTGATCTCAGAGAGTGTCACTTCATCAAGTCCGGCAAAAGGGAGCAGTTCATACTTTGACATCATAATCCTCCAAACGTTTTATAAATCATACACTTATTCTGCTTTTATTACCGCCCCGATGAATAGTCTGCATCATTCTGACGATTAATTATTCCTAAGTATGTTATACTTTTACGCTCGATAAAAAGGATACCAATGTACAGTATTAACGCATATGCAAAAGTCAATATATTTTTAAAAATCACAGGATATAAAGACAATTATCATACACTTATTTCGAGGTTTGTAAGGGTAGATGATCTTTATGACACCATAGAGTTTGTTCCCTGTGAATGTGAAAGTTTCACCATAGAAGGATGCGATGATATACCATTGGAGTCTAACACCATTTACAAAGCGTACAAAGCACTCAATGACACTACGGGTGATCTGGACATCCTCAATTTCTTTTATAAACATAAAGTGGTGGTCACAAAACGTATTCCAAGCCAAGCAGGGCTAGGCGGAGGATCTTCGGATGCCGCAGCTTTCATGCGACTGGTCAAAGAGGCATGTGATCTTTTGATCTCCGATGATGACTTGGCTGAAATAGGAAGCAAAGTAGGTGCCGATGTACCATTTTTCATCTATAACTACCATTCTGCCAATGTAGCAGGTTTTGGAGAACTGGTCATGCCTTTTGAGGAACCTCCTTTACAGTTGGAACTCTTTACGCCAGACATAGGCTGTGATACAGCAGAAGTGTATAAAACGTTCAACAAATATCTTCTGCGCAATGTCGACCTGACCAGCTTTTTTGGCTGGGACAAAATGGATTCACGTACCCTCCTTAAACTCATTCAGGATCCCGTAGCACTGAATGATCTTTTTCCTGCTGCAATGGCAGTCTATCCGGAAATGGAAAAAGTCAAAAAAGAGGGGTGGTTCTTCTCGGGAAGTGGTAGTACATTTTTTAGACTTAAAGAGAAATAGTCATCAGGAATACGCCTTTATTAATTTAGAATAGTTATAATAAAAGTATATTTAAAAAAGGTCATCCGCTCATGTCTACAACAACTTCACACTATCCTGATATTTTCAATGAACTTAAGGCACAGGTACGAGAAAAAGGTCTTCTTGCCCGTGTCCCTGTCCGTGGTTCCATCGAAATGGTCGCCGTACTTCTTTCCATGATCGTTGCTTTGGCAACAGCACCTCTTTGGAATCCAATACTGCTCGGACTTTTCATCACACTGGTCATGACACGCTCCGTATTTGTTTCCCATGACGTTTTACATACGCAGTATTTCAAAAGTAAATCTCTTTCCAAGAAACTCTCTTATCCTTTTTCTGCGATCATTTTGAGTAACTCCCCTTCCTGGTGGGACTACAAGCACAATGTCAATCACCATACTTATTGTAACGTTATAGAAAAAGATGAAGATATTCGTGCACTGGATGGTGCTTTTACCCCTAACAAAGGAGACAGTCCTTTCATTAAAAAACACAAATATATTATTTTCTGGGGCTCCATGTTCTTTATGTTCCCTGCATTCATTGCACAGTCTTACAGCTTTGTCATTAAACGTAAACTCTGGGGAGAATTTGCACTCATGCTGCTGCATTGGCCGATCATTTGGGGAACACTTATTTATCAGATCGGTGCACTCAATACACTGTATGTGGCTCTGACCGTCAATTTCGTA
>JAMONL010000159.1 GCA_027065815.1 Sulfurovum sp.
TCTGATCTCCTTGCCAACCTCGCCTGGGTACACCATCACCACTCCATCATTGAACATGCTACACTGAGTTTTTTGATACAGGGAACTTCAAGAGGGGTATTGCAGGAACATGCCAGACACAGGCTGCAAGCCATTTCAGTACGAAGTACACGTTACACCATGTCATCAGTGATCAATGCATTTGTTGCTTCTTTAGAGAGTGATGACGGCTTTGCTTTCTTTTTAGAAAAACTTCTTGCCTTCGATCTTTTCGTGATCAGCGATGAAAAATATTTGGCCATAGAGATAAAAGCGATTTACGATAAATTGCTATTTCAATACGAAAGAGACCCTGATTTTATCATCAATGCCATAGCAAAATCATCACTGCCTTTTATTAAAGATTGTAAAGGGGATGCAGAAACACTTTTTGAAGCCTTTCAAATGGGAAAGAAAAAAAGAAATGTTGGTGACGGCTTTAAACATATTGTCACTGATAATTGGAAAGTTGACATGGTTGTCACTTTCAATATACGCTCACTAAAGAACTATTTTGACCTTAGAGACTCCGGTGCTGCCTGGTTTCAGATACAGTGGCTGGCAGAAGAGATGAAAAAAGTGACACCGAAAAAATATTTGAAACTGATTGACAAAAAATATAGAGACGCATAAGAAGGAAACAGCGATTGAAACATTTTAAACTTATACTATTGACCCTTTTTCTCCATTTTTCACTCTATGCCCAAAACCTCAGTACGGAGAGCATAGGACAAACCATACAAAGCTCTCTGCCCAAACTTCTTAAAGGTAAAAATAAAGAGATTGTTGAAAACATTTATCAACAAACCAATTATGTACCACTCTGGGCAGGTAAATCCAATGAAAAAAAAACCGCCCAGCTGATACAGGCACTGAAAGATCCTCTTTTTAATTACAAAAACAAAAGCTTTGACCAAAAAGCCATTACAAAACTTTTTTATATGCTTGACAACAATGAGATCTCTGAAAGAAAAAAAATGCTGGTCTATGCCAGACTTGACCTTATGCTTACCAACTCCATGGTACGTCTGGTACGTTTCATTGTACAGGGTGATGTTGACTGGAATCTGGTACAGAATAAACTGAAAGCCCTTAAAGAGAGTGATGATGTCAGGGCCGACTGGGAAATGAATCCAAAATCTTTTCCAGATCAGCAAAAGCTGATCAATGCCATTGCCAATGGGACCATACGCACTTATCTTATATCTCTTTTACCCATGAAAGAACGCTATGTCAAACTGGTAGAACTGCTTAAAAATTATAAAGTGATGGAAAAATTTCCAAAAATCAAATACTCCAACTCTCCACTTAAAATAGGGGATTGGTCAAGCCGTGTACCAGAAATAAAAAAACATTTACAGATCTCCGGTGATTACCCTAAAAATGCTGATCTCTCCTGGACCTTTAACAAAACCCTTGAAAAGGCAGTTAAAACATATCAAAAACGTTATTTACTCGAAATCAACGGGAGAGTCGATAAAAAAGTTACCTATTATCTGAATCAGCCAGTCAAGAAGAATATCCAGGCGATCATCACCAATCTGGACAAAACAAAACTCTATCCCAGAACATTTGAGTCTGAATATGTGGAAGTCAACATCCCGGACTTCAATCTGAGATATTACAGAAATGGACAAAAGGTCATCAAGATGGGGATCGTCGTAGGGCGCATGGACAGACCCACACCACTTTTCTCAGACCAAATTGAATATATGGTTCTCAACCCAACCTGGACAGTAACTGACAACCTGGTAAAACGTGATCTTATTCCTGTATTAAAAAAGCATCCTGATTATTTAACAGAACATAATATTCATGTTTTTTCAGGAAAAAAAGAGGTACAGGTCGATTATGAGATGCTCGAACCTTTTATACACAGTGACAAACGTGTTCCCTATCGTTTTGTACAGTTTCCAGGAGAAAACAATGCCCTTGGACGTGTCAAATTCATGTTTCCGAACAAATATGCTGTCTACCTGCATGATACAGACAACAAAAGCCTTCTGGAAAGACGTTACAAACTCTACTCTTCAGGGTGTATGCGGGTAGACAAACCTTTTAAACTTTTGGACATACTGCTGCAAAATGTCAAAGGCTCTTACAATAAAGAGAAAATTGATGAAATCCTTGCAAGCAACAAGCCGACCACAGTAAAACTCAAAAAAGCCATACCTGTACATATTCTTTATTTTACGGTCTATGAAGAAGATGGTCTTGCCTATTTCAAACATGACATTTACTCTTATGACAAGATCATCGAAGAGTCTGTACCTTACAACAGAAAAAGTACTTTTAAACTGCCAAAAAGTAAAATGATCGCTGTAGAAAAAAATGCCAAACCACTTTCAAACTAAAGGGGTATAGCACTTTAACGTTTACGCATCTTTACACGCTGAAGATGTGTCAAGGCGATCGCCATGGCATCTGTGATGTCAAGCGGTTTAATTTCCTTTTTGATGCCAAAAAGTCTTTTGACCATAAATGCGACCTGTTCTTTTGTGGCTTTTCCATTTCCTGTTACAGCCTTTTTCACCTGTAACGCCGTATATTCATGAAAGTAACCAATCTCCTGAAGTATCTTCAGACAAAGTGCTCCTCTGAACTGTGCAAGCTTGATCACTGACTTTGGATTAAAAGCAAAAAAGATATCTTCAATCGCCACTTCATCAATGCTGTGTGTCTTTAAAATGAGATCTATACCCTCTACAAGCTCTACCATTTGAGCCTGTAACTCTTTCTCTTTCATTTTAAGCAAACCGGCTTCTAGAAGTGAAAACTTTTTTCCATCCCAATGTATGATGCAATAGCCTAAATTACGGCTTCCGGGGTCTATTCCTAAAATATTCATTCACACCTTTGTTCACATAGTGAATAAAATTATTCAACTCTGTTTTCTAACGCTATTTTAGCTTAACTTGGCTAAAATACCATAAGTTATTCACATTGAGATTTTAAACATTTTGAAATATGTGAAAAGTAAGGAAATCCCCAGAATGAATATTGGACAAAAAGTACTTTTTGAACTGAAAAAAGAGATCAGTCAGACAGAATATGAGCGATATATCAAAAAACTTGTGTATGATGCAAAAAGCTCAAGATCAAATCTTGTCTATTTTAATGCACCCAATATGCTAATTGCAAAATGGATCAAAACAAAATATGCCGATAAAATAGCACATCTTTTTGAACTTCAAAATGAGATCAAACCGGAAATTGAGATCATGGTAGGCAAACAGAAAAATAAGACCACGGTTACAGCTGCTGTTGTAACCGTAGATAAAAATGCATCAAAAAGTACCTATCTCAACCCCTCTCTAACCTTTGAAAGCTTTATTGTCGGAGATTCAAACCAGTTTGCGTATACCACAGCAAAATCTGTTGCAGAAAAACCCGGGAAACTTTACAATCCGCTCTTCCTGTACGGTGGTGTAGGACTGGGGAAAACACACCTGCTCCAAGCGATCGGTAACTATCATATTGACCTTGGAAACACTGTTATCTATACCACACTGGAACAGTTCATGAACTCTTTTACTTCCCATCTGCGTTCACAGACCATGGACAGGTTTAGGGACAAGTTCAGAAAATGTGACCTTCTGCTCATTGATGACATACAGTTTCTCAGTAGAAAAGAGCAGACACAGGAAGAGTTCTTCCATACTTTCAATGAACTCTATAATGATAATAAACAAATTGTCATCACTTCCGATCGGCAGCCCAATAAGATCTCAGGCCTTGTAGACAGATTGAAAACTAGATTTGAAATGGGTCTTATGGCAGATATACAGCCTCCCGGACTTGAAACAAAAATTGCGATCATCCAGAAAAAATGCGAACTTGACGGGATCCAGCTTGACCATGAGATCATTAATTTCATTGCAAGCCACATGGGAGACAATATCCGTGAAATCGAAGGGACAATCATTAAACTTAATGCTCTCTCTTCCATGCTTAACCAGGAAATCACACTGGATTTTGCACAAAATGCCATTAAAGACCAGCTTAAAGAGAAAAAAGAGAATGTCAGCATTGATGATATTGTAAAGATCGTTTCACGTGAACTTAACATAAAACCTTCTGATATTAAATCCAAAAAACGTACAAAAAATGTGGTAAGTGCAAGAAGAACAGCTATCTATCTTGCAAGAAACCTTACACCCAATTCCATGCCTCAGATCGCTATGTATTTTGGGATGAAAGACCATACTGCCATTTCACACGCAATGAAAAAGATCAATGAGATCATAGATAATGATGAAAACTTTAAAGTACTGCTTGAAGAGCTGTCCAATAAAATTCATACAGACACCCAGGATTTAACCTAATTTAACACTAGACATCAAAAGCCTTATAAAACTTGAATAAAAAAAAGATATAATTTTAAAAGTGAATAAATGTGAATATCCTAATGAAATTGGATACCTCAGTAAACAACGGTCAATCAGGCAAAAAAGTAGTTATTCACATATTCAGGATGAACTACTACTATCTACTAATTTATTAAATAATAAAGGATGTCAATGAAGATAAAAGCACAAAAGCAGATCATAGAATCAATACTGATAAACTTACAGCCTTTTTTAGAAAAAAAAGATGCCAGTCAGATAACATCTCATGTATTGTTTAATACGCAAAATGATACATGTATCATTAAGGCAACAGATGGAGAAATAGGTTTAAAGATCGTAACAGACAATATCATGATCGAAGCAGAAGGTTCTTTTACTGCTAATGGTAAAAAACTTCTCGATATCATCCGTATACTGAAAGATGATGAGATCATTTTGGAAGTACTTGATAATACACTTATCATCAAACAGAAACATTCTAAATTCAAGCTTCCTACTTTTGATCCTGCAACCTATCCTTCATTTCCAACCGTAGAAGATAAACCGCAAATTACCTTAGACTCTTTAAGTCTAATACAAAACCTAAAAAAGATCTCTCCTGCTATTGACACAAACAATCCTAAATTTGAACTGAACGGTGCTTTGATCAATATTAAAAATGATTCGACTGATTTAGTTGGAACAGATACAAGAAGATTGGCTATTGCAAAAATAGAAAGTTCAAATAATGAAGAACTCTCTTTGATTGTTCCCAAAAAAGCTATTTTGGAAATACAGAAACTTTTTTTAGATCAAATTGACATTTTCTTTGACGAAACAAATCTGATCATTACAAATAAAAATTATTTCTTTTATACACGTTTGATTAATGGTAAATTTCCTGATTATCAGAGAATTGTTCCCGCTTCAGTTAAACACTCTATCTCCCTGCCGAAAAGAGAAATGCTGGATGCCATTAAAATGATCACTACAATTTCTCAGGAAATAAAAATGACTATGCTTTCAGATACCATCATTTTCAATTCTCTGAGTGCCGATAATGTTGAAGCCAAAACAGAATTGGAAGTCAATACTGGATTGAATGAAAAATTTGAATTAAGTTTCAACAGTAAATATATTTTAGATTTTATTTCACAAGTGGATAAAAATGAATTTACAATAGAATTTAATGAACCAAGTCTTCCCTTTATTGTGAAAGATGATAATTTTATTACAATTATTATGCCTATTGTTGCATAATCATAAGGAAAGCGTTAAATGAGTGAAAATAAAACAAAATATATTTTTGTTACAGGTGGTGTACTGAGTTCTTTGGGAAAAGGTATTACAGCAGCAAGTGTAGGAACACTGCTTAAACATACAGGTTTAAGAGTAGGTGTACTTAAGCTGGATCCTTATATCAATGTCGATCCGGGAACTATGTCACCACTGGAACATGGTGAAGTTTTTGTTACCAAAGATGGTGCAGAAACAGACCTCGACCTTGGACATTATGAAAGATTTTTAGATACTTCTTTGACACAGAAAAACAACTTTACGACAGGGTTGGTCTACAAAACAGTGATCGAAAATGAACGTAAAGGTAAATACCTTGGAAAAACGATTCAGGTAGTACCGCATATTGTCAATGAGATCAAAGAGCGTATAGTACGTGCAGGTGAGGGTAGAGATATTCTCATCGTTGAGCTGGGTGGTACAACGGGAGATATTGAAGGACTTCCTTTTCTTGAAACCATCAGACAAATGAAACATGAACTGGGTAAATCCAAAGTAATGAACATTCATGTAACACTGCTGCCATACATCAAAGCTGCCGGGGAATTGAAAACAAAACCGACACAGCATTCGGTACAGGAACTTAGACGTATCGGTATTGCACCGCATATGCTGGTTTTAAGAGCAGAAGTCCCTGTAACGACTGAGATCAAAAGAAAAATAGCCTATTCTTGTGATGTAGAAGAAGATTCTGTGATCGTTGCTGAAGATGCTTCAACCATTTACCAGGTACCATTGAATTTTTTGAGACAAGATATTCTTACCCCTATCTGTAAACAGCTTGAACTTGAAAACTGTACACCTAAAATGGATGAGTGGACCGATTTGGTACATAAGATCATTATGCCGAATGATGAAGTAAAAATTGCTTTTGTCGGGAAATATCTTGATCTGAAAGAGTCCTACAAATCATTGACTGAAGCATTGATACATGCAGGGGCGCATATGGATGCCAGAGTGAACATCAAATGGGTTGATTCTGAAAAAGTGGAAGAAGACGGTGCGACAAAATATCTGAATGACTGTGATGGTGTGCTTGTTGCGGGCGGATTTGGTGAACGCGGTATTGAAGGTAAGATATTATCTATTCAATATGCAAGAGAAAACAAAATACCGTTTCTTGGTATCTGTCTTGGTATGCAGCTTTCTATGATTGAATTTGCTAGAAATGTACTGGGGCTTGAAGATGCCAACTCTGTGGAATTCAATCCGGATACAAAAGATCCTATTATTTATCTGATCGATGAATTCATTGATTCTGCCGGAGCCAAACAGATAAGAACAGCAAAGTCGGCAATGGGTGGAACATTGAGACTGGGTGAGTATGAGTGTGAAACCAAAGAGGGATCGAATCTCAGAAATGCCTATGATGCCAAGATGATCTTTGAGAGACATAGACACCGCTACGAAGCAAATCCTGAATATAGAGAAGCTTTGGAAGCCAAGGGTATGGATATCACCGGTGAATCCCACGGTCTGATCGAAGCGGTTGAAGTCGTGGATCATCCATGGTTCCTCGGAGTACAGTTCCATCCGGAATTTACTTCAAGACTTCAAAATGTCAATCCCTCTATTTTGGCATTTGTGCAAGCATCATTCAAACATAAAAAAATAGATGTATAAACAATTAACGCTAAAAGCGTTAGAGTTACTTCTCCAATCACGTTTTAAAGAGGGTTTTCTCTCTTTAAAAGACCTTCCTCAACCTTCTACTTTCAAAGATATGGACAAAGCCACAGCACGTATTGTCAAAGCGATTAAAAACAGAGAAAAAATTACTGTTATTGGTGACTATGATGTGGATGGCGTTACTTCCACAACGCTTATGAAACTCTTTTTTGAAGAGATAGACTATCCTGCAGAATGGATCATTCCCAACCGTTTTAAAGACGGGTATGGACTCTCTGCCAATATTATTCCGCGTATCACAGGAACAGATCTTGCCATTACGGTTGATAATGGTATTTCAGCAGTTTATGCAGCGCAACTCTGTAAAGAGCAGGGGATAGAACTGATCATCACCGATCACCACCTTCTGCCGCCTGAAATTCCTGAAGCCTATGCGATCATAGATCAGAAACAGGAGGCATGTACTTTTCCTTATGAAGAGGTCTGTGGTGCACAGATCGCCTGGTATCTCATTGCCTCTTTGAATAAAGCATTGAATCTGAAGATAAAGATGATGCCCTACATGGAGCTCACTGCTATTGCCATCATTGCAGATGTAATGCCCCTTCAGCACATTAACAGAGCCATGGTAGAAGCAGGGATAGAATCACTCAATAAAAGCAGTAGGCCGGCAATTAGGGCCTTTATGGAGCATAGTCAGAAAGAGAGTTTGAAAGCAGATGACATTGGTTTTTTTCTTGCCCCTCTCTTGAATGCCGCAGGACGAATGGAAGATGCTAAGTATGCCGTAGAATTTTTGACTTCATCAAACATTTATGATGCCAGAGTAAGGCTGGAGAGACTTATAGAATTCAATACACTCAGAAAAGCCACAGAACAGGACATTACGGAAAAAGCATTGCTGCAGGTAAAGCAAAAAGATGAAGTGATCGTAGTTCAGGGAGAAGACTGGCATGAGGGTGTCGTAGGTATTGTAGCTGCACGTGTGGCAAGGCATCATGAAAAACCCTGCATTGTATTAAGTAACAATGGTGAAGGGCTTTTAAAAGGATCGGGGAGGTCCTTTGGGGATTGTGATCTTTTTAGTATTACAGACAGTTGTAGAGAGCATCTTGAAAAGTTTGGAGGGCATGCAGCAGCTATCGGACTCTCTTTACATGAAGATACTTTGGAAGATTTTAAAACAGCATTAGAGAAAAATTTTAGAGAAGGGAACTTTTCAAAACAGACGGTTGATCCCGATATTGTCGGAGAACTTCCTTTTTCAGAGATCTCTTTTGATCTGACAGCAGTTATGAAAAAGTTTGAACCATACGGACAGGGTAATCCTACACCTAAATTCATTACAAAGAATGTAGAGATCTATCAGGTTGATACAATGGGAAAAGAGGGTGAACATTTACGTTTCACTTTTATGCAAAACGGTATTTTAATGCCGGGTGTCAAGTTTAAAACCAAAGAAGTATTTTCAGTCGGCTCCAAAGTTGATTTGCTGTATACTGTGAACGAAAATCACTTTAGAGGCAATGTCACATTGCAGTTAATGGTTGATAAAATCAGTCTTAATTAGGAGTAAGTATGTTTTGGAAAGAGTTAAAGATTTATCTATTGTTATTTGTATTGTTATCGGTAGCGATGCATTTTTCTATATGGCTGGATCACCCTTTGGAACATATTAAAAGCTTACCAAAAAGTTCTATGGGATGGTGGCATCCTTTCTTGTTTGCTTTTCTTGTCTATCTGTTCATCGCAGTGATCCGCTTGTTAGATTTCTTGTTTAAAAAAGTAATGAAAAAAAAATAAATTCAGGCATTATATGCCTGAATTTGAAAAGATTAGATAGGGAGTACTCTGATATTTTCGTCAAGTTTCTCTTTAAGAATATTCTCAATGGCAAATAGTGTACCCGTACTGGAGGATGCACAACCATTACAGGCACCTAAGTATCTGATATAAATGTCGAAGTTGACACCATTCTCTTTGATATCAAGGATCTCCATATCTCCACCATCCATAATGAGCATTTGACGGATATTGTCATCTACTACTTTATCAACCGCTTTGATCTTTTGAACGATGGTCATTTTTGAAAAATCAGCATCTGATCCACCTTCATTCCCAAGTGTAGCTGTACTTGCCATTTTCTCTTTTTCATACTCCTCAAGAAGATCAACAAGGTAAATATCTTTCTCTTCATGTCCGCCGGGTCTGATACAAGATTTACAGAAAGCACCTGCTTTGGTATAGTCAGTGATCTGTTCAACAGTTGTAAGATCGTTCAGACGGATCACTTCCTGAAGAGTTGAAAGAGTAACACG
>JAMONL010000160.1 GCA_027065815.1 Sulfurovum sp.
ACATTTGCTCACAGCAACACAGATAGAGACCGGTACCCCGTCACACTCACTCATAGAGGAGTGTATGCTTTTGGCGAACCAGGCTTCGGCCAAACGTTTTACCGGTGAAGGTGACAGTATCTTCAGAATTCATGAACCACCGCAGCTTACACGTACGGAACAGCTGCTTTCCGAACTGGCTGCCGTAGGACTGTTTGTCGAAGAGTATGAAGACAGCCCATCACTCATACGTGCCATTCAAAAAGAGGCAGAGAAAATGGGCTTGGCGGCAGAAGTAGATTCAATGATCATCAAATCCCTTCGTCAGGCACAATATTCTGCACACAATGTGGGACACTTTGGTCTGGGATTTACTCACTACAGCCACTTCACCTCACCGATCCGAAGATATTCCGACCTTATCCTGCACCGTCTCATCAAAGCACAACTTAATGATGACAAAGAGGAGATGGAATACCTTTTAAGAAACATTGAACCTCTCTGTGCAAGGGTTTCCGACCTGGAACGTGAAGCCACAAAATGTGAATGGGATTTCAGAGACCGAAAATTTGCACGCTGGGCAGAAACACAAAAAGGCATGTTCTTCGAAGCAGAGATCATCGAAGCAGGAGAGAGTGCCAAAGCGGTACTTAAAGGTGACATCAAAGGCGTGGTGGTACATCTTAAAGGAGATGATGTCATGTTATTTGATAAAATACGTGTCATGATCACCGAAGTGAATATTGCCCAGGCAGTCATCATGGCAGAACTGGTCAATAAACTTTCAAAAGAAGAGATGGAGTTGTAGTGTATCAAAGAGATTTTGATCAGCGTTTGAAACAGAGTTTTCCCAAAGCCGTTCTTTTTTATGGTCTGAATGACTATCTTGTTGACCATTATATGGATATCTACAAGATCCAGCTCGATGCAAAAGAGAGTATGCTGACACTCTATTATGATGAATGGGATTTTGAGCAGGCAAAAAGTTACCTTGCCCAAACTTCACTCTTTGGCGGTACCAACCTGCTCATTGTCAAAGGTGACAAGAAGATCCCTAAAAAAGAGTTGGACCAACTGATAGTCCTTGCCAATAAAAATACCGACAACTACTTTCTCTATGGTTTTGATGAAGCAAAAACATCAGCCAAAAGTCTTCAAAGCTCATTTACTGATAAGAAGGGCGGTGTGTGGGTACGGTTCTTTGAACCCAATATCCGTGATGGGATGGCCATTTTACAGCAGAAAGCCATGAAGATCGGACTTGACATTGACCATTATGCATTGCAGCACCTAATGCTTCTCCTCAATAACAACATGGCGCTTTGTTCCAATGAGCTGGATAAACTAGCAATTCTCGGTATCAAGGTCACCTCCAAAGATGTAGACCGGCTGGTCTACTCGACCGCACCTTTGGCAACAGAGCAGCTACTTATCGATCTTTTTAATAAAAAACCAATTACAGCAACGATCACCAAACTGCTTGATCTGGGGGAAGATGAATTCGATCTTCTGCGTTCTACACAATATTTCATTAATCAAGTCTTTCTCTTTCATGCCTACATTAAACTGCATGGCCATGTAGACTCAGCAGCGATACTTGGCTACAAACTTCCTAAACAGATAGAAGATAAAAAAGCACAGCTTGCATTGAAAGTAAAATCTGCCTCACTCTTAAAAATATTTGAACATCTTTTAGAGGGTGAATTAGAAATGAAAAAAGCACCCCCGACACAAAGGGAAGTATTGTTATATAGTATGCTGATAAAGATACAGTCTTACCTGTAAATATATGGTGTATACATTACTGAAAGCTATTAGCTCGTTGAATGTAACTTAAGCCTATTTCGATAAAATAAATACAATTTTAAGTAAGGGAAGCATGTAATGTCAACAAAAAATGTAAATAGTCTAAACAATGTAGATCAGATAAGAGATCTTATTTTCGGTTCACAGATCAAGGATTTTGAAGAGAGATTCAATCAGATCAACAAAACGATGAATAGTATGAAAGAAGCTTTAAACAGCAAGATGGATGAATCATATGAGAAGCTCAGCAAAGAGACTGAACGTGCTTTGGAGATTCTAGAGAAAAAGATAGACAATCTTGAACTTTCCACACAAAAAGAGCGTACTAAACTCAAAGAACTGATCGATACAACAGATGAATCAATTCAAGCACAGCTGCACAGCCAAAAAGACGAATTCTCTACAAAGCTGAAAGTACTCAAAGAAAATGTTTCAGATGAAAACAAAAAAGTACTTGCACAGGTTAAGGTAATGAAAGCCGAAATCGAAACAGCACTGAATGAAGGCCTTGATACACTTGGTGATGACAAACTTTCCAGAGATGCAATGGCACAGATGCTTCTGGATGTTGCTATGAAGATGCAGGGAACCGATGTCAATACCGTATTATCCCAAGGTATAAGCACTGAAGAAAAGTAATTCACAGCTTGAAGAGCTTAAAAGACTTCTTCTTGAGCCTGAGCTTGAACAGCTAAAAAAACTCTCATCAGCATTAGAAAAACTTGATCTCCGTTTTGAAGACAAAGAGGATGTTATCAAGAGGATCACCCCTCTTTTAGATACGATCCTGCTTCAGAACCTTGAAAACAAGAATGCCCGGACGGTAGAAATACTGGCGGAGCATCTTGCCCGGATCATAGAACATGCTTCCCAAATACACTTGCCTGAACTCAGTGACTCTCTGCAAAAGGTGATTGCTCCGGCTATCTCCAAAGAGATCGCAAACAATCAAGACGTGATGATCGACGCACTTTATCCCATTATGGGCGGAATGATCTCAAAATATGTCACGCAGTCCATCAAAGAGCTGATGGAACAGATCAACCGGAAGATCGAGAATGGCCTTTCCACAGAGCGCTTCAAACGCAAGCTAAAAGCTAAATTTACCGGTGTCAGTGAAACAGAACTACTTATGGAAGAGAGCAGTGATGCAGTGATCTCAGCACTGTTCGTGATCCATAAAGATACAGGACTGCTTATCTCTTCGGCAAGTATGGCAAAACGTGAAATTGATGATCCTCAAATGGTTGCTTCCATGGCAAGTGCCATTAAGGACTTCATCAATGACTGGATCAATAAACATCAGGAAAACAAGGAAGAGATACAGATACTCAGTTATGGAAATGCGACACTCTATATAGAAAGTGCCGGTTCGGTCTATGTCATCGCTTTTCTTGACAGTGAGCCTGACTATGAGCTTCGCTCAGAGATCAACCGCTTTTTTGCATCGATCGTCAAGCAATATGCTTTGTATTTTCAAAATTTTGACGGGGATGATAGTGCTCCTGAAGTTTCAGAGATTTCTCAAAAAATGCAAGATTATCTTCTTTTACAGACAGACTTTGACAGATCCAGTACATCTGTCCAAAAGCATAATCCTGCAAAACTCATTTTTCTTGCATTAGGTGTACTGCTACTGGGATATGGAGGCTATATTGCAAATGAATGGTACAAGATCCGTATACTTGAAACCCAGATAAAACAAAAAACTGCACAAGAGATCACACTGAATGCTCATGACAACACAATTGAACTTAACGGATATGTTGATACCCTGAAGCATATCCCCGAAGTGATTGATCTGATTGGAGAAAAAACAGGAAAGCCCGTTATTAATCATCTGATACTCAGTACCAAGGGGCAGGAGTATTTGTTCGCAAAACAACAAAAGAATATCCAAGACGACGAACAGAAGCTAACATTACTGCAAAAACAATTTTCTGAGACTACAAAACCAGTCCTGGAATCTATAGCAGAGTTACAAAAGAAGATCGTCTTGCTTGAAGCAAAAGAAACAGAGATTCACCACATCTTGCATATTAAAGATGAAATTGCTTCAAAACTCTTTACAGCAATGAAAAATAATCCTTTTTACAACAGGCAGGAGCAGGCATTGGACTTTGCCAAACTACACCTTTTTTCAGTACAGCAAGTTGACTATAATCCCAAAGAGATCAATGCTGTGAAAAAAACCTTTGAACACTATCTGTCAGTATTACTGCCGTATAGAGCCTATCTAAAAAAGATCATTATCGAAGGTCACAGTGACAGCAGTGGTACAGCTGCGAACAATATGGTGCTTACACAGAAGAGAGCTGATGTAGTCAAAACATACCTTTTAAAACAACCGTTCGTTCAAAAAGCACATATAGAAAACCTGCTTGAATCTGTAGGAAGTGCCAGTAAAGAGATTATACTGGTGAATGATCAAGAGGATCACAACGCATCAAGAAGGATTATGATACGGTTTGAACTTGATCCGGATATGGTGTATGAAACTATGCAGAAAGTGTTTAATATCCAACAGAAAGACGATATAATCAATAGAAACGGTAGCAAGGAAAAACTATGAAACAGACACAATTGATACTGAATGCAATCCTCTCGAAAGATATTTCTACAAAAGAATCTACAGTACCCAAAAGGATACAATAGATAATGATATCAAAAAAAATAATTTTGATCGGAGATTTCGCAACGGGGAAAACAAGTTTTATCCGTCGCTATGTAGATAACCAATTCAGCGATACCTACTTGAGCACGATCGGCGTAAAGATATCAAGAAAAAATATTGCACTGGAACATGAAACCGTTCAGGGACTGATCTGGGATATAGAAGGTGGTACAGAAATAAAACCGGTCAATACTACTTATCTGACTGGGGCACACGGCTGTATTATTGTTGCAGATATCACAAGAGAAGAGACCATTGAACATATTGCTAACTATTTAAAAACCATTGGAGACATCATACCTTCAGCACCTGTTATTCTTGTACTGAACAAACGTGACATGCTTGAAAATATTACTGCAAAAAATATCCTTGAACAGGTCAAACAACAGTATGGCCAAACGGTAAATGATATTTATCTGGGTTCAGCAAAAAGTGGTAGCGGTGTTGAAGAGGTATTCTACACTTTAGCACACTCTATGCTTACTTAGAAAGGAGTTGTATGCATATACAAGAAATTTTAAATGCGATCAATGCAAATCATCTCTATGAATACATGGTCATAGATGAAAATTTACAGATCATTGAATATTCTGATATGGTCTTTCATTTATGTGAGACCAGTATTATAAATTATGCTGATATGAGTCTTACTCAGGTCGTTCCTGAGCTCTACGGTATGGAAGCTGAAATAGAAAAAATATTTCAAAAAGAAAGAGAAGTACTCACGCTTCCCTATATTGTTAAGAATACGGATCAATATGTGCATATCCATATCCATCCCGGACGAACGAGCAAAGAAAAGAAAGATCACTGCGAAACATTGATCATACTGTTTGAAAATATCACACAACAGGCAAATATACAGCAAAAACTGATTCAGGAACGCAATGAAAAATCTCTACTTTTAAAAGAAATCTCTGAAAAAAATATGCAGCTGAAACGCTTTAATGAAGAAATGCAAGTAATGGTAGATAGCGAAATAAAGAAAAGTCGTGAGAATCAGAAAATAATGGAGATACAGTCACGCCATGCCCAAATTGGCGAAATGATAGGAATGGTCACCCATCAGTGGAAACAGCCGCTCAATGTGATCAACCTGATCATGAATGTACTAAAAATAAAACTGAAAAAAGATCCTATTGAAATAGATATGTTCTACGAAACACTCGATAAAGTAATAATGCAAGTCAAACATTTAAATCAAACAGTGGTGGATTTCCAGAATTTCTTCAATCCTATGAAGGAAAGGGTGCAGTTTAACCTCTTTGAGCATATAGAGAGTGTACTGAGACTGCTTGAATCCGAATACCAATACAAGTATATCGGTATTATGATAGAAGGAGACAGGAATATCTTCGCATATGGCTACCCCAATGAATTCAAGCAGATACTTCTTTCCCTCTTGAAAAATGCCAAAGATGCATTTGAAGAAAACCCTCATGAAAATATGCAAATCACTATTGCTATTTCCATAGATAGTGGACATGCTTGTGTACAGATCAAAGACAATGCAGGAGGTATTCCTGTCAATATGCTCGATACACTGTTCGATCTTTATGTCACAAGTAAAAAAGAGGGGTCGGGATTGGGGCTGAATATCGCCAAAAGTATGGTTGAAAATATGCAGGGTAGTTTGACTGCACAAAACCTTGAAGATGGTGCAGAATTTTCCCTCTTCCTTCCTTTTCATTAAGCATATATTTAGAATCAAACTTCAGTGAGAACAAAGACATCTTAGGGTAAAATATCGCTTCCAAAATTCTTGCTCATTTTTGGACAGATAGGAAATATCTGCATTTATATGGGCTATTAAACCAAAAGGAAACAATATGACTTGTTATGAAACACTGTTTGTAGTTAAACCTACACTGACAGACGAAGAGACTGCAGCACAGATCACTAAGATCAAAGATGTACTTGCAAAAGAAGGTGCAGAACTTGTTGCAACTGACGATATGGGAATGAGAAAACTTGCTTATCCTGTACAGAAAAATGACAGAGGATACTACACAGTACTTTTCTACAAAGGTGAAGGAACTGTGATCAACGAGCTTGAGAGAAATCTTAAGATCAACGAAGACGTCATTAAGTTTTTAACTGTAAAATATGTTAAAAATAAAGAGATCGCACAATTTGACAAACTTGTTGCAGCAGCTACAAAAAAATCAGAAGCTCCGGCACCTGAAGCAAAAACAGCTGAACCAGAAGCGACACCTGCTCCAGAAGCAGCAGCTGAAACAACAGAAGCATAATTTAACGCGACTTACAGGAGCAACCCTATGTACAATAAGATCATTTTAGCAGGAAACCTAACCAGAGATGTAGAAGTAAGATACACACAAGGTGGGAGTGCCATTGGAAACACGGCAATCGCAACTTCACGTAAATTCAAATCTGCAACAGGTGAACAGAAAGAAGAAGTTCTTTTCGTAGACCTTACCTTCTTTGGCAGAACTGCTGAGATCGCTAATCAGTATTTACGTAAGGGTAGCAAAGTTTTGGTAGATGGTAGATTGAAGCTTGACCAGTGGACAGCACAAGATGGAAGCAAAAGATCTAAGCACTCTGTAACGGTTGAAAACCTGCAGATGCTTGGAAGCAAAGACGATTCACAGGGTTACAATGCTGCACCGGCCGGAGACACATACTCTCAGCCTGCACAACAGCAAGGTTACTCTGCACCGTCTCAACCGGCTCCACAGGCTGCACCACAGCAAGCGGCACCAACTAACATCCCAGAAATTGACATCAATGAAGATGAAATACCGTTTTAGGAGAACAGACCATGGCAGAAAGAAGAAAATTTAAAAAGAGATTTTGTAAATATTGTGAGCAGAAAGTTGATTTTATCGACTATAAAGATCTAAATTCACTCAAATTCAGTTTGAGCGAAAGATTTAAGATCATGCCAAGAAGATTGACTGGTAACTGTAAAAGACACCAGGAACTTGTAACAGTAGCGATCAAAAGAGCAAGACAAACAGCACTTATTCCGTATATCGTAGATAGAAAGAATGTTGTTGAGTCTCCATTTGAGAACTTGAGATAGATTTAACTTCGAGAGGCTTTTTAAGCTTCTCAGTTAGCGGTCGGCTGAAGCCGACCCTACACCTACTTTTTTAAACCCAGAAACCTTTTATCCGAATCTTCCAACCCATAAAGATTCACTTCATCATTGACCAGTAATTCCAAACCACTTAACTTAACAATTTCATCTACAGTATGGTAATACTGTTTTATCGTCTCTTGTGACTTTTTAAAACAAACACCCTCTTTTTCAAAAAGTGTGAATTCAGAGATATATTCACCATTTTCAAAGTCACTGTCCACAGTTAAAAATCGTTCATCGTCATCTACAATGAAAGAGCCTACAGCCACATTTTCAAAACCAAACAGAGTATTGATATCACAGAGGAAAATACCGCCCTCATTCAAATGCTCTTTCACACAGGAGAGAAAATTTGCCAACTGTTCTTTATTAAGATAGTTCAACATATCAAAGACTGCTGTTATCACGTCATAAGAGCCGTTTAGAGCACAGATGTCTACACACTCCGCATCGTAGCCCTGCTCAAGTGTTTGTGCCACCATAAGTGGACTGAGATCAATTCCTTTGACTGTTGGAATATCCAAAGCACCCTGCATCTGGCGCAGGAAATCTCCTGAACCGCAACCAACATCCAGTAAGGTATCAAAGTCTTGAGAATTTAAAAAAAGGAGATAGTGGGCATAGAGACTTGGAGCAGCCTCTTTGACACCAAGAAGGTCTTCTACTTTGGCGTAGAGATCAAGAGAGTCGGAAGTATTATTCAGCACGACTTTCTACAACAGTTTTAATTTTTTCATACAGTGAGAGAATATCACCTTTTTTGGCATAAAAGCTGTTCTTGTTTGCAATGAGATGCGCCGAAGAGTCCATAATGTCTTCCGCCACTTTCAAACCGTTCTCACGCATCGTGTTACCTGTTTCTACAATATCTACAATAGCATCTGCCAAACCGACCAAAGGAGCCAATTCTATTGAGCCGTACAATTTTACCACTTCTACCCCAACTGCTTTTTGTGCAAAGTAGTTTTTGGTAATGTTGACCATCTTCGTTGCTACTTTAATGTTCGGGCGTGACCAGTCAAGCTCATCTTCATTTTTTATCCCAATCGCCACTTTACATTTTCCAAGCTGCATATCGAGCAGTTGGATGATATCTAGCTCTTTTTCTGTGATAACGTCAAGTCCTACCACACCAATGTCTGCTGCACCATGTTCCACATACGTCGGTACATCCTGATTACGTACATTTAAAAAACGAAAATCGCCCATATCCAAAATGAGTTCTCTTCCCTCGAACTTAAACTCTCCACCAAAGATCTCAGCAAAGATCTCCAAAGTCTGTTCTGCAATTCTTCCTTTTGGAAGTGCTACTGTTAACATAATTCATTATCCTTTAACGATTCTAACTGTATCGCTTTTTGCAACCCATTGAAAACCAACAATTCATCAAGCACAGCTTCTTCAAAAAAACTTGAAAGAAACTGGCCGTCTCCCCCTGTAAAATAGAGTGTTTTACCCTTACTGTGTTTGTCTATGAGTGCTTTTATAGACGCGATTATACCATAGCTTATCTGCTCTTTTGTTGTGGTGGGAAGCTGAGTTAACGAGATGTTTTCTTTTAACTCAGTTTTCAATGCCGGAGAGATCTTTGCATAAGAAGCCAACATTGCTTTGAACCCGGGAAATATGTATCCCCCTCTATATATACCCTCCTCCACAATATCTACGGTAATAGCAGAACCGGCATCCACAAAAACACCGTTTTTGCGGCTCAAACAGAGTGCACGTCTGTCTACACCCATTGTCTCATAATCACCTTCTATATGTACAAAAGAAGAGATATTTTTCCAAACCTTGATCTGTTCTATTTCAGAAGAGAGTTGATGTTTAACAGAAATATAACAGAGTTTTTCATTTCTGTATTTTTCTATGGCTTCCTCATACGTAAGGTGCTCAACAGACTCTCCATTATAAATGTGAAAGTATGTATTGCCGATATCAGCCAGCAGCATACATATTCCTTTTTTTAACGCTCCTCATGCCATACTTTCCAACCATGTTCTTCCAATAAAGCTTTTGCCTTGGAACAAAGAGGAGCTTTGATGATCATATATTTCTTAGAGATCCTGGAGTCAATATATTTTTCAAGTTTTTCATGTAAAAGCATAAGCTCCTGAGTCTCTTTACGAAGGATCCTGCTCTTTTTCTCTATCTCCATCACTACAGCATAGTACCCTTTAAGATCAACACCAAGATAGAGTGCGATCTTTTTTCTGGAGCCGAGTTCTTTAGGTGTAATCTCTTTTAATGACTTAAAAACCAAATTTTTTTTCTGTAAATATTCTACCATTTCTTTCATATGCTTATCATACCTAAAATCAACTCAACGGATGATAACTATGCATCGTTTCAGCAAGATTCTGTTTCTGAATATGGGTATAGATCTGTGTTGTCTCCAGAGAAGCATGTCCCAGCAGTTCCTGAACTACACGAAGATCCGCACCGCCGATAATGAGTGAAGAGGCAAAGGAGTGGCGTAACACATGCGGAGAGACCCCAAGGTATTTCTTTACGATCTTATAGGCAGAAATACGGCTCAGTTGATCTCCTTTATAATTTAACCACAAATAAGAGCTTGCCATACTCTGCTCTTTCAAATAGGCATCCAAAGCTTCCGTTGCAATGGGCGCAAGCGGAACCACTCTCTCCTTTTCTCCTTTTGAAAAACGTATCTTCAGCCACCCTTCCAATATATCGGATCGCTGCACCGAAAGAGCCTCGGAAATACGGCATCCGCTTGCATACAGAAAAAGGATCAGTGCATAGTCACGCAAACCGGCAATTTTACTTCTGTCTATTAGTTCAATGCCTTGCAGTATCTCTTCCGCACTTAAATATTTTGGTAAGTTCTTAGGTACTTTTGCCATAGGGATCTTGATCTTTTCATGGGTAAACTGCTGAATATGGCAAAAGTGAAAAAAAGTATTGATGGAAGAGAGTTTTCGGTTTAAGGTTCTTTTGTTGTCGAAACTTGCCAGAAAGTGAAGAATATCTGTCGTATCAAGCTTTGTAAGGGTTTTCTCGGTAAAATTTTCAAGCTGCTTCAAGTCTCCAAGATAAGAGGAGACAGTCAGAGCATCCAGTGCCTTGGTAACACTCAGATACTCTTCAAATGCAGTCAGAAGATCACTCATAGCCTAGTTTATTGAGATGGATGATCTTTCCATCTTTATAAAGTTTGTTCCCCGTAATGAATACCGGTGTTTTAACTTCACCGATGTCATAAATTTTATACTTTGTCAGGTTGGAATTCAGTACGATCAGGGAACCCTGCTGATCTAAACCGTATACTCTTCCTCCCACTGCTGTTGCCGCAGAGAAATGTACAAATTTGAATTTCTTTTTTGCCTTTTCATTTAGTGCTTTGTCAAGTTTAATGACTTCTCCTTCTTTGGTAAAGAGATAAATAGCGCCATTTGCAATGGCTACATCAGAAATATTGGCACGCAGTTCATCCTGTCCCTCAGAACCGATAGCGATCAGCTTTTTAGGTGTTGCTGCGACCATCGTATTTCCTGTACGTGAAAGGTAGATAACATTGTTGAATACATTCTCGGAACTCAAATAGATCACGGTTGCATTTTCAGGATCATTCTTGTCTATCACCACAAGTTTCCCGTCAAGCATTGGTAAAACCGCAAGGTTGTCAATGAACATCGGTGTCGCAGCTCTGGTATCGATGGCATAAGTGATCTCAGACTTATTCTCTACAATTTTTTTATCCTGGGATACACTGTAAAGACCGAAGGTATTGTCATTTAAAATATAAGCGACAATACCATTTTCAATAGCTGCCGAAACGATAGGCACTTTCATATCGACAGTTCTTAAAGCAGATCCGTTTGACTTTTTAATGATCTTTAATGATCCCTCAGGATTCGCAGCCAGAACATAATGGGAACTTTCACTTAAAAATCTATATCCCTGCCCGAGATTGATCTTGGAGATCCCTGCTTTTCCGAGATAGTGCCCACTTTTCAGTGTTGCACCGTCACGGCTCTGATCAACAATAGCATCACCATAGGATGTTGCTGCAGCTGAAGCAGAAAATGTCTGCTCCGGTTCAAAATATTTTTTAGAACTACATCCGGAAAAGATCAAAGCTGTACCAGTTAGTACAAGCAGCCATATCCCGGTGTGTAATGATCTTCTCATTATTTTGCCTTTATCATAGAATGTTCAAGAAGCTGTGTTAACATTTGAAGTGATGAACGTTCATCGATCAGCTCCAACTTTGCTTTCGCACTTTTCGTATCTCCAGACTTGATAGCGAGGTATGCTTCTTCAAGCAGTGCCAACTCTTTGTAGAGTTGAGAATCAACAGGGTGTTCTGCAATCGTTGCAGCCGTATATTTACTGGCATCTGCAATGACTTCATTTTTACTTGATGTCAATGCCTTTAATGCATTCGTATCACGGTTTTTAGCTGCCACAGAAAAAGTATAAAGTTCGAACAGTGCAGGATTTTTTGTTTTCAGTATCTTCAATGCTTCGGCATCATCAGGTTTTTCCTGAAGCGTTAAAAAAGCACTATTCGCATCTTCTAGTCTACTCTGCTTCACACTTTCCATCACTGTTTGTGCGATAAAGAACAGTAATACAGCTGCCACTGCTCCCCAAATAACAAATTTATATTTTTTATACAATGATTCCAGTTTAAAAGCACTCTCCAGTACTTTTTCATCACCACTTAATTCTGTTTTCACATACTTAACATCATCTTTAATGCTCACAAATATCTCCCACGATTTTTAATTACTCTAATTATACCCTTTAGAGTTAAAAATTTGGCTACAACTCTACTACAGTGATTCCCAGATTTCCCTGCATTCGGTAATACTTATGGATCTTCGGATGATGTTTCAAATAGTCGCCGACCAGTTTGGAAAGTACTCCTCCACCCGTACCATGAATGATCTGTACTTCAGAAAGGCCATTGACCAAGGCATCCGAAAGGAATTTATCTACCGTATCGATAGCTTCATCGGCATACATTCCGAGCAGTTTAACGGACACAGAAGCTCCGGATTTCTCGACATGTACTTTGACCTCTTTTTTCTTTTGAGGGACTTTAACCTTAGGCTCTTCCCCTCTTCGTTTAAGCTGAGAAAGCGGTACACGCATCTTAAGTCCATCTACGATGATCGTGGCATCTTTTCCTCTGAGAGAGAGCAGTTCTCCTTTATGGGAACGGTACTTGACCTTGTCCCCCTCTTTTAAAGGTATACTTTCTTCAAGTTTTACCTCTTTTTGTTTGAACTCTTTTCGCTGGTGTGCGACATTGAGCAGTCTCCGACCTTCTGTAGATTCTTTCACCTTGAGTACTTCTCTCGCTTTTTTTGTCGCTGCATTATAACGGTTCTCCAAAGTAGCAATGGCTTTTCTATGACTCTCCTGAAGTTTGTGTTCTTCATCCAAAAGTTTCTGCTTCTGTTTTTCTATAGTATTAAGTTCTTCATTCACTTTTGCGATCTTCAGTCGCATCTCACGCTCCAGTGTGGTAGAACGTTCTATGAGTTCATTGAGGTTCTCTTTATCCTCTCCGTACACCTCTTTAGCCCTGTTGACAATGGCAACAGGAACACCGTAACGCTGTGCTGTTTCGAAAGCATAAGACTTTCCTATACTTCCCTGTAAAAAGGTATAGGTCGGTATTCTCCGTTCTTCATCATAGAGCGCTGCAATGAGTTCTACCTCAGCATCAGAGGCCATCAGTGATGCCAGCCGTTTATGGTGCGTGGTCACAATGAAAGTGATTCCTTTTTTACGCAGCTCGTCCAGCATCACCCTGAAGAGGCTTGCGGCTTCATCAGAATCCGTTCCAAGCTCTATCTCATCCACACCGACAATGGCATCTTCTTTGTGAAAGAGTTTGGCAAACTCCTGCATACGTCCTGCAAAGGTAGAGATATCGTTTTTAACAGACTGCGGATCGTCAATGACTGCTTCTATACTTTTATAATGTCCTACCTTGGTTTTTGAAACATCACACTTAAAAGGAAGTAGATATTTACTCATGTACACCGCGGAAAGTATCGATTTCAGTAACATGGTCTTACCACCGGCATTCACACCGGTCACCAGCATGATCTGCTTATCCATGTTGATGGTGACCGGTACAGGGTTCTCTATAGCAGGGTGTGCAAAATCGTGCAGATTGATCGCCTTTTGCTTACTGGGCAGTATGAATTCATACTCTTTGGCTCTGGCAAAACCCACACGTGCCTGATAATGGTCAAAACGGTCATACTCTTTGTTAATAAATACCAGGAAACGTTCCCACTTGAAGAAAAGTGCCGAGATCTCTTTGCAATATCTGTAGATGATCTCTTCTTTATTACTAAGCAGCGCAGATTCTTTCTCTTTCAGGTGTGAAATACTTTGAGGGATGATGTAAAAGAATCCACCTGAAGATCTGGCGACCACAGTCGCTTTGACTGCATGGTTAAAACCGCCGCGAACCAACAGTGTCTCCTCTCCACCGTTAAAATGTACCTGCGTATCTACCAAATAATCTCGCAGTCTGCTTGAATGGGCAAGTTTGTACAACGTATCTTTAATATCAATTTTGTTTTGTTTGATCGCCCGTTCCAGTTTAAAAAGTTCAGGATCCCTTTCAGGGTTGATATCACCTTCATCTGTAAAATAACCGACTATTTCCACTATCTCTTCAGGTATTTCAATCCCTTTTATCCAGGAAAGCAGCGGCTCAGAAAATCCCAGTGTATTCAGGGTATTGAAATAGGAGATCATACTGACAAAAGCATAGATCTCATCCAAAGAGAGTACACCCTGCTTTTTAATAAGGTTCAGTTCTCTATCAAGATTGGGGATCTGCTTGGGTGAAGGAAACTCTATTTTTGAAAGTGCCTGGATATAACGGTGATGCTGGTTAATATCACCCATCATTGCGACAGGTTTTTCTCTTGCTAAGAACTGTTTGAATTGATGTATATACCCATCCAGATCCAGTTTTTGAATAATGGATTTTTCATTTGTCTGTTGTTGTGGCACGCAATGATTCCTCTTATTGTAAGTACCCAAATTATACTATAATAACTCTACATAAGGAAGTAATATGAAATATATCATCATGGCGATACTTGTTGTATTGGCACTCCTGACCTTGACAAAAAAAGAGACAAAATACATGCAACTGACAAAAAACGATACGATCCTGGCATTTGGTGACAGTCTTACTTACGGTTTTGGTGTTATCACTTCGGAGAGCTACCCTACACTGCTCTCAAAAATAACCGGACTCAAAGTCATCAATGCCGGTATCAATGGAGAAACTTCAGAAGAAGGATTGAAACGTCTGCCAAAATTCCTTGAAGACCCCTCTGTCAAATTAATGATACTTTGTTTTGGTGGAAATGATATTCTTCAAAGAAGATCCAAGGAAGTATTAAAACAAAATCTAAAAACCATGATACAGATGGCAAAGAAAAAAAATATAGATGTACTGCTCATCTCTGTACCCAATATCAGCCTGTTCGGATTGTCTCCGCTTCCACTGTACGAAAAGGTGGCAGAAGAAGAGGATACTCCGCTGCTTTCCGGTATGCTGGCAGATATTTTAAGTCAACCCTCGCTTAAAAATGACCAGATCCATCCCAATGCCTCAGGGTATAAAGAAATGGCAGAACGCATCCATGAAATGCTAAAAGAATATGGATGGACAGCTAATTAAATGGTCTATGCTTTCACCATCTTACGTCTCATATAAGCGATCTTGGTCTGTAGCGGCAACTCTTTGGGGCAGTGGTCTTCACAGCCCATCAAAGACATACATCCAAAGACACCGTTGTCATCACCGATGAGTTCATAAAACTCTGCATCTGTTCTCTCATCATGAGGATCAATGGCAAAACGTGCTGTTCTATTCAAACCTACTGCACCTACAAAATCTTCTCTCATGATCTTGGTGGAACAGGAAGCAAGACAGATACCGCACTCAATACATCGGTCAAGGTCAAAGACTGCCTGTGCATCTTCCGGTTCGATCGGTTTTTCGATGGCCGCGATGTCTGTTTTTTCTTTGGTATGTATCCAGCTTTCCACCTTTTTACTCATGGCATTCATCCAGTTTCCGGTATCTACGGAAAGATCTTTGATATGTTTGAAAGTAGGAAGAGGCAAAAGTGTGATCTTACCGTCTTCAAACTCATTGGTACGTGTTTTACAAGCCAGTCTGGGCTTACCATTCACAACCATGGAACAGGATCCGCAGATCCCTGCACGACAGACAAAGTCAAAAGAGAGATGGTGATCCATGGTAGACCATATTTTAATAAGTGCGATATACAATGTCATTCCGGGAGTCTCTATCAGTTTGTAGGTTTGATACTCTGGTGTATCATTTTTATTTTGGGAGTTATATCTGAAAACAGTGATCTCGATCTCTCTATACCCTTCTGTATTTTCCTCTACTTGAGTACTTTTATTAATCATATCCCACTCCTACTCTCTCATTTTTTCTTTTATAGTCTTTTGGCAGATCATAATCCATCAAAGCTTCCTGCATTGTAAAACGGTCTACCGAACCCAAAGTCTCTTTGATCTTTACGATCTCTTCTTCTCTTTTTTTACTAAGCGGATTTAAGACAATAGCACCTTTTTTCCCATATCCTCTAAAGGCCGGAGGCATTTCCATTTTAGAGATATCCAATGCCTCATAGCTGAGTGTCGGCATCGTGTCATTTGGATTGACCCAGGTTGCAATGGTTCTTTTCAGCCAATTAATATCATCTCTTTTGGTATAATCTTCACGGAAATGTGCTCCCCTGCTCTCAGTCCTGTCCAATGCACCCTTCGCAACACAAAGTGCAAGTTTAAGCATCTTTGTAACACGATAGGCTTCATTCAGTTCAGGGTTGTTACAGAGTGACTTATCTGTCACCGTGATCTCTTTGACCATTTTTAGCAGATCTTCAAGTTCATTGACTGCATCATTAAGATCTTTTCCGTTACGGAAAACGCCTACTTTTTCCTGCATAATAGTACGCATTCTGTCTTTAATATCGAAAATATTTCTACCGCCGTCATAAGAGAGTATCTCTTGGAGATACTCCCGTTGTGCTTCAAGAAACTTCTCAATAGTGAAAGTATTGGTATTAAGGTGTGTATTGGCACAGTATTCTGCAAAATATTCACCTACGATCATCCCTGCGACCACCGCTTCAGAGACTGAGTTTCCACCCAATCTGTTGAATCCGTGCAGATCCCAACAGGCTGCTTCTCCTGAACAGAAAAGTCCTTTCAACGTAGGCGTCTCTCCTGTAGGTTTCACACGAATACCGCCCATAGAGTAATGCTGCATAGGTAAGACAGGCATCCAGCCTTTTTCCCCTTCATCTGCCGGATCGATCCCGTTGAATGTTTTTGAGATATCCTGGACATCATGCAGATTTTTTTCAATATGTTCACGTCCCAGAATGGAAATATCCAGCCAAAGGTGATCCCCGTACGGAGATTTCACACCTTTCCCTTTACGGATATGTTCTATCATTCTCCTGCTGACAACGTCACGGGATGCCAACTCTTTCTTCTCCGGTTCATAATCCGGCATAAAACGGTACCCATCCTTATCACGAAGCACACCTCCATCACCACGGCATCCCTCGGTAAGAAGAATACCTGAAGGAACGATCGGTGTAGGGTGGAACTGCACGGCTTCCATATTGCCCAGTTGAACAATACCTGTTTCAAGTGCAATGGCTATACCGATCCCCTTACAGATGATCGCATTAGTGGATTGCTTATAGATACGTCCGTATCCTCCTGTCGCGATCATCGTACCTCTGGCAACATAGGCTATAAGTTCACCTGAGATCAAATCTCTTGCTATAACTCCCGAACAGATACCACTCTCATGAATGATCGAGATCGCCTCTTTTTTATCGTGTATCTCCACATCTCTCTTCAACGCTTCATTCGCAACGGCATAAAGCATAGTATGTCCTGTGGCATCGGAGGTGTAACAGGTACGCCATTTTTTTGTACCTCCAAAATCTCTTGCATTGATAAGACCATGCGCTTCATCTTTCTCTACGATCGTCTCTTTCTGCCCATTGATGATCACTTCTCTTGGACCTTTTCCGATCCGGTTCCAGGGCACACCCCAGGCCGCCAGTTCACGAATGGCTTTGGGTGCGGTGGTCACGAACATACGAGCAACGTCCTGGTCACACCCCCAGTCTGATCCTTTTACCGTATCGGCAAAGTGTATATCTTCATTGTCTCCCTCACCTTTAATGGTATTTCCCAAACTTGCCTGCATCCCGCCCTGGGCTGCTGCTGAATGTGAACGTTTTACCGGAACCATGGAGATCACAATGGTATCCAAGCCTTTGTCTCTGGCTGCAATAGCCGAACGCAGACCGGCCAATCCTCCCCCGACGATCAGGGCATCTGTATAGATTATCTTCATTTTATTTTCTCCATAACATATCTGCTTCCATAGTCAGACTGATGGTCATATCCTATTTTCATATAACTTGCGAGTGAAACCAGACCAATAAACAAATAAACAGCGATCAGTACTTTAATAATCAGCTTTGATCTCTTACGGTTCTTACGTGGATCTTTGCCATCGAACCATCCCCACTTGATGATCAGTCTGTATACCCCGACCCAGGCATGCATTACTACCGAGACAAGTAAAAGCAAATACATCGGCCACATCCAGTCCGAGAATATTCTGTCCGCGGATGCGTATGGTCCTATTTTCTCCGGTGAAGTCATCATCATATAGAGGTGGATGGAACCAAGAAAGAACATAGCGAACCCTGTGGTGATCTGAATGAACCAGAGGTTTGTATCCTGATGATTTAAAAGTTCTCTGTGCGCGCGATAACGCTGATACTCTTTATAAGAAGCCGGAAATTTACGCATAGCAAGAAAAGCATGAAAAATGAACATAGAAAAGATCACCATAGCCAACGCCGTGATGATCAAAGGTTCCCCTCCTTCGATAAAGGGTTCCCCTTCAAATAATTTTGTCAATCTGTACATGGCTTCTTTGCCAAACAAGATTGAAGATTCAAATAGAATGTGGAAAGTAATGAAAAGTGCCAGAAAAAGCCCTGTTACACTTTGCAGGAAGTCCAGTTTTGCAGGTATTCTACTTTTTTTCCCAAAGTTATTTTTACCTGTTAAAAGTTCAACGGTATTATCTTTTTGAGACATTGTTATCCTTTTATTTGTGTTGTTGGATTATAACAAGATTTAATTTTAAATGTACAAAAAGTGTCAAAAAAACGCTATTTCTCCAATATATATATTTTTTCTGATTTTTTAGCATGCTGTAAGCACTCTTTTACTCTTTAATTTGATATAATTAAAAATATCAAAGGAGTGGTAATGCCAAAAAAACTAATTTTGCTTATTGGAGCACCAGGCTCAGGAAAATCAACTGATGCTAAAATGATCGCAGAGAAACATTCAGGAAATATTACGAGTTATTCAACTGGAGATCTCATCAAAAAAGAGATTGAAAAGGGAACTGCTGTTGGAAATATTGCAAAAAGTTTTGTTAATAAGGGTAACCTTGTCCCTACCGGAATTGTTGTTGAATTAATCGTTGATGCGGTCAATAATGCTCCCACACCTGTTGTGTTGCTTGATGGATTCCCGGGTAAAGAGAAACAGCTGCAGTACTTCTGTGATTATATTTTCAACAATGACAAGATTAATATTATATCTGTCCTTGAGATCAAAGTCAATGAGGCGCTAGCCAAAGAGCGCTGGTTGGCATCAGGAAGAAGTGAAGAAGTATTTGAACATGAGATGAAATCATACAAAGAATCACTTGCTGAAATTGAAGCACATTATGCAAATCAAAATATATTGAAAGTGATCGATGGGGAGAGAGATCTCGATACTGTCATAGCAGATATTGATACCTACCTTCAAAATATCTGTACAAGCATCTAATATAATTAAGTACCTTAGAGATGGACGCAGATCATGCGTTTATCTTATCAATTTTACGCTTCTCCACGTATCTGATAAGTGATATCCCCTGCACCGAAGGATGTCACAAGTCCCTGCTCATAGGTACGGATAACATGACCATCTTTATATACTTTCACAATACAGTCTTCTTTCGTGACCGAGTCTGCCATAAGCAGTTTATATCGGCTGAATGCTCCTTTAAGGTCTATCTCTATCGGAAGTTCACCCGCTGACCAGATAGGAAGAATGACAAGCTCATCAACCCCTTTAAAACACTCTACAAAAGCCATAAGGTTATCAATGGTTCTGGTATATTTATGCGGCTGCCAGATCACATTCAGGGTATTAAAATCACGTAGACTTTTATATGCCTGTAAAGATTCCATGGTCACTCTTATCTCCGTCGGATGATGACCGTAATCATCTATTACCACCATTGTTTCGTTATTTTGAACAATGTCAAAACGTTTTTTGATCCCTTTGTAATTCAATAGATGGACGCGGATATCTTCCAGGTCTTCTCCAAGTTCCAGTGCAGCCAAAATGGCAAGTGCCGCATCCAAAGCAATATGATTACCGAAGCCAAAAACATCAAAAGTACCCAGATCCAAAAGTTCAAACCTTGTATGGGGTTCCCCATGGATAAGAATAAATTCTATATTTTGGATATCTTTTGACGGATAGAGTTTAATACTTTCAAAATCCAAAGAAGCCAAAAATTCATCTTCTGCATTGATCACACGTGTTTTTGCCAGAGATAAAAAGTTTCTATACGCATTGTAAAAACGTTCTTCATCATACTCGTAATACTCCATATGCTCCGGTTCAACATTGGTCACGATGGCAAGCGTCGGGTTTGAGTTAAGAAAACTTTCATCACTCTCATCTGCTTCAAAGACCACTCTGTCATTCGGATAATTACGGACATTCGATCCGAATTCTTTAGAGATCGCACCGATCAGAGCATTAGATTCAAGGATGATGGAAGCCAGCATTGCTGACGTTGTACTTTTACCATGGGCACCCCCGACCGCATAGACTTCCTTGTCTTTCAATATCGGTTTGAGTGCTTCTTTACGTGACAGTAAAGTGATACCCAGTTCTTTTGCCTTTTGATACTCAGGATTTGTAGGACGTACCGCTGCAGAGTAAACAACAATGTCTACACCTTCGACAGCATCTTCATGATGAGGAATGGTGATCTTTGCGCCAAAACTGGTCGCCAGATCATTAGTGATCTCCGTCTGTTTAATGTCAGAACCGGAGATCCTGTGTCCGTCATTATGAAGAAATTTTGCCAAAGCAGAGAGCCCAATACCGCCGATACCGATAAAATGTATTTTTTTTGTCTCCATGCTGTTACTTCTTATCTTCTTCTAACACTTTCAACGCCTCTTCTCCCTCTTTTACATATCTTGCAAACATGGTCAACAAAATATCATTGGGTTGAACAAAAGTTTGAATGAAAAAGGCCAAAGGATCATTTTCGTCAATATAGCTTACATCCACCATATTCTCAATAAAGTCATCAAAACTGTTCCCGGCCATCACTGCACAGGCATGGATCATCATGGCATCTTTAAGCACTTTGTGATCGATGGTGTGATGCAGCACAAGGAACATCTCTTTGGCTCCTTTTTTATCATTCTCGGAATAACGCTGGATCGCATGCTCGTAAATGGCTCTTGCAATCGCTCTCTCTTCAACATCGTTTGTCACATCAAAGTTTTTATGTTCAGCAAGATACTCTGCCAATTTATCAAAAGATGTGTTTACAATGAAAGTAAAAATTTCATTGATCTCATCTTCAGGTGCTTCGATCACAAGCTGTGCATCCAAAAGCTGATATCCTTTGGCGATAGACTCTTCATTTTTACACTCTTCTTCCAGTCTTTTAATATTCGCTAAAAACTCTGGGTCTTTCTTCAACTCTTCTACATGTATTTCCGGCATTTCCATTATTTACTCTCCATTGCTGATTTTATGCGTTCCAACGCTTCTCTTGTCTTGTCTGCTTCATATACCAATGCCAGTCTGACATAGCCTTTTCCTTCACCTTCGCGTCCGAGGAATGAACCGGGGATCACCTTCAGATTATAGTTTTCATACAGTTTAACTGTAAAATTGATCTCATCAGCTACTTTTAGCCAAATGTAAAAGGTTGCCTCCGGCGCTTCCACCCCCAGCACTTCTTTCGCGATCTCAAAGTTCTTTTTATACTTCTCTCTGAAACCATTGACATGCTCCTGGTCTGCCCATGCTGTAGCTGCAGCTTCCTGTAAAGGCAGTGGCGATGCGCAGCCGACATAGGTTCTGTAGACCATGTAGTTTTTCAATATCTCCGCATCACCTGCAATAAAACCTGAACGCAGCCCCGGAGCAGAAGAACGTTTTGAGATGGAATTGATCACCAGTATATTTTTAAACTCTGTATTACCTGCTTCGATACTTGCATTCAAAAGTGACGGCAGGGGGTCATTCAGGTAGAGGTCGGCATAACACTCATCATTCATAAGTACAAAATCATGTTTCAATGCGAGTTCTACCCATTTTTTAAGATCATCCATTAGCATCACGGAAGAGGTTGGATTGTTCGGTGAGTTCAAAATGACAAAGTCTGCTTTTTCCAAAGCTTCTTCATCCACTTCCGGCTGAAAATCATTGATTTCATTTAAATTCAGGTAAATTACTTCTGCTCTGCACGCTTTTGCAGCCCCTTCATAGATCTGGTAAAAAGGATTGGGGAAGACCATCACGGGATCTTTCACATCATGCAGTAAAAATTGCGGAAAGTTAAAAAGTACTTCTCTCGTTCCAAAAGTAGGGATTATCTGAGCATTGTCGAGGTGAAGGTCAAAACGTTTTTCAAGATAGGTCAACATACCTTCACGAAGTGATACTTCACCAGATGTTTTAGGGTATTTATTAAGCAGAGAAACATTCTGTTTTAATGCATCCAGTATAAATGCCGGTGTAGCAAACTGAGGCTCACCAATAGTTAAAGAAAGTGCCGAATATTTAGCATTTGGTACTATATTTTCAAGAAGTCTATTGAGTTTCTCAAAGGGATAGGTTTCAAAGTTCATTGTTGCCCTAATTTTTAAAGAGATTATATCGAAGTTGGTGTTAAAAAAGGAAAGTATCTTTTAATATAGGGAAGTTTGACCCATATATACGGTGTTGCTGTTTCTCACAAGAAAAGCACCGCTATTAATATATTCACGTACTTTCTTCAATGAATTACGTGCCTGTGATTCATTGCTATATGGACCTACAAATACTTTATATTTGTCTGTATATTCCGTATTACACTGCAAACCGAGTTTCTGTAGCTTTTCAAGATAACTTGGTGTTGGCTTTTTGACAAATGATCCCGTCTGTATATAATAATGGGTGTCTGATTTTCTCTGATACTTCTGTCTGTCTAAAGGAGATACAAGATCTTGTTGATCTGTAATAGTGGCTTTAGATACTCTTCCTCTACCTTTATAGGTCACCAGCCATTTCATAATATTGTTTTGCAGAGCAGATGCTCTCCAATTTCCTTTTTTGGTATTGACCAAAATAACAACCGTATATAGTCTACCGTTTTTACTTTTTACATATCCGCCGATATTCTTCACCCGCTTCAGTGTTCCTGTTTTCATCCAGGCACGATTTCTGACAACAGTACCTTTAAAACGTCTTTTGATGGTACCATCCACCCCTGCGATCGAGAGTGTATTCATCCAGCGTTGACCATATTTCAGATAAGCATGATCATACACCCCTGCCAAAACTTTTGCTGTGATCTTTGAAGTTCGGGAAAGTCCACAACCGTTATCGATATGCAGACTACCCCGTTTCAATGCCCCACGGCTTTTGAGAATGTATGTCACCGCCTGTCTCCCTTTCGAGAGTGTTGATGGGGCACCATACAGCTTCGCTCCAAGCAGAAGCATTAGATGTCTGGCATAAAGGTTGTTGGATTTTTTGGCCGTTTTGGAGATGATCTTCTCCAGAGGTTTGGAATAGTGCGTAAAAAGCTCTTTGGCATTCTTAGGGATTCTATTTAGACGGAAGCCGCCATTGACAACAACACCACTCTTTTGCAAAGCATCTTTCAATGCATAATAGAAAGATTTATAGGGTTTGGTGATCACTTGACAGAGATTTCGCGTAGCACATTTCTTTGAAATAGGACCTCGCAAGAGTACAATTGGTGTCTCCTGACTTTTATCTACTTTGAATGACGGCCAGGAGTAACGTCCTCGACAGGGTTTGTTGACAGGTTTGAGATTATTCACGATCTTGTAACTGCCGTCAGGGGTCTTTTTACTTACACGATTCTGTTTAGGAGATACACAGATGGTACTGATACGTTCATTGAACATCATGGCGTCCGGCATGGCATTGTAAGGACTGTATGTATGCTGGTCAAAACCGGAATTATTTTTACTCCCCACTTTAAAATAACTTCGATCGATCACAATATTTCCGGTAATTCTCTTGATACCTTTGGCTTTGATATTTGCCACGATCCCGGCAAGATCTCTAGACGAAAGCGTGGGATCTCCAAAACCTTTGACAAGCAGATCACCATGAAGTACCCCGCCCTTTACTTTGCCTCTCATATAAAACTTCGTAGGCCAGCGGTAGTTAAAACCGAGCTTCAAGATCGCAGCATAGGTAGAAAGTACTTTGATCACTGAAGCAGGAGTACGTGCCTTGTCAGCATTGAGTGAAGCGACTACCCGGTTACTGTTCCCTGCCTCTTTGATATAGATACTGATATCTTTTTTGGGAATACCCGATTTCTTGATAGCAGCATTGATCCCTGCCGGAAGGGCATGGATCAAAGTGGAGAGTAGAAACAAGACCACTAATATTTTTTTCACTTCATCTCCCTATAGGCTTTCAGGATTCTTTGCATCGCTTCTTCCAGCACTGCTCTGGATGTCCCTATATTCAATCGCATATACCCCTCTCCTGTTTTTCCAAAACTCATCCCGTCATTGAGACCCAATTTGGCTTTCGTAATGAAAAAGTCCACCAGCTCTGCATGTGTCATACCCATTTTTGAGCAATCCAGCCAAAGTAGATAGGTAGCTTCTGAAGAAAAAGCAGTGATCGGTATATTATTTGCATTTATAAATGCTTTTACAAAGGTAATATTCTCTGCCAAATGTACTTTCAGGGCTTCCAGCCAAATATCACCCTCTTCATAGGCAGACATCAAGGCTTCTATACCAAAAGGATTACCATTGGTAACACCCGACTTGTCCTGTCTGACGCTAAATCGTCTTCTCAGTCTGTCATCCGGAATAATAGCATAAGAGGTATTGAGTCCTGCTATATTGAATGTTTTGGAAGGTGCATTGAGGATCACACAATGGTCTTTCATTTTCTCAAAACTACCAAGAATATGATGGGTTTTCTCATACACAATATCTGCATGGATCTCATCTGATACGATCACCACATTGTTTTCAAGACAAATATCGATCATTTTCTCCAGTTCTTCTTCATCCCATACACGCCCTGTAGGATTGTGAGGAGAACAGAGTAAAAAGATCTTTGATTTTTTTATCTTCTTTTCAAAGTCTTCAAAATCGATCTCGTATCTAGCATTTTTGTTACGCAGAACATTGTCATAGAGTTTTCTTTTTTTACGTTTGACAGAAGAAGCAAAAGGTGGATAGATAGGACTTTGTATCACGACTCCGTCTCCCTTTTGGGAATAGGCTTCAATGGCAAAATTCATCGAAGGGATCACACCGTAACAGGGTACGATCCATTCCTTTTTGATCTCCCAATCAAAACGTTTTTTCATCCATCCTCTTATAGCATCATAATAACGCGGAGGATAGACCGTATATCCATATATAGGATGTTTGGCTCGTTTTATCAGTGTCTTTTGGACACATTCAGGAGAAGCAAGATCCATATCAGCAACCCATAAAGGCATCAGATCATCAGTACCGAATTTTTTCACGGCATCATCCAGTTTGGTCGTGTAGGTTCCCTGTCTGTCTACTGCTTTAAAGTCCATATACTTTTCCTATTTCTTTTCCCACACACTCATTTGTGCAATGGTGTATTGGTGTTTTCTTGCTGTTTCTTGTATTACGAACGGTACATCCTGCGTGTCAAGGAGTGTAAAATCATCACCCAATATCTCTTCAAGTCCCTGCAACGTCGTCACATTCTCTCCGTCACGTTTGTAACCGCCTATCCACTTCTCTTTGGCAGTAGACTCTTCCTGCCAGGTGTAAGGTGAGGTCAAAACGAGTAAACCTTTTTCATTAAGCCGTGCAGACATACTGTCTAAAAACTTTTTAGGGTCATACAGCCTGTCTATTAGATTGCCGGCAAAGATCAGATCAAAATCTTTAAAAATAGGTTTCAAATTACAGGCATCTGCCTGCCAGAACACTACTTTATCCGCTTCCTCTTCCAGGTCAAGAGAGGAGAGTTTGACTTCATGGAATTTTTCAAGCTCTCCTTCTGTCGGCATCACGTAGCGCAATACCCCGCTCTCTTTGATCTTCTGTGCTTCCTGTATAAAGCGTGTAGAGAAATCCACCCCGATCACTTCATCAAATTCACGTGCCAGTTCAAAAGTACTGCGCCCTATGGCACAGCCTATATCAAAGGCTTTTCTTTTCGGTCTGTCTTTCATGTATGTCAGTGCCAATTCCGCACATGCGGCAGGATAGTTCTCTACAGCAAGTCTGTTCTCGCCCCAGGAAAAATGGCAATACTGCGAAATAATGCTGTCTGTTGTATAGGGGTTGCTCATAATATTCTCTTCATAATAACTCTCTATATATCTGAAGCCAGCATGCTGATAAAAATGTTTTCTAAAACCGTAACGGCTGCTTTGTGTAGCCAGGTTTCCACAGCTCACCCAGGAACCACCATTAATAATATTATGTTTGCCATCAAAAGTAGGTACAGTAAAATCATCATATACAGGATGAACCTTGAATCCTTCAAAAGGATAAATAGGTGTACGGGACCACTGCCATACATTCCCTACCACATCAAAGAAATCTCCGAAAGAAAAACGGTCGACCGGCACAGAAGAGGTGAATTTGTCCAAAGCGATATTTGCGTTTGTACTTCCCTTTTCCATCCAATCCAGATAGTTGGGAACCTTTACTGCTTCACGCAGTCTGACATATTCATCTTCTGTAGGCAGCACAATATTTGTACCCTCTTTTTGACTCTTCCATCGGCAAAATGCTTCTGCCTCCAAACAATTGACCTCAACCGGCCAGTTCAAAGGAAGATCGATCTCTCTGCTGAGCGTACGCAAGCCATAGTCCGCTTCTGTTTCTCTCCAGAAAAGAGGACAGTGTGCCCGAGTGAAGCTTCTCCACGCATTCCCTTCATCACACCAATATTCACTTTTGTGATAACCGTCATCTTTGATAAAGTCAAGATATTCTCCGTTTGAAACCAGATATTTGGAAGCTCGGAATTTCGGCATCTGTGCCTGATGTGTACCATATTCATTATCCCAGCCGAAGAGTACCGTATCTCTGTCCTTACCCAATATCACCCTGCCTGAAGATACATTAAGAAGTTCATTCTTCGGTGCATCTCCATAAGCTTCACACTCAATCCAGTTTGTGTCTTCACGTATCATTTCAAAGGGTAATTGGCGTATCAGTACCGACGAAGTTTCAAGATGAATATTTTCATGTTCGATCCCCATCATGATCACCCACCATGGGGATTCCCAGCCAATAGGAAGTTCCAAGGGTAAAGTATCTATGAGGTCAGAGACGAGTGCATAAACTTTGTCTCGGTAGTCCTGCGTCTCTTCTACAGTAGGCCAGTTGTAATGTTTTTCATTAAGATCATCCCAGGACATTTCATCCACGCCTACCGCAAATATGGATTCCAAATGCGGATCTATACGGGTATCGATGATCTTTGCAAGTTTGAGTTTGTTGATAAAAAATGTGGCAGTATGTCCGTAGTAGAAGATAATGGGATGTCGAAGCGGATCGGCTTTTTGAAAGTAGGCTTTTTCATCTGCAACAAGATTGAAAAGAGATTCATAACGTTTGTAACAAAACTGAAAATATGCTTTTATCTCCCGGCGTTTTTTTTCACTGTCAACACCGGAAAGTGTAGGTATCTTGATCAAACTTCATTCCTTTAGAATTTATAGTGATGTAAGATCCCGGATCAAGACTTAAAAAAGCGAACCATGATCAAAAGTCTGCTTTTTCTTTACTGCTCTCTATCATAGAAATAATAATGGTATAGACATTGGCTACGACAGCACCTATGACCAATCCTACTGCAAGTGTATGTGCTTCATAGAACTTCAATGCAAAAAAGGCCGGTATCAGGTGAAGGTCGGCTACTAACGATCCTGCCAAAAGTTCGGCAGAAAGTGTGTTTCTCACACCGATCTTCAGAATGGTCGATATCACATTCACTGAACCTGCCACAAAAAGAGCGACCAGTGCTTCATCATATAAAAAAGCTGCTGATGTCGTCAATGACATCAGTGTAAAAAATATATAAAAAACTTTTCCCCATTGCATACAAACTCCTTAAAGGTTATATTGTACCATTTTCATACATGGCGCGCATTTTTTCTTTCTCTTTTTCTCTCTTGAGTTTTGCTGCCTCTTTTTCTCTGAATCCAGAGACAGAGAAACCAAGCCACATAAGGATCGGTGATGCTACAAAGATCGAAGAATAAGTACCTACGATGATACCAACAAGTAATGTAAATCCAAACCCGTGAATGATCTCTCCACCAAACATCCATAATGTAAATACAACAAAGAATGTTGTTAAAGAAGTGAGTGTCGTTCTTGAAAGCGTACGTGTGACCGACTCATCGATGATCGCTCCAAGGTCAGGGTTTTTAATGGTTCTGATCCCCTCTCGAATACGGTCAAAGACAATGATCGTATCGTTCAGTGAGTATCCCAATATCGTCAAAAGTGCTGCCAGGGTATCAAGATTCACTTCTATGTTAAAAAGTACCACTGCTCCCATAGCGATGGTCACATCATGAACCAAAGCCATCACCGAAGCAACCGCAAAACGCCATTCAAATCGGAAGGAAACATAAATCAGAATACCAATGATCGCAAGAAGCAGAGACATAAGCCCTTTTTCACGCAATTCAGAACCAACCTTGGCGCCTACCATATCGACCCTACGTATCTCAAACTTGCCTGTATCTGCCAAAAGTTCATGTACCGTATCGGAAACATCTTCACCCAAAGCCTGAGAACTTGTTTTAGTACGGATGACCACTTCTTTGTCAGAACCGAAGAAAGTAACTGTTGCAGATTCATAATGCTTGTCTTTTGAAATTGCTTCTCTGATCTTTTTGATCGGTGCTTTTCCCTCATATTGAACCTGCACCAGAGTACCGCCGGCAAAATCAATACCGTAGTTGAAGCCTTTTGTCAGGATCAGACCAAGAGAAAGAAGAACCAGTACGATCGATAAAATACCGAAACGTTTACTTTTAGCCATAAGGCTGAGAGGCTTTTTATACTTAAATACTTCCATTATTTCGCTCCCTCTGTTTTAATACCAAACCAAAATTTCAGTTTTTTCTTGTCGATCTTTGGCAAGATCCACTGATAAATACCATGTGTTCCTACGATCGCTGTCAGCATAGATGCCAGAATACCGATACTCATGGTCAAGGCAAAACCTTTGATCGCACCGGTACCGTATACATACAGAACCACGGCAGCGATCAATGTCGTCACGTTGGCATCCAAGATCGCAGTAAAGGCATTATCATACCCGTCTTCGATCGCTTTTGGTATGGATTTTCCTTCATGTAACAGTTCACGGATACGTTCGGTAATGATTACGTTGGCATCCACTGCCATACCGACCGTCAGGACGATACCTGCCATACCCGGCAGTGTCAATGTCGCACCGAAGAGTGACATGATCGCAAGAATAAGGAAAAGGTTACCTATAAGCGCTACATCTGCAATCATACCCGCTGCACCATAATAGACGATCATAAAAAAGACAACCAAAACAAAACCAAGTATGAGTGCCATAGAACTCGCTTTAATACTGTCTGCTCCAAGGCTTGGTCCGACCGATCTTTTCTCCATGATATATACAGGGGCAAGCAAGGCACCTGAACGCAAGGCGATCGCAAGGTCAGCAGCTTCTTCGATCTTGAAGTTACCGGAGATCTGCACATGTCCTCCACCGATCCTTTCACGGATATTCGGTGCAGAGTAGACTTTGTTATCCAAAACAACTGCCATACGTTTTCCTACGGATTTAGCCGTAAAGTCACCAAATATCTTGGCACCCTGCCCGTTAAGTGAAAAGTTAATGACCGGTTGATTGTTTTTGTCAAACCCGACTTTTGCATCTGTCAACATAGATCCGTCAAGCACAGGAATCTGCTTAAGCAGATATCTCTCATTTGTATTTACATCAGGAAGGATCACATCACCGTAAGATCTGGCTTCGTTTTCATTCATCGTAGAGACTCTTGCCTGTCTGTCTTCATCGACAGCCATCAACTGCAAGTGTGCCGCACGGGCAATGAGTTCACGTATACGCTGTTCATCTGCCTGTGTTTTTATACCCGGAACCTCAACAAGGATCTTGTCTTCTCCCTGTTTTGCCACTGTAGGTTCAGCAAGACCAAACTCATTCAGTCTGTTTCGAATGGTATCCACCGCCTGTGAAATAGCATTGGCTTTGGTACGTTCTACTTCTTCTTCCGTCATCTGAATGCTGAATTTCATATTGCTTTCATGGATGACTGTGCCTTTTAACTCTTTTTTAAGAAGTTCTTTGGCCTTGGCAACATCATCTTTGTCAAGCAGTTCAAATGTGATCTCTTTTTGATCAACAATACCCAAGTCATCAAAAATGATCTCTTCATCATCAAAAACATATTTGATCGTTGCTGCCATAGATTTGATACGTGATGCAATGGCAACGTTACTCTTGATACCAAGTAACATATGAAGTCCACCCTGAAGATCAAGTCCCAACGTGATCTTTTTCCCACTGTCGCTTTGTGTCAAAGAAGGAATCGAAAAAACGATCCCGAAGATGAGCGCAAAAGCAAAAAGAATAATTCTGTAATTAAGCGTTTTCATTACCCAATTCAACCTTTTTTGCAACAAATGTTTTTTCCAACTTAACAATAGTGTCATCATTTAATTTGATTTTGATAAAATCTTCTTCAACCTTTACAACTGTAGCATGAAGGCCTCCGCTAGTGATGATCTTGTCACCTTTTTCAAGCCCGGCAACCATTGCTGCATGTGTTTTTTGCTGTTTTTGCTGCGGTCTGATAATTAAAAAATAAAAAATCGCGAATAAGAAGATGAGGGGTAAAAGTGAAACAATACCATTACTGTCCATGGGGAATCCTTTGAATAAAATTAGACAATATATTAGCACTTTTGAACTAACAAGAGGCTTTTTCATCGCACTTTTGGCTTCGCTATACATATATATGGAATATTTGGGGCAGCCAAATCCTTTGATCACAACTTTTTCTGGGCTTGCGTCTCTTTATCTGCTTATGCAATCTTCAAGGAAAACCTGGCTTCTTTCAGGATTTTTTATAGGTATCTTCTGGTTCTGGTGGATAGCCCTGAGTTTCAATCATTACGCAATGCCATGGGCCATTCCTCTCGTTATTGTTGCTATGGGACTAGTGTATGGATCCCTCTTCTGGTTCATCGCCTGGATCAGTGAAAAAACACAAAAACTCCCTGTTCCACATACTGAACTTCTTTCTTTAAGCATAAAAGCTATTGGTCTTTTACTTTTAAGCGTTGTACATCCTTTTGGTTTCGACTGGTTCAAACCTGAATTGATGTTTGTCAACAGCTATATCGGTATAGAGAAATGGCAATTTGCGCTTGTTCTGACAGCCATCGTACTGTCCGTCTGGAGAGCTCAGTTTCTATTTATGTTTCTGCTTCTCCTGGCCTACCAGCCAAATTCACATACGCGTGTCAGCATCCCGAAAGAGATAGAGATCACGACAACCCATACCAGCGTTGAGGATAAATGGAACAAAACATTGCACAATGCACAGTTCAAAGAAGTTCTCAATCTGATCGACAGCGCAATACAAAAGAAAAAAAGACTTATCATCCTGCCCGAATCGGTCTTTCCCGTTTTCCTGAATTACGACAAAACACTTATTGAAAAACTGCAAGAAAGGGCAAAACATATTTCGATCATCGCAGGCGGACTATACTGGGACGGAAAAACACCGCATAATTCTGCCTATATCTTTACCGACGGTGCGATCACCGTTGCCAATAAAGTACTGTTGGTACCTTTTGGAGAGAGTAATCCTCTCCCTGATTTTCTTTCTGACTGGGTCAACAAAGTATTTTATGACGGAGCAGTAGATTACAAAGCCAGCCCAAATGTGACAGATTATGTCATAGACGGCATCACATACAGAAACGCCATCTGCTTTGAAGCGACCTCTGAAAAACTCTATGAAAAAGACAAAGAAGGAAAACGCCCAGAACACATGATAGTCCTTAGCAACAACGGCTGGTTCACACCTTCCATTGAACCTGTCTTACAAAGATTACTGCTACAATACTACAGTAAAAAATACGGAACGACTATTTATCACAGTATCAATATGTCAACATCCTACATCATTCAGGACGGTACGATTGAAAAACAGTAAATTGACCAAATTCTGGGTAGCCCCGATCAAAGGCTACCAGTATATTTCAAAAATGCTGCCGGCAAACTGCCGTTACTATCCGACCTGTTCGGAGTATGCAGCATGGCAGTTTGAATTTAATGCACCTCATAAAGCACTGGCAGCAAGTACCCTGCGTATTTTACGCTGCAATCAGCTCTTTGACGGCGGTATTGACTACCCTGTCGTCACATTTGACCCTCCAAAAATAAACTTTATATGCAAGATTAATCATTTTTGTGGCAAAATGAAAGTCATTTACTGGTTTGTTCCCAAAGATGCGAACCGTTCACTCTATTATATTGTAAAGGATTTTGATGCCATCAACGAATCAAGTGACGCTTAATGCTCCACTGGACATGCACCTCCACCTCAGAGACGGAGAGATGCTTGAAAATATTGCATCCTCAAGCGCGCGGACATTTTCCGGAGCGATCATTATGCCAAATCTTGTGCCTCCCGTCTCTTCCAAAGAAGAAGTAATCGCCTATAAAGCACGTATAAAAGAAGCCATAGGTGCTGAAGATTTTACACCCTATATGACACTCTTTTTCAAACCCACGTATGACAAAGCGTTCTTAAGCTCTGTGAGAGATGAGATCACCGCCATAAAACTCTACCCTGCGGGGATCACGACAAACTCCGAGGGCGGCGTAAGCGGCTTTAATGTAGAAGAGTTGAGACCGGCACTCGAGGCGATGGCAGAACTTGACATTCCTCTTTGTGTCCATGGAGAGACCAACGGTTTTGTGATGGACAGAGAGGCTGAATTTGTTTCTATTTATGAAAAGCTTGCGGGTGCTTTCCCCAAGCTAAAGATCATCATGGAGCACATCACGACCAAAGCTTCTGTAGCTGCTCTTGACAGATTTGAGAACCTCTATGCGACTATCACCATACACCACCTTTTGATCACTCTGGATGATGTTGCCGGAGGGATGCTGAAACCGCATCTTTTCTGTAAACCGATTGCAAAACGTCCTGAAGACAGAGATGCTTTACTGAAAGTCGCACTTGCCGCACATCCTAAAGTCATGTTTGGTTCAGACTCGGCACCGCATCCTAAACATGCCAAAGAAGCTTGTGGCTGTGCTGCCGGGGTCTTTACTGCGCCTGTTGCATTACAACTTTTGACTGAACTTTTTGAAGAGCATAATGCTCCATTAGACAAGCTCCAAGCCTTCGTCTCCGGAAATGCCCAAAAGATCTATAGCATCACACCTCTCAGCAAACAAGTTGTTTTAGAAAAGAAACCTTTTAAAATACCTTCTGACTACAACGGTGTTGTACCGATGTATGCGGATGAAAAGATCGCTTATTCCATTAAGGAGGTCATCAATGGATAGTGGCTTACAGGAGTTTGAAAAAGGGCACCTTGCTTTTCAGAAAATTAAATTCAATCAAAGTAAAAACCGTTTTAAAAAACTTGTGGATGAGGGGCAGAATCCCAAAGCACTTTTCATTGGCTGTTCCGACTCCCGTGTCATGCCGGCGATGATCACAGGTTCCAAACCCGGAGACCTTTTCATTGTACGGAATATTGGTAATTTTGTGGCACCCTACAACCCCGATGCCGATTACCATGCTACAGCCTCTGCCATTGAATATGCCGTCAGTATTTTGGAAGTCTCCGATGTCATCGTCTGTGGACATTCTCACTGTGGTGCTATAGCCGCACTCTATAAAAACATACAGGAAACTCCAGAAAATATCCATACCATCAAATGGCTCGGACTTGGTGCGGAAGCCAAAAAGGTAGCCACACTAGCACATAAGCACGACAGTAAAGAGAGAATGTTGCGCTATACGGAAAAAATTTCTGTGGTCTATCAGCTTGATAACCTCCTCACCTACCCTGCGGTAAAAAGACGTCTTGAAGAGGGTACGCTCTATTTGCATGGATGGCATTACAACATAGAGAACGGTGAAATAGAGTATTATGATGATGAGAACTATGAGTTTAAACCACTCAGCGAAAAATAACAGGAAATAAAAATGATAGCCAACAGTATTGATGACCTGATAGGGAATACCCCTTTGATCAGAATAAATTCACTCTCTGATGAGACAGGAACTACCATTTTAGGCAAGTGTGAATTTATGAACCCTACCTCATCTGTGAAAGACAGAATCGCTTTTAACATGATCAACGAAGCAATGAAATCGGGGAAGATCAATAAAGATTCTGTGATCATTGAACCAACAAGCGGAAACACCGGTATCGGTCTTGCTGCCATCTGTGCATCGAGAGGATTAAAACTCCTTCTTACCATGCCGGAATCCATGAGTATAGAGAGACGAAAAATACTCACTTATCTGGGTGCGGAACTTATATTGACATCGGCAGCACAGGGAATGAACGGAGCCATAGAGAAAGCCGACAGTCTGGCACAGACCTTGGACAATGCCTTTGTACTGCAGCAATTCAAAAATCCTGATAATCCGGATATACACAGAAAAACAACCGCAATGGAGATTCTTAAAGATACAGACAATACTGTGGATATTTTTATTGCAGCTGTCGGCACGGGCGGTACGCTTACCGGTACTTCGGAAGTCTTGAAAGAGCACATTTCTTCACTAAAAGCCATTGCTGTTGAACCGGCAGATTCCAACATTTTAAGTGGGGGTACAGCCGGTCCACACAAGATCCAGGGAATCGGTGCAGGATTTATACCGGATATTTTAAATACATCCATTTATGATGATGTGATCACCGTCAGCAATGAAGATGCTTACAAAATGGCACAAAAAGTAGCCAGGGAAGAAGGATTGCTGGTTGGGATATCTGCCGGTGCCAACCTTTATGCCGCATACCAAACAGCACAAAAACCGGAGAATAAA
>JAMONL010000161.1 GCA_027065815.1 Sulfurovum sp.
AAAGCGTTTTTTGTATTCCTCTTGTTTCAGAAAGTTGCGCAGTTTCTCTGCAATGACCACAGACTTCTCTTCTCTTGTTCGCCCCTCTTTGTCATAATAAAAAGAGAGTGTCGGAGTGATATATCTGTCTACAAAATTCTGTGCTTTTAATTTTTGAAGTTCAATATGTATCTGTCCTACATACGGATAGGTTTCAGAATTCCCTGCAGAATCTCGCCTCCATCCCGAAACAGCACCGACATGGTCTATATAAAACTCATTTTTCCGCGCATACAGGTCCTTTTCTATGATATTGAGGTATTTCATGGTATTTTCGGTTGTGGTATTGACGTTGGCTTTCATCGTAATCGTAATGGTAGATGCATCAAACTGTGGAAACATTTGAAATTTGATCATTTTTACACCCAGGATAATGAACAGTGGTACCAAGATAATAAAAAGCAGCAGAAATGTTTTTTTATAATACATAAAATAGTGGATGATGCGACTGTAGATACGATTGACCGGTTCCCAGGATGTGGTTTTTTGATCATTTTTAAGCAGATGTGCAGCATGGATAGGTAAAAAGATAAAAGATTCTATCAGTGAGGCAAGTACGAGCACAGAAACAGCAATAGGGATAAGTTTGATTACTTCTCCCATGGTCCCGGACATCATTAGCGCAGGGATGAACGCAAAAAGTGTTGTGAGTGAGGCAATGGTCACCGGTTTGAACATCTCTTTTGCTCCCCTTATGGCCGCCTCTTTTGGCTCTATACCTTCTTCGATATGCTGTTGAATATTCTCAGAAACTACGATGGCATCATCCACAATGATCCCCAATGCAATAAGTACACCAATAAGAGAGATCATATTGATCGTGTAGCCTGCGAAGTAGAGATAGGCCGCACCCATGACAAATGAAGTTGGAATTCCCATCGTTATGATGAATGACATGCGTTTGTTGATGAGGAGTGTGACCAGCAGTGAAATAAGAATAAGACCCAAAAGAATATTGGAGATTACAATATTCAAACGGTCTTTAATGGCTACAGATCTGTCATCGTGTATGGTGTAAACAATACTGCTTTTTTTTGCATTACTTTGTTCCACCAATGCTTTGATAGCTTTGGCAAGAGTCAGTGCATTCCCTTCGCTGCTCTGTTTAACGTTGAGATCCAGAGCGTGCCGGGTATCGATGGAGTAGAGGGTTGCTGTATCTTCAAAACGTTTTGATACGGTAGCAATATCTTTTAAATAAAATGTTTTTCCGGAAACTTTGAGTTGACTTTGCAGCATTTTTTTTGCATCTTTGGGACCGTTATGTGTAGAGATGAAAAAATATCCGTTTTTGCTGTCTTCTATGGTTCCAATGGGAAAAATATATGAGAGTCCGGAAAGTGCAGTGATGACAGTGCTTTCATCCAGTCCCAAAGCACGTATTTTTTCGGAATTCAGGCGTATATCATAATATTTGTCCGAATCTCCATAGACCAATACTTCTGCAATATTCTTGAGTGCAGTGATCTTGTCTTTGAGCTGATCGGAAGCCTGAATGAGCATTTCCTGTGAAGCTGTGTCGGAAGAGACAGCAATTCGCATGAGATTTCGTTTGACTTCCAGTACTTTGACCGTAGGTTCATCCATATCCGGGGGGAGATTTTGCCTGCTCAGTGTGACGGCATCTTTGACCTTTTGTGCCGTGTTGTACTTGTCCACTCTTTTTTCGAGTTCAAGGATAATATTAAATTTTCCTGCGGAGACAATGGTCGCCATTTTGTCAATACCGTCAATATTTTTGATCTCATCTTCTATCTCTTTGACAGCCATTTTGTCAAGCATGTCGATGGAAGCACCGGTATAATGTCCATTGACAGAGATCATATCCAGTTCAAAAGAGGGGAAGATCTCTTTGGGGGTTTTCATGTACAGTACCACACCGGAGATGAAAACAAGTACGAATAGAAAGTAATTCAATCTGCTGTTGGTGACAAAAAATCTTAATATTCTTTCGAGCATGCCTGTCCATTTTGTAATTTAGAAGTTATTGTATCGTAAGTATAATAACGGATACGAAAAGAGGAAAATATTTAGTTTCAAAGCAAAAAAAGAAGCAAATGATAAGCATTTCCATCGTTTTCCAAAATTCTATTGGAAGAATGCTCCTGTGCATCTAAAACCCATACGGTTTTGCTATAATAACTATTATGCAGGCACACGATTTTTTTCTCATATTATTATTGATACTTGTAGGTGCGCGTATTTTTGCCGAAGTCTTTCAGCGTATAGGTTTGCCTCCTGTGTTGGGGGAACTTGCTGCAGGACTCTTTCTGGGACCATCGCTGCTTGGCTGGGTCACACTGAACGATACGATCAAACTGCTTGCAGAGATCGGTATTATCTTATTATTGTTTGATGTGGGACTTGAAACTGATTTGAAGCGACTCAAAGAGAGTGGATGGACCGCTGCTATTGTGGCAATAGGTGGCTTCATATTGCCTTTTGTTCTGGGAACATTCGTAGGGTACACTCTTTTTGACCTTTCTCTTATTACTTCACTTTTCATTGGCGGAACTATTACTGCAACCAGTATCGGGATCACTGTGCGGGTACTTAAAGACCTTAAAAAAAATCAGAGTCTAGAAGGTGAGATCGTTTTGGGAGCAGCAGTACTGGATGACATTTTTGGCGTGGTACTGCTTGCTATCCTTTATGATTTTTCGCAAAGTGGAGAGGTCAGTATTGTAGATACCGGACGTATATTTCTCTTCATTACAGCTTTTTTTATCCTTGCCCCAATAGCCGCTAAATTAATGGCTTTACTGATCCACAAATATGATTCTCAAACCAATTATCCCGGTTTGATACCGGTGGCTATTATCTCCCTGGTACTCTTTTTTGCCTGGCTTGCACATCAGATGGGTGCACCGGAGATCATTGGTGGTTTTGCCGCGGGTTTGGCACTTTCCAGGCGTTTTTTCCTTCCTTTTGGGATAGTGATACGGGAGAAGGAAGATTTTGCAGACAAGATCGAAAGGCAGATGCGACCGATCGTTCTGCTTTTTACACCGATCTTTTTTGTGACTGTAGGGCTTTCGGTCAATATGCAGGATATTAACTGGGGAGAATCACATGTGTGGCTTTTTGGAGGTTCTATTTTGCTGGTCGCAGTGATAGGAAAGATGCTGCTTCCTTTTTTTCTAAACTCACTCACATTTCAAAAACGTGTGATTGTCGGTCTCTCCATGGTACCGCGTGGAGAAGTCGGGTTGATCTTTGCAGAAATAGGGCGATCTGCCAGTATTTTTAATACGGAAGTCTATGCCGCGTTGATCATGGTGATCATACTGACGACAGTATTGCCTCCATTGCTGATCAAAATGGCTTATGAAAAGATCAAAAAGGGATAGCGTCTTGGAAATGTAAACGAGTGAGTTAGCTCAAAGGTCTATAGGGAAGGGTGACAATGTTGTAGGCTTCCGGGAGAGAAAGCAGAGGCAGACACTTCCAGCGTTTTGTCAGTTTCTGTTTTAAATTGTCGGAAATCTCTTGCAACTTTGTATCAGCCTCTTTGAGACTGAGTCCATCCACTTCAATAAACACTTGGACCTTCTCTTCATCTTTTCCCTGATAGATATGGTAAGTATTGATCTTCATGGTTTGGAAGAGGTGTTTTGTGAGGTAATAGAAACGCTGATGCTCTTCACCTTTGTATTCGAGTACCAAATAGTCTGTATGCCCATCTGTCAGGAGCGGTACGGCAACAGTGTATTGTTTATTGAAGTGCTGTTTGACGACAAGATCGGTGAGGGGTTCATTGATACGCTCAAATTTGGCGTAGAAGGTACGATTGTCGAACGGTATCTGTTCGACGATCGAAGGACGTTTAATGTAGTAATGGTCTGTCGTAAACTCTAGATCAAAAACTTTTATACTGTAACCTTTTAGATGCAACTAGTTGCATGATTGTACCCCAAGGGCATTTCCTTTGGGCACTGCTGAAGTCATTAATATATCGATTTCTCATAGATTACAAAGTTGGAAGCAAGTTCCTTCATCTCATTTTTAATCGTTGCATGCAGTGAGGCATCATTGACATTGTCAAGTACATCAGCAATTTTATGTGAAATGATCTCAAACTCAGCCTCTTTCATGCCTCTGCTTGTCAATGCAGCAGAACCGATACGTACACCGGAAGTGACAAATGGAGATCTTGTCTCTCCCGGAACAGTGTTTTTGTTCACTGTAATACCTGCTGCACCTAAGGCTGCATCTGCATCTTTTCCTGAAAATTCTTTGTCAAGGAATGAAACCAGTACCAGATGGTTGTCTGTACCGCCTGAAACCACATCATAGCCTCTCTCCATCAATACACGTGCAAGGACAGCAGCATTGGCTTTGACCTGTGCCGCATAGATTTTCCACTCTGGAGACAGGTTGTATTTGAAACCTACTGCTTTTGCAGCGATCACATGGACAAGTGGACCACCCTGAAGACCCGGGAAGATCGCCGAGTTGATCTTTTTGGCAATATCTTCATCGTTGGTCATGATCATACCGCCGCGAGGTCCTGCAAGTGTTTTGTGTGTCGTTGTTGTTACGACATCTGCATACGGGAACGGACTAGGGTGTTCACCGGCACATACCAGACCGGCAATATGTGCGATGTCGGCAAAGAGGATAGCACCGACTTCATCAGCGATCTCTTTGAATTTTTTGAAATCGATCTCTCTTGCATAGGCAGAAGCACCGCATACAATGATCTTTGGTTTGACTGTTTTGGCAATACGAAGTACTTCTTCATAATTGATACGACCGTCAAGTTCAACACCGTAAGTAAAGCTTGAATAGTTCTTCCCTGAAAAACTTGGTTTTGAACCGTGTGTCAAGTGACCACCATGGCTTAAATCCATACCCAGAAGTTTGTCACCAGCTTTAAGCAGTGCGGCATACACAGCACCGTTTGCCTGAGATCCTGAATGTGGCTGGACATTTGCATAATTACAGTCAAAAAGCTCACAGGCTCTGTCGATGGCAAGCTGCTCAACGACATCTGCATATTCACATCCGCCGTAGTATCGTTTGTACGGATAACCCTCTGCATATTTGTTGGTAAACACGGAACCCATTGCTTCCATAACAGCAGGGATGGTAAAGTTCTCAGAAGCGATCATTTCAAGGTGATCTGTCTGTCTTTCTCTCTCGTTTTCGATAGCCTGGAAGATCTCCGGGTCAAAAGTTTCTATGGCATATGACATGAATGTTCCTTTTGGGAATAAGATTTGAATCCGTGTTGTATTTTATTGGGAGAATACAGAGGGTTCATTTATAAATGTATTTATAGCAAAATTACTCTAAGGACTTTATTATTTTTTAGAAAAGGAGTGGTTACTTTTGAACGCATTGAACAAAATCGCTTAAATTGAAAATAAATGAATATTTCAGATATAATATTATCATGAAAAATAAAATAATAATAGAATATAGTTATCTATGATAAATATTCTGGGAATAGCGATATAGTGATATAAAAGAAGAAGGTAGAAGATGAAAAATATTGTACTTTTATCAGGGTTCTTACTCATGGGATTGATTTTTTCTCAATTCTTACCGTCACTTATCCTCCCTGATTATTATACTGATTTCATGCATGTTGTCAGAAGTCTGACAACCATTGCTCTTGGCTTTATTATGATTCGTGTTGGCTATGAATTTGATATTGATAAAAACAACTTAAAATCATATGGATGGGATTATGTGGTGGCTGCAACCGCTGCAACCTTCCCTTGGATCTTTGTTGCTATGTATTTTGTTTTTGTTCTTTCCGACATAAGTACCATTACGGCATGGAAAGAAGCACTATTAGCATCAAGATTTGCAGCACCTACTTCTGCCGGGATACTATTTTCTATGTTGGTGGCAGGAGGACTGGCAGGAACGTGGATGTATAAAAAAATAAAAATATTAGCTATTTTTGATGATCTTGATACCGTACTGCTGATGATTCCGCTAAAAATGTTCTTGGTGGGTTGGAAATGGCAATTGGGCATCATTATGATGCCTATGTTTATACTTTTATGGTCAGCATGGCGTTACTTACATCAATTGCGCATACCGATAACATGGCCATGGGTAACGACCTACAGTGTAATAATTACTCTTATTTCAGAAATAATCTACTATTCAAGCAAGCTGATGGATGAAGTTGTACCAATCCATATTGAAGTGCTATTGCCTACATTTGCTCTGGGTTGCATGATCGTTTATCAAACTATTGTAATTAAAAATAAAAAACAGGGTGATTTGGAAGTTGATATTATTGAAAGTCCAAATGAAAAAAAAATATCATTTCTTGTGTCAATAATCTTTATGGTATTGGTTGGTCTTTCTATGCCTGCGATCGTTGATATTTCTGGTTCCTCATCAGAGATAAATGTGGTCAATCAAAAAATTGTAGATGCTTATATCATGGATGATCTTTCTGATTCAAAAGATGATTTAATTCCTCAGCCCGGACAATCTCCCAATCTTGAAAGTTTACCAGTAGATTGGGGATGGGTCGCTATACATGTATTTATAGTTACGTTACTTTCAAATCTTGGTAAACTATTCCCTCTTTTTTGCTATAGAAAGGAAGCCCATTGGAAGGAGCGATTGGCTTTGTCTGTGGGAATGTTCCCGCGTGGTGAAGTCGGTGCTGGTGTTTTAATTATTTCTATATCTTACGGAATTGGTGGCATAATGATCACAGTTGCAATGTTGTCTTTAGCATTAAATCTGTTACTTACCGGAGTATTTATTGTGATAGTAAAAAAATTACTTAAAAGTGTTGAAGTTAAAGTAGAAGTTTAATTTTGTATGTTTCCCCATCCGGAACGATGGGAATGCGAAGAATCAATGGTTTTCAGTGACTCTTTTTTTACATGCAGCCACATCCATACAGAACATTCCTTTGCCTTTTTTAGCAGGTTTAAGTTCATCCATGTTTTCATTGCCGCATTTTTTACATTTGTTCTCAGCAGAAATAACAGGAGCCTGAGGTGCTTCCGGTTTCATTGCCGGGAAAAGAAGGACATCACGGATGCTGTGCTGGTTGGTCAGCATCATGACCAGTCTGTCGATCCCTATACCTTCACCTGCGGTTGGTGTCATACCGTAAGAGAGGGCTTTTACATAATCGGTATCCATATGCATAGCTTCATCATCACCTGTTGCTTCTTTGGCATCTACCTGACCTTTAAATCTGTTGTACTGGTCAATAGGGTCGTTGAGTTCAGAGAAACCGTTGGCGATCTCTTTGCCTGCCATGAAAAGCTCAAAACGTTCTGCTATGTCAGGGTTCTCATCTGATCTTCTTGCCAATGGCGAGATGTCTACAGGGAAATCTGTGATGAATGTTGGGTTGATAAGTTTGCCTTCTACAAATTCATCAAAAAGTTCAGCCTGTAGGTAGCCCAGTGTTAAGTTTGGATCTACTTTCACTTTATGTTCTGCAAGGTATGCCAGGGCTTTCTCTTTATCTGTTGCAACGTCAGCAGGTACGCCACCAATGCTTGTAAGTGATTCAATATACGGGATCTTTGCAAACGGTGTAGCAAAGTCTATCTCAAGGTCACCGTACGGCAGTTTTCTCTCAAGACCAAGATGTTCAAAGAGGTAGTCGAATAACTCTTCGGTGATCTCCATAAGATCCAGATAGGTTTTGTACGCCCAGTAAAATTCGATCATAGTGAATTCAGGATTATGGGTCTGGTCCATTCCTTCATTTCTAAAGTTCCTGTTTATCTCAAAAACAGCTTCCATACCACCTACGATGAGACGTTTGAGGTAAAGTTCCGGAGCAATACGCAGGTAACGTTCCACATCCAAGGCATTATGATGGGTAATGAACGGTTTGGCATTGGCACCGCCGGGAATAGGGTGCATCATAGGTGTTTCGACTTCAAGGAAAGTTTTGTCCTCAAAGAACCTTCTGACAAGAGAGACGATCTTTGAACGCATTTCAAAGTTCTTTTTGACATCCGGATTCATGATCATGTCAAGATAGCGCTGGCGATATCTGAGTTCGTGATCCTGAAGTCCATGGAACTTTTCCGGCAGAGGAGAAATGGCTTTTGATACAATATTCATCTTTTTACAGTGCAGTGTCAGTTCACCGGTCTGTGTGACAAAGGGGTATCCTGTTGCCTCAATGATATCACCTACTTCAAAGAGCTTTTTTGCCACATTGTTGTAGAAACCTTCAGGCAGTTCATCTCTGTTATAATAGATCTGTACCAATCCGTCTGCATCTTCGATCTTGGCGAATGCAGCTTTTCCCATGATACGGATGAATTTCAGTCTTCCTGTCAGTGAGTAAGTTCTGTTCTCATCTTTTTTCTCTTCGGCATCTTGTGCTTTAATATCTTCACATTCTGCTAAAAATTGTGTAGAAGGTGTCCCTTTTGAAATCTGGTTCGGGTAAGGGTTAATGCCTTCTTCTCTTAGTTTTTCTGTTTTTTTGATTCGTTCCTGAATATATTGATTTTCAAATATCAATGTTTCTCCTGTTTGTTATGTATGTCATTTTGGACTTGATTCAAGATGACGTTGTTTTTTTAGTTTTGGCATTTCTCGCATAAACCTACAATTTTCATTGTATGGCCTGTCATTTTAAAATTGAACTTTGCAGCGATCTTCTCCTGCTGCTCTTCAATGGTTTCATCAAAGAATTCAATAATATTTCCACAAGAAGTACAGATAAGATGGTCATGGTGCTTTTTCAGTCCCAGTTCATACTTTTTACCCTGTGCACCAAAAGAGATGGAACTTGCGATTTCCGAATCTTCAAGCAGTGTCAATGTACGATATACAGTAGCGATTCCGATATTGATATCGGGATTTTCTTTTTTGAGAAGCATATAGATGTCTTCTGGGGTATAGTGCTCATCATTATCATAAAGAAATTTCAAGATTAGCTCACGTTGTTTTGTGAATTTAAGTGTATTGGTCTTCAGCAGTGTTTTGAATTTGTCTAAAAGAAGAGGATAGGTGATCATAAATGTCCCTTATTTGCTTTCTATACTTTTATTATCTTCGTTGTGTACTACATCAGAGGAAGTGTTGACATCTTCCTTACTGTTCATGTTGGCAACATCTTTGAGTACGTCAGCGGTACTGTCATTGTCCAAACCAATGCTTTTAGGATCAAGATGAATGATACTTGTACCCACTTTAAGGAGATAGGGATAAAGTACTGAATCCTTGACATATTTTCCCAAGTTGTCTTTCACCAGTGTGACATTCGCGAGCGCTGTGACGATCAGTGCGAAGATAATAAAATATTTACCCCCACCCGCAATAAAACCGAGAAAACGGTTGATGAAACCCAAACCGCTCACAGATGTCAATTTTGAGAAAATAGAACCCAGTATCGTTGCGCCAAGCCAGACAATAATTAGAATGGCAAGGAAACCAAGAAGTTTCAGTAATGCAGTATTTTCAAGATGAAGAAAAGTGCTG
>JAMONL010000162.1 GCA_027065815.1 Sulfurovum sp.
AAAATGCGCTTCTTTTAAAACAGCTTTATCTACTGAAACAGTTGGGGTACAAGTATACTGATCTCACACCATTCAAAGAAGATGAACCTGATCTCACGCTTCCGGACACACTTGATAAACTTAAAAAACAGGCCATAGGATGCCATCTCTGTCAGTTGAGTAAATCTCGTACACATGTGGTCTTTGGGGAAGGAGATATCAATGCGGAGCTTATGTTCGTAGGAGAGGCGCCAGGTGCCATGGAAGACAGTTCAGGAAAGCCATTTGTAGGACGTTCAGGAGAGCTCCTGACTAAAATGATCGAAAATGTCCTGCTACTCTCAAGATCTGAGGTTTATATTACCAATGTAGTCAAATGCAGACCTAGAGACAATGCCGAACCCACACCTACAGAAGCCCATACCTGTCAGCCTTATCTTTTAAAGCAAATAGAACTTATTAAACCCAGGATCATTGTTGCACTGGGTGCCACTGCCTATCACTATCTATCCGGAGATGATAGCAATATATCTAAAGTACGGGGAACAATACTTCAGAAAAAAGGCTATATACTTGTTCCCACCTATCATCCAAGTTATTTACTACGAAACCCTTCTGCAAAAAAAGACGTATTCGAAGACTTGAAAATGATCAAAGGCTTACTCTAAAAACAGATCAAGCTTCTCTTGCTTTTGTGATAATATCTTCTACAATAGAAGGATCTTCAAGGGTTGAAATATCCTGAGTGATCTCTTCTCCTTTTGCAATAGAACGCAAGATCCTTCTCATGATCTTACCTGAACGTGTCTTCGGTAATCCCGGTACTTCGATAATATGATCCGCCTTGGCAATGTTTCCGATCTCTTCTCCCAGCAAGGTATTGATATGATTTTTGATATCTGTATTGATATGCCCTTCTTTGAGGACGATATAAATGAAAATGGATTCTCCTTTTATATCATGAGGACGACCTACCACAGCAACTTCAGAGACAGAATTATCTTTTGCCACCGCTGCTTCTATTTCAGCCGTTCCCAAACGGTGGCCGGATACATTGATCACATCATCTACACGGCCGACTATCGTGATATATCCATCTTCATCGAGCACTGCACCATCACCTGAGAAATAAACCGGCTTACCGTCTTTGGCTACATCCCCAAAATAGGCTGAGATATAACGGTCAGGATTACCCCAGATAGTTCTGATCATACTCGGCCATGGCTTAGTAATACACAGAAGCCCTTTCTCTCCTACTTCTTTTGTTTCACCTTCAAGAGAAAGGATCTCAGTCATGATCCCCGGAAGTGCCAAAGTTGCACATCCGGGCTTTATAGGTGTCGCACCGGGAAGTGGAGATATGATATGTCCCCCTGTCTCGGTCTGCCACCAGGTATCTACAATGGCACACTTGGAATTACCGACTGCCTCATAGTACCAGATCCAGGCAGGAGGATCGATCGGTTCACCGACTGTTCCAAGTACTTTAAGTGAAGAGAGGTCATATTTTTCAGGCTCATTTTCACCCATTTTATGCAATACCCTGATCGCTGTCGGTGCCGTATAAAATTGTGTTATCTTGTGATCCTGTACCATCTTCCATGCACGACCAGCATCCGGATAAGTCGGGACACCTTCAAACATCAAAGTCGTTGTTCCTGCCGCAAGAGGGCCATACACGATATAGGTGTGTCCGGTGATCCATCCTATATCTGCAGTACACCAGAACACATCATCACCTTTGACATCAAATACCCACTCCATGGTCATTTGCGCCCAGAGGATATAGCCGGCATTTGTATGTTGAACCCCTTTGGGTTTTCCTGTACTTCCAGATGTATAAAGTAAAAAAAGTGGATCTTCGCTGTCCATAAGCTCAAAAGGACACTCCGCAGGCTGTTCAACGATCAATTCATTATAGTTATGGTCTCTGCCTTCCACCCATTCTACTTCTTCATTATTTCTTTTGACAACAAGTACGGCTTCAACACTTTTACCGCCTTCAGAAAGTGCCGTATCAACCACATGTTTGAGCATGTAAGGTTTACCTTTTCTAAATGCACCGTCAGCAGTAATGACTATTTTTGCTTCAGCATCCTCTATACGGTCTTTGAGCGCTTCTGCCGAGAATCCGCCAAAGACAATAGAGTGTATCGCACCGATACGTGCACATGCCAGCATCGCATAGGCTGCTTCAGGGATCATCGGCATATAGAGAACCACCCTGTCTCCTTTAAGAACGCCAAATTCATTTCTAAGCAAATTAGCCATTTTATTGACACGTAAAGAGAGCTGGGCATATGTAATATGTTCTACATCTCCTCTGTCCCCTTCAAAAAGGATCGCTGTTTTTTCTGCTTTATCTGCAAGATGCCTGTCAATACACTGGTTAGATACATTGAGCTTACCATTGGTGAACCACTTGTAAAATGGTGCATCACTTTCATCAAGTACCTGATCATAAGGTGCAAGCCAGTTTATTTTCTCATCTGCGAATGTTTTCCAGAAACCTTCATAGTCTTCAATGGCTTTATTTTGCAGTGCCCAATAGGCATCCATACTTTTTATGGCTGCATTTTCAGCGAATTCAGGATTTGGTTGATAGATCGTTTTATTACTACTCATTACAGACTCCTATATGATGATATAGATATATTGTAGCATATAGTAATTATATATTCATAGGGAAGAAAAAGTAGTAATTTGAAAGAAGTAGTTTAAATTCCCTGTGCCAAACACAGGGAAAATGATGCAGGTTTTATTTTCCTGCATCCTTACAGCAGTTTTGGATCGTATCGACAATGGACGGATCTTCCAGTGTGGAAGTATCCTGTGTTATCTTTTCACCTTTTGCAATGGCTCGAAGTATCCTTCGCATGATCTTTCCTGATCTTGTTTTTGGAAGGTCTGGTACAAAGATCATATCATCACAGAGTGCAATATTTCCAATCTCTTTTTTGATGACCTGGTTGATCTCTTTCATCGTCTCAACTTCATCTGCCACTTCATCATTATGCGTAACCGGTACTGACTTGAGTACGATGTAGGCAAAGATGCCCTCACCTTTGAGAGGGTGTGGTTTACCTACAACGGCAACTGCAGCAACATTGTCATGCTTCTTGATAGCTGCTTCCACTTCTGCAGTTCCCATACGGTGTCCGGAAACGTTGATAACATCATCCGTACGGCCGGTAATGGTAATATACCCATTTTCACCATATACTGCACCGTCACCGGTAAAGTAGACTGCTTTTCCATCTTTCACCACATCACCGAAGTAAGACTTTTTATAACGCTCTTCATCACCCCATACAGCACGGATCTGTGATGGCCAAGGGCGAGTGATACACATGTATCCACTTTCACCCTCCCCTACTTTCTCTCCTGTTTCAGGATCAAGGATCTCAGCCATGATACCCGGTAACGGGAGTGTTGCACAGGCAGGTTTGATCGGTGTCGCTCCAGGCAGCGGAGAAACGACATGCCCACCCGTTTCCGTTTGCCAGTACGTATCAACAATGGCACATTTACTATTACCTACCTCTTCATAATACCACTTCCATGCAGGAGGATCGATAGGTTCACCCACTGTTCCCAGAACTTTCAGAGAGGAAAGGTCATATTTAGCCGGTTCATCCTCACCCATTTTATGTAAGACACGGATCGCTGTCGGTGCAGTGTAAAACTGATTGATCTTATGCTCTTCAACCATCTTCCATGGACGACCTGCATCAGGATAGGTGATCACTCCCTCGAACATCACTGTTGTTGCACCCATTGCCAATGGTCCATAGACAATATAGGTATGTCCTGTGATCCAACCCACATCTGCCGTACACCAGTAAGTATCATTCTCTTTCACATCAAATACCCACTCCATGGTCATTTGTGCCCAGAGAATATACCCAGCTGTTGAGTGCTGTACCCCTTTTGGTTTTCCTGTACTGCCTGAAGTATAGAGTAAAAAGAGAGGATCTTCACTCTCCATAGGTTCAGCCTCACATTTACCTGACATACTTTTGATCAATTCATTGTATGAATAATCACGACCTGCCACCCAGGTCACATCTTCATTGTTTCTTTCAACAACCAATACTTTTTCAACGGGTGTTTCCCCTGTTAATGCTGCATCAACCACAGGTTTCAACATATAGGGTTTGGTTTTTCTGTAAGCCCCATCCGCAGTGATCACTACTTTTGCTTCTGCATCTTCAATTCTGTCACGCAGTGCTTCAGAAGAAAATCCTCCAAAGACAATAGAGTGTATCGCACCGATACGTGCACAGGCGAGCATGGCATATGCAGCTTCCGGGATCATCGGCATATAGATGACCACTCTGTCACCTTTCTTTACCCCAAATTCTTTTTTAAGAAGGTTAGCGAATTTATTGACGTTGGCGTAAAGATCAAGATAGGTGATCACCTGTTTGTCACCACGGTCACCTTCAAAAATGATTGCAGCTTTATTCTTTCGTGTATCTAAGTGACGGTCAATACACTGATGTGCGACATTCAGTTTCCCGCCGTCAAACCATTTGACAAAGGGTGCATTGGATTCATCAAGTACTGAAGTGTAAGGTGTAAACCAGTCTATTTTTTCATCTGCATACGTTTTCCAAAAACCTTCATAGTCATCATTCGCCTGCTTTTGAAGTGCATAATACTCCTCCATACTTCCAATACGTGCCTCTTTTGCAAATTCCGGGTTTGGCTGATATATATCTTTTAACATTTTATTCCTTTTAGCATTTTCTATTTATTATTGTAATGAGTGTAACATTTTCTTTGGAAAAGAGAAAGAAATTTAAATGCATATTTTAATTAGGAGTAATTTCATCCTATTTGTTACATTTTCACTCTTTTTCCACTTTTTTTCTACTTTTTTCATGGGTCTTCGATAACAACATTCTCACATCATTCTCTCCTCACATTGCGTATTCGTTTTACATGTTTCAATTTAAGATAGATCATTGCGGTCATTACTGCATCATTCAGTGCATCATGTGCCTGAAGTGTCGGCAGATCCAGATCTTTCAGGATCGTATTGAACTTCAGGTCAATATGTCCCTGAGGGATCGTGGCGATCTTTTTGTCATAATAGATCGCAGAGACTTCTTCCTGTCTGTTAGGCAGTGCAATACCGTACATCGGCTTTATGTATTTATTGATCATCGCCACATCGAATTCAAGAAAATACCCTGCCAGCGTTCTGTTGCCTATAAAATATAAAAACTTCTCTATCGCTTCTTCTATCGGCACGGCATCTTCCAGGTCACAATGGCGTATTTGATGGATGGTAATGCTTTCATGGCTTATCTGCTTTTTCTGCTGCACATAAATATGGATCGCTTCATTAGTAAGGATCTTGTTTCCTTTGATCTTCACCGCCCCAATAGAGATAAGTTCATCTTTTTTAGGATTCAATCCTGTCGTTTCACAGTCAAAGACCACCACTTCATCATTTGAAGTCTCATCAAATAAAAAAGCAAAGCGTTCATCTGTCAAATGTTTCTTGTTCCATTTTCTCTTTAGAGTGCCAAACATACCAACTTACCTGCCCTAAGAGACCATAGAAAGATGAAAGTGATAACTCACTCTTTTTTTGAATTGTTCAACCGTTTTGAGTGCCTCTTTAAGTGTATCTCTTTCCAGTTTACCCAAGGTTGTCAGACAGATATAATTGTCTATCTCCTCTTCCTGCTGCAACTTCTCGAGCTGAGCATGCAAACGTATGGTATTGATGACCTCCAGAGTCTCAAGAAGATCCCGTGCATCCTCTTGGTTCATGTACCCTAGTTCATTCAGCTCTTTGATACGCTGTGTTGTATTTGTTTTTTTGATACCGTACTCCAGAGACAGCGCACGTACTCCGTGAATAAGGGCAAAGAGAGCGCCTTTTTTAATGTCTATCTCATTTTTATGATTCTTTTCGCTTGTAATAAAACGTGAAAAAAGCCCCAGTGGTGATTCAAAACTTTCAATGGATCTGGCAAAATAACTCAGGAACTCTTTATGCTCTTTAATCTTATCAAGCAGATAAGACCGCATCTCTTTAAAGAGATCAATATTCCCTGCAACTGCATAGGTGTCGTAAACAATCGCCATATCCATCATGCCGTCAGCACTTGGTGTGCTGATCCAATGGCGTATATCTTCCTTATAGGCATCAAGACTTTTTGCCCATTTCGGGTTAATGATCATCACATTGCCCGGACATCTGGGAAAACCTATCTTGTCCAGTGTCTCAATGAAGTGCAGCAGTACAGCTTCTTTCTCTTCAGGTTCAAATCCATTCTCAAAGACAATGGCATTGTCCTGGTCGGTACGGAGTATCTGCTCCCCTCTTCCTTCACTGCCAAGCAGCAGCAACGTACAACGTTTATGCCATGACTTCGGAAAGATCAAGGCAAAGAGTTTGGCATACATCTTTTTATGTACTTCCGAGACCATCTTGGCGACATATCGGCTTTTCACCCCTTTTTCATGCAGAACGCCTACCATAATTTCTATGCGCCTTGATGCTTCGATGACCTCGTCAACCGTCTCAGCACGTTCCATCTGTACCGAAATAAAGTGCGTCTGATTGGAGAGGTAGCTCAAAAGATCCGTCAACTCAAGTACACCCACCAGATCTTCCTTATCATCCATAACAGGTAAATGTTTGATGTTGTGTTCGGTCATGGTCAAAAGCACATTAAAAAGAAGTGTTTCCTCTTCCACCGAGATAACAGGGTAAGACTGAAGTTGTGAGATCTTGGAGAGTTCATCTTCCTCTTTATGTAAAATATAATAACGTAGATCCGCATCCGTGACAATACCGTAACCGTATTCATTTTTAACAATGAGTGCCACAGCCCTGCTCTCTTCAAGTTTGGCGAGTGCTTCAACAATAGCAGTATCAGCATCTACAATGCAGGCCGCATGCAGAATATTCTCATCGATCCTTGCTACCATCATATCAGCAGTTCGCGCATAGTCCTTTTTCTCTTTGATCAATTCCATACGTTCAACAATGCTGGAGAAAAAGTACGTTTTAAATGTTTGATTGTTCATGCAAAGTGTTAAAAATGTCTCTGTGGCGAGTTCATAACAGATCAGCTCTTCACTCACGATGTACTGATACGCAGAAGGTGCATCTTTTATAAGCTCGATCGCACCAAAAACATCATTGGTATGGTAAATATCGATCAGCTCTTCAGCATTTTTAGCTTCTACCGTACCTTTGATGATAAGGTAAACACACTTTGGGCTTGCCTCTTCAGAAATGATCACTGTCTCCCTGGGATAATAAGCGATCTGAGAATTCTCTTCGATCTGTTCAAAAGCAGCATCATCCAACAGAGAGAAAGGTAAGTTATTTTTTAACGTATCAAATAGTGCTATCAATGTCTATCCTCTGAATAATTTAAATAATCCAGTCTACTGGACTATGGAAATCATTCTACAGAACCCGAAGGTTCTGCAGGGTTTGCTTAGTGCTCTGAGGCACCTTCTGCACCGATACCGGTCTGAGAACGGATATCCTGTGCTTCAAACGCTTCTCTATCCACTTTGGCTCTATCACTGTTATCCGTGATAGAGAAGAACCAGATACCAAGGAAGGCAACGGTTACCGAGAACAATGCCGGATATTTGTAAGGGAAGATCGCTGTTTCGTTACCGAAGATCTGTACCCATACAATTGGTCCGAGGATCACAAGCAGTACTGCAGTTGCAAGACCAAGGCTACCACCAATGACCGCCCCTCTTGTCGTCAATTTAGACCAGAACATAGAGAGGAACAGTACCGGGAAGTTCGCAGATGCTGCAATAGCAAATGCCAGACCGACCACGAAGGCGATATTTTGCTGTTCAAAAGCAATACCAAGAATGATTGCAACAATACCAAGACCGATCGTAGCCATTTTGGAAACTTTCATCTCTTTTGCTTCATCTACTTCACCATGTTTGTTGAACACATTTGCATACAGATCATGTGAGATCGCTGAAGCACCGGCCAAAGTAAGACCGGAAACCACTGCGAGAATGGTAGCAAATGCAACGGCTGAGATGAACCCAAGGAAGAAGTTTCCACCCACTGCATGAGACAAGTGGATCGCTGCCATATTCTTACCACCAAGGATCGGTGAACCACCGGATATTGCCTGTTTTGCAAGGTCAAGATACTCAGGATTGTTCAATACCATGATGATCGCACCAAAACCGATGATGAATGTCAGGATATAAAAATATCCGATGAACCCTGTTGCATAGAAGACAGATTTTCTTGCCTCTTTTGCATCTGCAACCGTAAAGAATCTCATTAGGATATGTGGGAGACCTGCTGTACCGAACATCAACGCAATACCCAGCGAGATCGCCGATACAGGATCAGAAACCAAACCACCCGGTGCCATGATCGCCTGATGTTTAGGATGCACTTTTACAGCTGCCGCGAACATCGCTTCAAGTGAGAATCCGAAATGACTCATCACTGCCAATGCCATGAATGTTGCACCGGAAAGAAGAAGAACCGCTTTAATAATCTGTACCCATGTTGTCGCAAGCATACCACCAAAGGTCACATACATGATCATCAAAATACCGACAAGTACCACGGCCAATTCATACGGAAGTCCAAAAAGCAGCTGGATCAGTTTACCTGCACCGACCATTTGAGCGATCAGGTACAAGATCACTGTTGCAATGGAACCAAAGGCTGCCAATGTTCTGATAGGTGCCTGTTGCAGTCTATACGCTGCCACATCTGCAAAGGTATATTTACCAAGGTTTCTCAATCTCTCAGAGATCAGGAAAAGAATAAGCGGCCAACCAACAAGGAAACCGATAGAGTAAATAAGGCCATCATAACCAGCCATATAGACCAAACCGGAAATACCGAGGAAAGAGGCCGCTGACATGTAGTCGCCTGCGATCGCCATACCATTTTGTAATCCTGTGATCCCGCCACCGGCAGTATAAAAATCTTTTGCTGTTTTTGTTCTTTTTGCTGCCCAGTAGGTAATACCGAGTGTTCCCGAAACAAAAATAAGGAACATTACAATCGCAGAAATATTCAATGGTTGTTTTTGAATTTCACCATCAATGGTTCCCGAAGCAAAAGCAGCAACACTCAACAACAGTGTGAGTGCAATAAATAATAATTTTTTCATTATGCTATATCTCCTAACTCTTCTCTTACTTCTCTGGTCAACTCATCAAATTCACCATTGGCTCTTCTCACATAAATACCTGCTAGAATAAAGGCAATGAAAATGATCGCTATCCCCACTGGAATTCCTACAGTCATCACACCATCACCTATTCTCGTACCAAAAAGTGAGGGGTCAAAAGCAATGATCAAAATAAATGAATAATAAACCACCAGCATTATGATGGAAAGTGTCCATGCAAACCTGCTTCGCTCTTTGACGAGTTTCTGATATTTCGGGTTATTTTTAACCTGCTCTACTTGTTCTTTTGTCATAATTTTCCTTTTTAAAAGTTGTAATTGGCAA
>JAMONL010000163.1 GCA_027065815.1 Sulfurovum sp.
TAGATTGTCTTTATAGCTGAAAGTGATATTATGTAATGCGATCATGTTGTACCTTTTTGATGATGCCTATGAGTAACAGCGGCAGCAGTGTCATGCTGATCATGAAAAGAGAAAGTGCTGCAATGATCCTGGGATCACCGTTAGCCATCTGGGTGAGGGTGTAGACCGGCAGGGTTTCGTAGCCCGGTGGGTAGACAAGCATCGTAATGGTGGTTTCCCTTAGGGAAAAGACAAGTCCGATCAGCCACATGGTCAAGAGTGCTTTTTTAGAAAGAGGCATAAGAATATAGCGTAGTACCTGAAACCAGTTCGCACCTGCCATCTGCGCTGCTTCTATCTGGGAACGAGGGATCTGCGAGAACCTTTTCTGGGAGATCTTTGTCGTAAGTACAAGGTACTTCCCCATGTAGCCAAAGAGGATAATGAGCGGTGTGGTATAGATGAGATTTGTGTAGGGTTGGTTCCAAAAGAGTATCAGCGCAATACCCATCACCGCGGCAGGAAGTGCAAAGAGGAAAATGAGTGAAGCATCATAGAGCCTGTATCCGGGGATCTTCTCTTCTATCAGGTATCCGCCTGCAAAGCCGAAGCCCATTAAAAAAGTTGCCGCGGTAATGGCGTAGAGGTAAGATCTGAGCATGGATGCTTTGGCTTTTTCAAAAGCTTCCTGAATGATCTGCCAGTCAGCCGCCTGCTGCACAAGGGAGAAAAAAGGCAGGATGACAATGACAAATATGATCAAAAATATGGTAAAGAAGAGGGGCCATTTGTATCTGCCAAGGGAGATCTTTTCTATTTTGTGGGTACTGCTGAAACGAAAAATATGTTTGTGCAGCAAAAACTGCTCTACCAAGAGTACAATGAATGCTACGGTAACCATAGGTACAGCAAGTACGGTTGCTGTTTTGAAGTCATAAAAAGCGGAGAAGTAGGTAAAACTCTCCAGTGCGAAGACATTGAAACGCAGGAAATTTGCCACACTCTGTTCACCAAAGGTTAAAATGAAGACAAGAAGAAAGGAAAGCATTATAGCCGGGAATATCAGTGGCAGGGTGATGGATCTGAGTACCCCGTACCATCCGGTCATGAGTCTGGCTGCCTCTTCAAAACGCGGGTTTACCTGTCGTAAAAAGAGGATGGTCAGGAGTAACGGAATGGGAAGATAGATAGAAAAAAGTACCCAGGATGTTCCCCAAAAACCAAAGAGTAACTCTCCCCAATAGCCTTCTCTGCCAAGCAGTGTATACCATCCTAGTGCGAGAATGTAGGGTGGAACGAGAAGCGGAATACTCAGCAGCATTGTAAAAAACGTGGTAAAAAGAAGGTTGGTCTTGGAGAGGAAGATTCCCAAAAGTACACCGACAGCTGTAGTGCATGTGGCAACAGAGAGGGAAAGCAGGAGTGAGTTTGCAAAGCTCTGTGCCATACTGCTTTGAAAGAGCACATGGTATGCGGATAAGTCGAAGCGGTTGTTCCGCCAAAAGGTATCGATGACCATAGTAAGTACCGGCAGCAGGGCAGCTGCAAATACTGGTACTATGACAAACAGGGAGAAAAGACGTTTGGACATTTTAGCGGTCGGTCATCCATGTTTTGAGCCAGGGCTGTATCTCCAACAGTTTTTCAGCAACCTTACTGTAATCGACCTGCATCACTTTGATCTGATCAATGGGTTTGAGATCTTTGGGCATGGTTACCCCCTGATGTAAGGGTATCTGCGCGCAATCTGCAAAAGCAAGTTTGTGTTCACTCTCTTTACTGAGCAGATAGTCGATCAGCTTTTTCGCTGTCTCCCGGTGCGGTGCTCCATGGATCAGCATGACTGCATTGGGTACAACGAACAGACCTATTTCCTCTTCTTTTTGATCAGGATACACAAAGGTGATGGGTGCATGCTGTTTCAGACGACTCACGGCATCGTCACTGTCCACAAGAGAGAAAGCATACTGCCCGTCAGCGACAAAATCGGCACTCTCACCGTTACTGGTAGAGATGGCTGTGTTGTTTGCTTTGAGTTGTTTGAGAAATGTTTTTGTTTTTGTGTCGCCCCAGAGTGTAAAAAGTGCGGCGATGTGGGAGGTGGTTGTCCCAAAAAGCGGATTGGCGATGACCCCTTTTCCTTTGAAGTCCGGAGCAGTATAGTCAAGGATAGAAGTTGGTTTTTTGGGAGTGTTACTGTTCACGACAAAGAGACGGACTCTTGCTGAAAAACCTGTCCAATGCTTGTCTTTTTCTTTAAAAATGGAGGGGATGCCTTTGGCATTGGGACTTTTATAGGGGGAAAGGATCCCTTTGTGTCTTAGGACTTCGGCACGGATGGGTTCATTCGCCCAGTAAACATCTGCCTGGGGATTGTGTTTCTCCGCGATCAGACGATTCATGACACCTGTACCTTTGGACTCCTCTGTGTCGTAAATGGCATTGACTCTGATGCCGGTCTCTTTTTCAAAATCTTTCAAAATAGGTTCAGAAAAGACCTGGTCTTCGGAAACATAAACAGTCACTGTATTGGAGGTGTTTTTCGTTCCTGAACAGCTGATGAGCATCAGAGAAAGTGAAAAAAGAATAATAGTTTTCATTGGCTGACCGTGTTCACTTGAAAATCATCAAAAACAGTTGCGGCATCTGCTTTGGTCCAGAGACCTGCAGCACCGCTTTGGGTACAGTCTTTATTGTCTGACTCCAAAAGTTTTTTACCATCCAGGTAACCTTCAAAGTGACTATTGTGCTGTATGATCTTCATCTCATGCCAACCATTGTCTAAAGCTATATTTACAGAAGCGATCTCTTCTCTTATCCCATTTTTAACGGAGTAGAAACGGAAATTGTCTTCCAAAGGGTTAAAACGTGCAACATAATAATTGTCTCGGTTCTGTACACGCCACATGATCCCGCCGCCCTGATCGATCCGTCCGCTGACAGCTTTGAATTTGACTGAGATCTCACCGTTCAGGAACGAAATAGATCTGCTATAACAGAGATTATAGGTATTTCCGTAGTAGGCCTGTACTTTGCTTAGTGCCAGTATTTTATTCTCAGAAGAGGAGATATCTTTTTTTAGTACTTCCCAGACAGCCAAAGGTTTTTTCGGGTGTGTCGCATCAACGATCCATCCGGAAGGGAGTTTGCCTGCCTGCACATCATTAAAATCCCAATGGGTTGATCGTGTATCCTGGGCAGAAAGTAAGGTAAGAAGGGAGATCCCGAGTAAAAAAGTACCCGCAATTTTTCGTACTGACATAAAAAGACTCCTTTGATAGATAATATAGGCTCATAGTATACTGTAAAATTTCAGGTTTTTTAGAATGATGTTGTACAATAGCTTATGATGAACAGATGGATAAAAAGTGCATATAGTGGGTTAGAAGAGGGTAAGTTGGCAGAGGATAAAAAGTGTATAGTCTGTTTTGCATACCGGCCGGGAAAATTAGATAGGGCTTTTGATTGAATCATGTTTGTACCTAAAATACTAAAAACTATCTCCAAGGTCATTTCCCAACACAATGGCTCTGCAGTCATCGTAGGCGGTTCTGTGCGTGACCACTTTATGAAATTCCCTGTGAAAGATTATGATATTGAAGTGTATGGGCTTCAGTCAATGGAAGTGCTTGAAACTATACTGTTAGAATTCGGCTCAGTCAATCTGGTAGGCAAGAGCTTTGGTGTGCTGAAGTTTGTGCATGACAATGAGGAGTATGATTTCTCCTTCCCCCGTTTAGAATCAAAAGTTTCCAAAGGACATCGGGGCTTTGATGTTCAGGTAGATGGAAAGATGGACTTTAAAACAGCTTCCAAGCGTCGAGACTTTACGGTGAATGCCATGGGCTACGATATAGAGAGGAAAGCCTTTTTAGACCCCTTTAACGGACAAAGAGACATAGAAGAGAGAGTACTTCGACATATTGATGATAACTCTTTTGTGGAAGATCCGCTGCGTGTCTACAGAGCCGTACAGTTCTCTGCCCGTTTTTCTTTTGATCTGACAGAAGAGACAACAAGACTTTGTGCGAAGATGGTAGATGAGGGTTTGCTTGAAGAATTGCCCAAAGAGCGGGTTTATACAGAGTTCAAAAAGCTGTTACTGAAAGCGCAAAAGCCCTCCATCGGTTTTGAACTGATGCGAGAACTTGGCGTATTACGTTATTTCCCTGAACTTGAAGCATTGATAGATGTACCGCAAGACCCAAAATGGCATCCCGAAGGGGATGTCTGGACACATACCATGATGTCTCTGGATGCGATGGCTCGACTCTGCAGGTCGGGATGCCCTCATCCTGACGATAAAAATGATGATAAACAGAAATTGAAGTTGCTGTCTGCCACTCTCTGTCATGATCTAGGCAAAGCAATCACAACAACAGTTGGTGATAATGGAAAGATACGTTCCATAGGGCATGAAAACAGAGGTATTGAACTGACACGTTCTTTGATGTATCGATTAACGGACGAGCATGATTTCATTGAGTCTATCTTGCCACTGGTGGAACATCATTTGAAACCGTCACAGTTTTATGCACAGGGAGCCAAAGCCCCTGCCATCAGACGGCTGGCTACTAAAGTGAATATTGAAGAGTTGGTGCTTGTCGCAAAAGCGGATTTTCTGGGACGTACAACAGACGAAGCCCACAGCGGGAAGTATGAAGCGGGAGAGTGGATGCTTGAGAAGGCCAAAGCTTTGAAAGTAGAGAATAGACCGATAGATGCTCTTTTGCAGGGAAGAGATCTCATAAATTTTGGCTTGAAGCCGTCCCCCCTCTTCAAAAAGATCCTTGATGAAGTGTATGACCTCCAGATGGAGGGAACGCTTCATCACAAGGAAGAGGCACTGCTCTATGTGCAGAAGCATTTCCTGTAAGCTTTTCTATCAAAATCCTAGAGCAAGAAGATAATTATTATATTTAAAAATATTAATATGGAAAATTAACCTGAGAAAATCAGATCTCAGATGTGTTTGTGCTATGTTTTATTTTTTGGATAAGGTCTTTCACTGCTGTGTCGATCATGTGAAAGACTTTTTCAAAGCCTTCAAAACCCGGAAAGAAATAGGGGTCAGGTACATCTTTACCGTTAAACCCTCCAAAATCTCCCAGTTTATAGACATTTTCAAATCCAAAATCGATGAGGTCTTGTCTGTTCTGCTCATCCATACTGATAACATAGTCAAACTTTCCAATATCTTTTTTGCTGATCGGTCGTGATCTCTGTTTGCTGATATCGACGTTATTGTGCTTTGCGATCTTTACAGAGTGACTGCAGGGATGCTCTCCTTCATGCCAGTTGCTTGTTCCTGCAGAGTCAACTTCTATGGACAATGCTTGACTGTTAACTATATCCTGTGCAACACCTTCGGCAATAGGACTGCGGCAGATATTGCCCAGACATACAAAAAGTATACGTTTAGGCTCCATATTTCCTCACTTTTCTTTTACCAAATTCTATCATTTGACCTCTTTGTCTATCCAGGTAAGGTAATCCTCGCTGGCATTTTTTATGGGTATCATAATAATCTCAGGGATTTCGTAGGAGTGGAGATCCTTTATGGTTTGCTGTATGCTGTCAAAATGCAGGAATTTACTCTTCATCTGCAGGAGTATCTCTATATTTTTCTCAATGTGACCGTTCCAGTGATAACTGCTTTGAACAGTATGCTCCTGTACACAGGCAACCAATCTGGCTTGGAGCAGTGCCTTGGTGATCTGTTCAGCAACTTCCTGTGAATTAACAGTGGTCGTGATAATGCAATAGGTTTCTTTTTTCATTTTTGAACCACGGTTTTATTTTATAAATTCAATCACTTCTTCAAAAGGAAGCCGGAGTTGCTCTGACTGTGCGTTAAGGCGGTAACCGAAAGGTACAATAACAGAGACCTGATATTTTTTAGTATCAAGACTGAGTATCTCTTCTACCTTCTCTTTTTCAAAGCCTTCAATTGGACAGGAATCAATGCCTATATAAGCTGCAGCGGTCATCATGTTTCCCAAAGCAATATAGGTCTGTCTGGCTGTCCAGCAGTAAATATTGTCATCTGTGCTGAGTACAGGAGCTAAATGTTTGGCATAAAGATCCAAATAGAAATCCAGATTCTCCTGCGACATCTCTCTTCTTGCAAACCGTTTCTCAGGAATACCGCTTTCTACTTTGACATTCTCTATGGCAGCTAAAACGATCACCAAGTGAGATGAAGAAGTGATCTGAACCTGATCCCAGCAAGCTGGACGCAGTTTTTCTTTGAGTGCCTTGTTTGTGATGACAAGGAATTTCCATCCCTCCATACCAAAAGAAGAAGGTGATCTTCTGCCTGCTTCCAAAATATATGTCATCTCTTCATCTGAAATAGTCTTACTCTCATCAAATACTTTACACGCGTGTCTAAAATCCATAGCTTTTGTAAAATTGTTTGTCATGCTTTATTCCTCATAGTATATTTTTATACTTTTCACCATCATAGTCAATTAAGAATAATACATCATTAATGTTGACGTAAAAATAAAATAGTTTTTCAATGTATAAAAGATTATTGTTGAAGGTGAGATACCTTAACGTGATGGAGCATATGGTTTTTTATGCATATATGATCTGGTTACGACCTTTCTTTTTGGCTTTATAGAGTGCTTCATCTGCAAGTCTGTAGATCTCCTGATGGGAAAGATCGTCTTCGTTAACTTTGATATAAACACCGATAGAACAGGTCAAAATACCCTCAGCAGGATTTCCTTTGTGTTCTATGGCTCTCCCTTTGAGCTTCTCTACGATTTCGTTGATAAGTAGATGTACATTGGCTTCATCGCCATCCAGATAAATACCGGCAAACTCTTCTCCTCCTATACGAAAGGTGTAATCATCACTTTTATTGAATACTTCTTTTAAGATTTCAGCTATCTGCTGTAGTGCCCAGTCACCTTTTTGATGTCCATAGGTGTCATTGTACTGCTTGAAATAGTCTAGATCAAGGGTGAAAAAAGTGAGCAGTTCTTTGTTACTGCTCGCGCGCTCTATTTGTCTGGGAAAGACTTCTTCGAAAAATCTTCGGTTATAAAGAGAGGTCAGTGTGTCTGTAATAGAGAGTTTTTTAAGCAGTTTGAGCTGCAGTTTCTCTTTTTGTCTCAGTTTTTCAATTTTAGAATCGGCACTTTCATTACTGTTCTGAATAGCATAAATAACATAAAGCATAATGAATTGAGCCAGTGAAAATCTAAAATAGGTTTCAAGATCCCAGTTCTCCCATACATCGATACCTGTATAGGTAATGGACAGTATTACCATGATAAAAGCAAAAGAGACGATCAATCCTTTTTTTGCACCGAGAGTAATAATGGCAAAGGGTACAAAGAAATATGTCCATATCAAACTGTACTTTTCTCCATGTTTGAGTAAAAGGATGGTTATAAATGCAATGACCAAAGTAGCGTTTCCAATATAACTTGCAAGTAAATATTGGTTCTTTTCTCTAAGTAGGTAGAGTGCATAGCCTATAAAGGCCAGCATAAAAAAATTGATGAAAAAAATTGAATAACTTTGTGTGATAAAAAGATTGATGATCATAAAAAGGAGATTGATAATGATGGTAATGAAGAACATGGCATTCAAAATAAGAAGTTTTGTCTGCAATGGATTATACTCGTCAAATTCAAATGAGGCAAATAAAAGTTCTTTAAAATTAGGTTTCATTTTTTCTCCCAGGAAAGCGTAAGTATAACTCAAACTAGATAAAATTTGATAAATACTTATTTTTCAGTGATGGAAAACCAGCGTTTCAGAAAACTGTGTCTATCATATATTTTTGCCCCTAAAGAAAGTTTGTAGGGCATATAGGGCTGTCCAAGATTCCAAAAATCAAACTTTTCTTTTTCAAGATATTTTGCCAAAAGTACCAGTTGGGCAGTTCCATAATGGTTGTAGGCTTTCTTTCTTGAACTGAAGCCGCTCAAAGAGGTATAGGTTTTTCCTATGATGTATCCTAGCTCACCGGCAATAAGTTCACCCTTTTCCCGTAATATGACTGCAATGATCTCAAAGTTTTCATCCATGCCCTGTGTCTCTTTGAGCGTGTTCAGGTAACGAGAGCTAAGCCAACAGTTTTTATGTGAGAGATTGATCTTTTCAGCAACGTTATCCAGATCGTCAGTGATCTCTATTTGTAAGTTCTTTTTTTGTATCAGTTTTTGTACTTTTTTGCTGATGTGCAAGTCTTTAAAATCGAGTAGTGCATAAGAGAATTGAATTTCGGGGAGCAGTAACTCCTCTTCCTCATAATAGTCTGTGACTGCGATAAAACCGGCTTTTGCCTGTGCAATGTAGTATGCCGGAGAAAAGTCGGTACTCCAGTAGTAGTTTTTGATCATATTGCTGTAGATCAGATCCTTTAACAGCCGGGTATCATTGAAATATTCGTAGGGAAGATGGTGAATACCCAGTTGCACATTCTCCATAGGTTTATTCTATCTTTCCCATTTGAACATCAATGCTTTTTTCTGCAAGCAGCTTCTGCTCTTTGTACCATTTTGTTTTGTTGATCTTGGGGAAGACCTCTTGCATGACTTTCAAAGGTCTGTCATCCCACTCTTTTACATTGGATGCCATGGTCCATCCAAGTTGTGCAAGTACATAAGAAAAGACCTGATTCATCAGTTTATTTTGTTGTTCAGCATTGCCGCTTTGTTCTGCATCACGTAAAGACTGTACCAGCTGTTTGCGTAACTCTTTGCTGTATTGTGCTTTTAGAACGCCTATAAGTTCTATTTCATCCATACATTCTACCCTGTTCTGTTTTTTATAAGTATTATACTAAAAGAGTATTTAGGTAATGATTCAATACCCGACAGCTATATGTTTTATATACTTTAATGTTATGATAAATAACATTTAATGAGGAGAGTTATGGATGCAATGGAGTAAGATAATGATAGTGTCGGCACTGCTCTTAACAGGACTTCACGCTACAGGTGAAAAATGGCAGAAATTAAAATCGCTTAAGATGTATTCCGGCAGTGCATATCATCTCAACAAGAATGTTGCCTATATGGAGATACGTTGGTACAAAACACGAACGAGTAAAGAAGCAAGTGAAACTTTGGTTCTCTACAGAAAACCTTTGAAAGACTATTCTGAAGATGTGGTTGAAAAATTCCGAAGCTTAATTCCAAAATATTCAAACAAGGCAGATATCAGATCCTATGGAAATGCTTTTTTTATTGATACTGAGGGAAAGATGTTCCAAATGGATATGAAAGAAGATATTATCAGCCTGCTTGGAGAGATAGATACACGGGCAGAAGTACAATTGGTACTGCGTCTTCATTATGAAAAGCATGGAAAATATTGTAAAAAAACCGCCAACGGTTACAAAATAAAAATAGTCGAACCTCTGACAAAATGTACTACCCTCAAAAGATCATGCAGCGTTGATAAAACTGGAAATTATATGTATAGCAGTGACTATA
>JAMONL010000164.1 GCA_027065815.1 Sulfurovum sp.
AGTAAGGTCAGCGACCAATGGAAAGTTGATTCTACCGATACCACCTTCATTTACCGGAGTTTCTCTCCATGCAAAGTGAGAGAACTGGCTGTCTACAGATACACCGATCACATTGATCCCTCTTTCTGTGAACTCATTTGCTCTGTGAGAGAAAGCAATAATCTCAGATGGACATACAAACGTAAAATCCAGTGGATAAAAGAACAATACGGCACCTTTTTCACCCATATTTTCCATAAGATTGAAGTCTTCTACAATTTGACCATCCGCAAGTACAGCAGTTGCTGTAAAATCTGGAGCTTTTTTAGTTACTAACATATTTAAATCCTTAAAGATAATTTTTATTACTTGAGAATTTTAGCAAAAATTCTTTAATTCATTATTAATAATGCATAAATAGGAGTTAAAAACTCTTATTTGTTTATTTCGTTTGTTTTATTTCCATTTATTTGTATTGTGATGTTGTTTCTCTCTTTACTTTTCTAGAAAAGTAAAACAAAAGTCGTCTCTATTCTCGCATCACTTTCGCGTAGAGTTAGTTTTAACCAACTTTAAAATGGCAATAACCCAAACTCTTTGATAAATTTTTCATCTATATTGATCAAGCCTTTTTCCTGGAGTGTATCCAGAACCTCTTTCGTACAGAAAGTATCCCCCGGCCACTCTCTTTTGAAATCATCTACCTCGCTTTTATTGGTTGCATCCACAGCAATGAACGGTTCAATCAGCACATCTCTGCTTGCATCAATGTTATTGACCACACGCCATACCAGCATATACGGGTCATTAATATCATTATTGTCTTTATCAACAATGACCAGTACTTTAATGTGTCTCTGCAGTTCTTTGAGTTTTTTAATCATCTTGAGTTGAGACTTCTTTTTATTGACAGTAATCACACAAATAGGATTTTTTGTCTCTGTAAAATACTGCTTCAATTCTACTACATTTTTATTGATCTCTTGAATCTTTTCCAATAAAACACTGTCACTCAATGGTTCAGCAACACCCTTTTCCACCCCATCTCCGGTTGCATCCACACCAAGCTTTCCTCCCACGAACTGTTCTGCTGAGGAGTGATCCAAATGATCTACGATCCCTGAAGTGATAAGGATCTTTTTCGGATCCAATCTGTTAAGTATATGCCTAGTCAAAGCTTCTGTATCTTCAAGTTCTGGTGCCTCTTCCCCTACAAAAAGCGCATGCTTCACAAATGACATCTGTCCTACACCCCAAAAGGCATGCATGAACTGCTGGGCATGTCCTTTGTACATCACTTTCATTTTCGCCAGTATCAAGTTATGGAACACACCGTTCTCCGGCATATTGTAGTCTATAAGATCCGGAGCCATCGGTTTGAGCATCGGTAAAAAGACACGCTCCGTCGCCCAACCCATGTATTTGTCTTCCAACGGTGGTTTCCCCACGACAGTTGCAGCAAAAATCGGGTCTTTCTTCATCGTTATTGTCTCTACATCCATCACAGGAAAAGGTTCCTTAAGTGTATAATAGCCCGTATGATCCCCAAATGGTCCTTCGATCTCCATCAATTCAGGATCCACAAATCCTTCTATAACAATATCTACATCCCGAGGGATATAGATATCGTTTGTAATAGATTTGACCAGTTGGGCATTTTTATTACGGACAAAACCGTAAAGAAGCATTTCGAACATCCCGTAAGGCATGGGTGCCTGTCCGCACCAGATATAAAGAGGATCCCCTCCTATAGCAACGGTCACAGGCATCTTCTTCCCTGCTTTCTGATATTGGTCAAAAAAGTGTGAAGCGTCTTTATGTATCTGCCAGTGCATCCCCAGTCTGTTCTTATCATACTGCTGCAATCTGTACATCCCCAGGTTTTGCATCTCTCCATCAAGGCTCTGTGTATAGACTTGCCCCATCGTAATGAACGGTCCGCCATCCTCTTCCCATGTCTTTAATATCGGTAACTTATCCAGATCAACCTCTTCTTTTGGAATCACCACTTCCTGACACTCCCCTCTGAACTTCAAACGTTTTGGAAAAACATTTTTCAAAGAGAAAATCTTAGGGATCATCGCCAGTTTGGCTTTAAAGGTTTTAGGCGGTTTGAGTTTCAACAGCTCTTCTATCCCTTCAGCTACTGTATCCGGATGCTTTCCAAAGATCTTCTCAGTAAGTACTTTGTTCGCAAAAATGTTCATCAGTACCGGCATATCATATTCAATACCTTTTTCTTTATGAATGGGTTTAGTAAAAAGTATCGGCCGTGAATCTTCTTTTTTTACTTCCACATACGCTACATGCGGAATTTCCAACTCCACATCCAACGCTTCATCAATGATCTTCAAATTTCCATTCTCTTTAAGCCACTGTACAACATCCTGCATACTAAACCTTTTACCTGTTAATAGGGAAATTATAACTAAAAATGCGTTATTTATTGGATAAGAATAGCAAAGTAAATATTCAATGGTTAAATAACAAAATATTAACCAATAACTGTAAGTTTAAGAGAGTATTTTAATATTATTTGATAAAATAATTTATAAAAATCAATTTCTGGGGAGACAAAATGATGAAACGTATATTAATGTATATATTGGTGGCCTTAACTTTAGCAGGCTGTACAACCAAAGAAGACTTTGTTTTATTTTACGATACGAATGTAAGCCAACCGCAAGCACACAGATCTGTTGTAGATCTAAGCCATGCACCAAGATATGAGTACAAAATACAACCGCATGACAGAATTTCCATTACGATGTACAACCATCCTGAACTAGGTACGAACAGTGTTCAAAGTCAAAAACAGGATATAAGCGGAATATTGGTCAACTCTGCAGGAAATGTCAGATTGCCACTGATTAAATCCATCCATGTGGCAGGTCTTTCACAAACGCAAGCACAAAAAAAGATCGAAAAAGCCTACAGTGCGTATCTTGAAGATGCGGAACTCAATCTGGAAGTCTTAAATAAGAGAGCCTATATTCTGGGGGAAGTTAATAAACCTGGTGAAATAAGACTCTTTAACGAAAAAACCTCACTGATACAACTCATCGCTCAAGCAGGAGACTTAAAAGATACCGCTAATAGACATGCCATTGTTGTTTTGAAGAATAGAGGCAACAAGATCTATACAGAAACAGTCAGTTTAACAGGGCCAAATTCAATTCGATTGGCTACTTTAATGATCTATCCTAACGATGTGGTCTATGTTGCACCAAATAACATCAAATCTATCAATGTTGGTATAGGAGAAGTAACTCCAGCACTTAACTTAGTAGGTAAGATCATAACACCTATCGCTTCTGTTAAATACTTGACGGATTAAAAGAAGATAGATGAAACAGACCGCGATTGAGCAAAGTACTCGTAAATTAAATGATGATGAAATTGATTTAAGGGAACTTTTCACTGATATCCTTAAATATAAGTGGTCTATTCTCCTCATTGCATTCATTGCCATATTATTGGCTGCCTACTATATTTATTTTAAGACTCCCATTTATAGTTCACATACCCTTATAGAAGTGAAATCAAATGGGAAACAAGGCATACAGAATGGTGACTTTCTAGGTAGTACTTTCTCAAGTTTTGGAGATGAAAAAGTAGACAAAGAGATAGAGATTTTAAAAACTTTTCATATTAACAATCTTGCACTCAATAAGGTAAGCTTTCATACACGATATTATATAAATAAAAATTTTAAACAAATTGAAATCTATAATCACGTACCTATAGAAATAAAAAATATCACTATTATTGATTATAGAGCTAAATGGAACACGTTCAAACTGATCCCCGTAAAAGATGGCTATCATCTTCAAGTAGAAAATTCATTTAAAGCTAAAATACTGCATTTACTCTTTGATCAAGAGATCTTGGAACTAGATGACCAAAAGTTGTATCACTATGGGGAAACGATTGAAAATGATTATTTTAAATTAACTATTGAAAAAAAAGCCACCGTAGATCAGCCACTTTACTTTGTCATCAATAACAATAATCGCACAATATATGAAATGATCAGTCCTAATCTTGAAATTACGCAGATCAATCCAGCTGCACCACTAATAGAGATTTCCTATAAAGATACTATTCCTGCAAGAGCTAATATATATGCAAATGCCTTAGCTGAAAGCTTTATACAGCAGAGTGTTGCAGAAAAAACAAAAAAGAATGATAGGATAATAAATTTTATTCTAAAACAGCTCGGTGAAATAAAAACAAAACTGGATAACTCCGAGGAAAAACTAGAAAAATACAGAATAGAAAATCAAGCTATTGATCCGACATTACAAGCGCAGACATATATTACGGAACTAAGTAAAATTGATATCGAGCTCTCTCAAAATGAATTAAAAGATGTATTGATCAAGGATATTCTTAAATTTACCAAAGAAAACAAAGATCTTGAGGCACTTGCCCCCTACTTAATACAGTTGGATGACCAATCAACTATTGCACTTATTACCAAGCTACAAGAAGCTCAGATCAGAAAAGTAGGGATAAGAACACAATACTCTGAAAGACATCCTGGTTATCTTGCCGCACTAAAAGAAATTCAAATTATAAAAAAGAAGATCATTCTAAATATCAGAAATTTAAAATCAAGTATGGCACACAGGAATGAAAATCTTAAAAAATTAAAGAAATCGTATGAGAAGAATCTTAAATCACTACCTACACAAGAGAGAACACTTATCAATCTTCAACGGGATTATAAAGTAAGTTCTGAAACTTACACCTATCTTCTAAAGAAAAAATCTGAAAATGAAATGCTTAAAGTCGCTATACTTTCTGATTATAGAATAATAGACCCCGCTTATAATAATGGATACCCTGTTGGTTTAAAAAGTTCAGTCATATTGCTAATAGCTCTTCTTCTTGGTCTTATCCTGGGTATTTTACAAGCTTTGGTACGTCACTTTCTAGATGACAATATACAAAACAAAAAAGATATTGAAGACCTGACCAGCATACCAATTTATGGTATTCTTCCTATGTTGAAACAAAAAGTACTTAAACTTGAAGTCTTTAAAGACCCCAAATCACCTTTCGCAGAAAGTTATCGGAGTTTGCGTACCAATTTACAGTTTTCACACAAAGAAAACAAGGCCAATGTTATTTTAATCACTTCAACTATAGCAGGAGAAGGAAAAAGTACCACAGCGGCAAATCTAGGTGCCATTTTTCAGATGGCTGACTACAGATCCATTGTAATCAATATGGACCTCAGAAAACCTACCCTTCACCACTATTTCAATGTAAGCAATACGAAAGGGATGAGTACCTATTTAAGTGGGAAAAGCACTGTTTCAGAGATCATCCAACCTACCCATTATGAAAATCTGGATGTAATAGCCTCTGGTCCTATCCCTCCCAATCCTTCAGAGCTGATCCTCACAGAGAAACTGGACATACTGATAAATGAGCTAAAAGAAGTATATGATTATATCTTCATAGACAGTGCTCCACTGGGATTAGTAACAGACACCATGCATCTTATGCAATATGCAGATACAAGTTTGATTGTTTTTAGAGAAAACTATGCCAAGAAATCATTTGTTACAGACTTGAACAATCTAGTAGAATCCCATAATCTTAAACATATAGGTATCGTGATCAATTCTGTAGATATCTCATCAGGAGGTTCCTACGGTTATGGCTATGGTTACGGTTATGGGTATGGGAATTAAGTGAAAAAATAGTTTCACATTACAAGTATCACCATACCACAATTATGTATGTATCTAAAGCCATAAAATACTACCCGCAATTTCTGAGAAGTAAAGTGAAAGAGAGGGTTAATCGAACGCCGGTTATCCTTTTTTACCACCTAGGAGAGAGGGTTGAATAAACATACCAATGCAATATCTACCAAATAAAGAAGAAATCATTACTATACAAGACAAGCTGAATCATAGGCCAAGGAAAGTACTGAATTACAGAACACCATTTGAGGTATTTCTTACTGAAGTTGCTAGAAAGTTAGCTGCTTGTAGGTTCAAATCCGTAGAGAGGTGGTGAAGATGTATACAAATGGTTGATATAAATATTAAGAAAACAACCTCAAGTTATCCTTCTCCTAATGATAAATAAAACTTTATACTTTTTAAATCTTATCTTTTATGGATCGTAAGAGAGTTTTTTTGTATCTCTTCTTTCTTCTCCTCCTGATGCTTACGTCTTTTCAAACGTTGATCAAATAAATTTAAATATAAATAGAAGAAGATCATAAACAGAATTAAAGAGAGAAATTCATTTGACGGATTTAACTGATATCCAATAATAGAAAATACAATCTGCATAAGCACTAAAATAATGACCGTATACCGGACATCTCCTTTCACATTATATAAAAAGTGATGCATATGGTTTTTATCTGCTTTAAATGGGGATCCGTGACGCTGTATTCTCCGTGTGATCACAATAAATGTATCCAAAACAGGTATCGCTACGATAAACAGAACTGATACGGGTGTAATATAGTGCAATGCTTTTATTGCCAAAATAGAGATTACCATTCCCAAAGCCAAAGATCCACTGTCTCCCATAAATACTTTTGCCGGATGCCAGTTAAACAGTAAAAAAGCCACTAATGCTATGGTAAAGAATGACGATAGTGAAATAAGCAATTTATCTTGGTTTTCTATACCAATTGATAAAAAGGTAACAAAGATCACTATAGATATAGATGCTGCCAGACCATCCAAGCCATCCATTAAATTCAGAGCATTGGTATACCCTGCGATAGCAAAAAAAGTAAAAGGAAAAACCAACCAGGAAGGCAACAATATTTCATAGCCAAAATATGTTCCCAAAGAGTAGATAGCAAAATCATTGATATATAATAATAAAGAAGATAAAAAGATAAAAAGAAACTTTATTTTAGGTGAAATGTTTTTCAAATCATCCCATGCACCTGCTATAAATACCATGGCAATTGCCAAATAGATATAATAGTATGTTTTAAACTGTTCAAAACCAAATAACAAGACAACCAAAAATACAGAAAGAACAAAGGCTATACCCGCCCCTCTCGGTGTCACTTTTTTATGCATACTTCTTTCATTGGGAATATCTACCAATCCCAATTTCTCAGAATAATGTATTAAAAAATAAATTGATACAAAGGTAATAATAAAAATATTGATCAAGGATAAACTACTCATGGAAATATTATAACTTCAAAATCTTCAAATCAAGACAACTTTTTTATTTTCATCCATTTTATATTATTTTCAGGATAATCATGTAAAATTCCTTATCATATTTAAACAATATTAAGAATATTAGGCCAAACTCGTTGCGAAGCGGGGACGGAAAGCTTCAGGTCTTCTGCAAGAGATAGCTGGGTTGCATTTATTTTATCATGTATAATAAATTACAATTTTTATAAGCCAATTTCCCTCCTATACTTCCTTTATTCGATTTCGATAGCCAATTTCAAGGATAATAAAATTATAATGTATACTATTACGAAAAGTGTTTTAATACTCTCCCTCACAGCGATACTTACCGGGTGTGGCGGTGGTGGAGGTACCACTTCTTCAACAGCAACTACAACAGCATCATCAACCGCCGTAGCGACAGCGATCCAAAAAGGACAAGTAACAGACAGTATAACCGGAACCGGGTTAGAAAACGTCAAAGTAAGTATAGGGTCTGCCATAACCACTACAGATGCAAGCGGTTACTATAGCTTTTCTGATCTTACTGCAAGTGAAGAAGCCACAGTTAATTTTAAAAAAGAAGGCTATCTTCTTGGCAGTACACAGATTCAGCTTAAATCATTATCTGAAGACAATACCCCCTCCCCTAACTATCTTGAGTTTAATATGCACGCATACAGTGATGACTGGAAGAATGGTAGACAATGGAGCTATGAAAGCCAAGACGGTGCTTCAGGCGGTGCAGTGGAAATACCTGCAGATGCTACTGTAGATACAAACGGAAAGCTCTATAGTGGAACAGTTTCTGCCAGATGGGTACTTAAAGATGTCAATACTGAAGAGGGACGCAATGCTTTTCCTGGAGCTTTTAAAGGTATAAACTCTAACGGTGTCACTGTTCCTTTTGTCTCTTATGCATTGACAATAGTAGAACTGAAAGATACAGACGGTAACGTACTGGATGTTTCTGAGAATATCACGCTAATACTCGACTCTGTAACAGGTACTTCTACGGATACTATTCCTCTTTGGTACTATGACTATGATCAGGGACTATGGATAGAAGAAGGATATGCTGAGCGTCAGACAGACGGTTCTTACCGTGCTGAAATCTCACATGCTGGAACATGGAGTCTTAGCCAGCCACTTAGTGAAGAAGTAGGTATTTATCGTGGTCATATCATTAATGAAGATGGTTCGCCTATGAGTAATGTAAGAATTCATGCATTGGGTACCAACTGGATCAGCTCTGACCTTTCTACAGATGAAAACGGCCTTTTTGAGCTCGAGGTGATACCTGGGAGCAGTTTTACACTTGCTGCCTATGATTACAAAAATATGTTTGGTGCTACATACAACAATGCTATTGCAGCTATCACGTCTGGTGATGTTGTTGAAGAATAAAAACGAAAACCATTCCTTTAATATTATATTAAGGAAATTTATGCGAGAATCTTTTTAGATTTGAATTAATATCATTTTAGTTCATCATTCTAAACAGACAATAATAATTTTAGGCCAAACCCGTTGTGAAGCGGGGACGGAAAGCTTCAGGTCTTTTGTAAAAAAGATAGCTGGGTTGCATTTAGTTAAAGTTTAAAGTATCTTATACTGTGACTTTTACATAAATTACAATTTTTATATCAAGCTTATTCCTAATCTTAAATATCATTATGTGCGTTATATTGAAATAATACTATTTCTATATCATTCACATTAATTCAGTGAGAATTGCCAAACCTGTTGTGAAGCAGGGACGGAAAGCCACGGGTCTCAAATCTATTGAGATAGCCGGGTTGCCTTTGTATCATTACAAAGTAATGCTATATTATGATCCATTAGTAATATAAGTTACGTCCTTATGTAGAATATTTTCTATACTTCATCACAAACTTTTCTTCACTATAAAATATTTATGAAGAAAAGGACATACAAATGTATAAATTTAACGCCCTTAAACAAAGCATACTTATAGTATCTTTCGCAACACTAGTAACCGGTTGTGGCGGCGGTTCAGCCACATCATCAACCGGAACAACGGGAACAAACTTGTCTACAGTTACAGAACCAGTCATGTCGAACCTGGATTCTACAATAGCATCAGCTTCATCAGCAACAGCAACAGCAGCACCAACCACCATGGCAACAGCGATCCAAAAAGGACAAGTAACAGACAGTATGACCGGAACCGGGTTAGAAAACGTCAAAGTAAGTATAGGGTCTGCCATAACCACTACAGATGCAAGCGGTTACTATAGCTTTTCTGATCTT
>JAMONL010000165.1 GCA_027065815.1 Sulfurovum sp.
AATATCAAACCTGTCTGAAAGCATAAAAAGAATTTCTGTAATGGTCTTTGACAACTCTGTAAACACTTCTTTTGCAAGTACTTTAATCTCTTCTTCATTTTTAGAGGGAAAAGCCTGTTTAAGATTGTCTATTGTGATCTCTCTTCGCCTTTTACTTAAATGGTAAAAAGCCAGAGTAATCATTTTTATAAAAAAATGAACCATAGGCTTGGGGAACAATGAGGACAGCACAAGAAGTGTCTTTACAGACATATAAGCCAATTGATCACCCATTATCCATTCCTTCATATAACAGTTCTTTTGCCAGAGTAACGATCTTGTCCGGATCAATATTGCGGATACAAAGATCTTTTTTATCCAGTTTCAAAGGGTCAACCTTTTGTCCGCAGTCAATAACTCTGTTTATCTTCGTTTCCAAAACATTTCTACTGCTCGGTGTAGGACCAAAGATAGTAATACTCGGACGGTTCAAAGCCCAGGCAAAGTGTGTAGGACCGCTGTCACCGCCTATAACCAGGTCTGCTTTGGAAATGAGTGCTTTTAATTCATTTAAATGCATTTCAGGTAGCATTTTTGCCGAAGTATGTTCTTCAATATAGCTTGCATATGCCTTTTCTTTACTACTTCCCCAGACGAGAAGATGATTCCCCTCCAGGGACTCAATGATCTCAACGAACTTCTCTTTAGGGTAAATCTTACTCTCCCAGCTTGACCCGAGGATATGCACAATATTTTTCTGATCCTTCTTTATAAAAGGTCTGGTTTTCTCAGTATCTTTTTCTGTAAAAAAGAGAAAAGCCTCTTTATTTTGCAAATTATCCTTATTGATCTCAATATCCAACGACAAGGAGACCAGATCTAAATTTCTCATAATGACATTCTTCGTATAAGGAACAAAAAATGTTTTTTCATAAAAAGGAGAAGCGATCTTTTCACGAATGGAATTTTTGTCAAATCCGGCATTTGTTCCCAGGATCTTGGAAACAATGGCCGATTTCAGCAGCCCTTGCAGATCTATGACGATATCATATGAATTATTTCCATATTTTTTTAACTTTTTCAGTTCAGTGAAAAATCTGAGTTTATCTTTTTTCAATGCCTTCAGATCAACACAAAGCACGCTGTCAATATGTGGGTTATAGTCAAGAACCGATGCAAAACATTCTTCCACTATCCAGTCTATCTGACTATATGGCAGGGTCTTTTTGATGAACTGTAAAACCACCATAGCATGCACAATATCACCTAAAGCAGAGAGTTTTACAATTGCGATCTTCATTGAATACCTTATTATTTGCTTATAATTCTATCTAAATAGGCTAAAAATATCAGACTCAGGCATCTGCTTTCAATTTAATTAGCTATAATCACAGTAATTTAAACACAGAAGAGGACTGCCGCATATGATAGGTATCGTCGATTATAACATGGGTAATCTTGCCTCTGTCATCAATGCTTTTGCGAAAGTAGGAGCAGATACGGCATTGGAAAGTGACCCTTCCAAACTTGATAACTATGACAAACTCATCTTACCGGGTGTGGGTGCTTTTGGTGATGCTATGGAGCACTTGAAAGAAAATGGTATGGATGAAGCGGTCAAAGTCTTTGCTGCAACAGGTAAGCCGCTTCTTGGTATCTGTCTTGGTATGCAGTTACTCTTTGAAAGTTCAGAAGAATTCGGTACTACAAAAGGTTTGGGTCTCATACCAGGAAAAGTTGTCGCTTTTGATGAAGGAAAATTTGATCATAGCCTGAAAGTACCTCATATGGGCTGGAATGAACTTTTTGTACAAAAAGAAACAGCCTTATTCGCTAACATGAAAAAAGATTTCTACCTTTATTTCGTACACTCATTCCATGCAGTTTGTGATGAGACATATGCCATAGGAAAAACCCACTACGGATACGAATTTGTATCTGCCGTACAGAATGACAATATTTATGGCATCCAGCCGCACCCTGAGAAAAGCCATGAGAATGGTTTGAAAATTATAGAGAATTTCACTAAGCTGTAGGGTATTGTACCCTCACAACACCAAATATGGTGTATTCATTTTATTAAATCGGTGTTGTCAAGAGATAACACGCTACAAGGAACAGACATGACAATACTACCGGCCATTGACCTTAAAGACGGAAAAGCCGTAAGACTCAGTAAAGGACTAATGGATTCTGCAAAAATTTATTCAGATGAACCTTGGCAGGTCGCCAAGAGATTTGAAGAACTGGGATCTGAATGGGTACACCTTGTTGACCTTAATGGTGCCTTTGCCGGAAAACCTGAAAATTTAGAGCAGATCAAAAAGATCCGTGAGAACTGTACACTAAAACTGGAACTTGGCGGTGGTATCCGTGATGAGGAAACCATCAAAATGTATCTTAACCTGGGGATAGACAGACTGATCCTTGGTTCCATTGCAGTCAAAAATGCACAGTTTGTGAAAGATATGGCTGCGAAATACCCAATTGTCGTCGGGATCGATGCAATAGACGGTATGGTAGCTGTTGAAGGCTGGGCGGAAACTTCAGATATGAAAGCGACGGATCTGGCAAAAGAATTCGCTGCCTGTGGTGTTGAAGCCATTATCTGTACAGATGTAGGGCGTGACGGCATGATGACCGGAGTGAACATTGAATTCACCAAATCTATCCAGGAAGCTTCAGGGCTTGAAACCATTGCTTCAGGCGGTTTGAAAGATATGACAGATATCAATGCACTGATCGAAGCCGATATTGACGGTACCATCGTCGGGAAAGCATTTTATGAAGGTACTTTAGACCTTGAGCAAGCATTTAAGGTAGCCAATGCAAGATAAATATTATGAACTTACCATTACTCTCGATGACTCATTTGTCGATGTCATTGCAGACTACATTTTAAATATTTATGATGAAGGTGTAGAGCTTGGCAAAGGGGAGATCATTGTAAGATCTGAATCTGATTTAACTTTCGTTAAAGATGCCCTTGTATCCTTGTCCGAGAATTTGGAAAACCCAATTCAAATGACCTATACACTTGAAGAGAAAGAGAATGTAGACTGGATCAAAACCTATCAGGATTCTATTCAGCCTATTGAAGCCGGAAAGTTTTATATCTTTCCAAGTTGGTATGAAGCCAAAAAAGATTTCATCAATATTAAAATAGACCCTGCCCTGGCCTTTGGTTCAGGACACCATGCTACGACATTTTCCTGTCTGGAAGCGATAAGTACCTATGTCAGATCTGAAGACAGGGTCATTGATGTCGGCTGCGGTTCAGGGATCTTGGGACTTGCCTGTAAGAAACTGGGTGCTACAGTGGAACTATGTGACACTGACCCACTTTCTGTTGAAAGCTGTAAAGAGAACTTTGGACTCAATGAAGAGGGTTATGACAAACTCTGGGAAGGATCTATTGACAAAGCAAGTACTGCATATGATGTGGTCATTGCCAATATCATTGCAGATGTTCTACGATTCATAGCCAAAGACCTTAAAACTGCTGTGACTGATAATGGGTATTTAATACTTTCAGGTATTTTAGATAAAAAAGAAGACTTGGTAAAAGAGTCCTTTAAAGACTTGACACTGGAAAAAAGAACATTAAAAGACGAGTGGGTAACACTTGTCTACAAGAAGGAAGCGCATGGCTAACCAAAATAACAACAATCAAAACGACGATAACAACAACAATAATAATTTTTTCAACAACAACCCTCTGCTGGCATTTGCCATTTTCTCTATGGTGATCATTCTGATCTTCAAATCTTTTGTGGGAGAAGGTGACAGTCTCAGTTCTATGATGAACACGCAAAAAGTGTCACAGACCAAACAGGTGAAGTATTCTGAAATTAAAAAGAAGATCGAAGAAGGGAATGTCAAATCTGTTAAGCTGACACCTTCGAGTATTGAAGCGATCGCTGACGATAACGGGCGAAAGATCCGATATGTGGCACAAAATGTACCGACATACGATGAACAGCTTATTCCTCTTTTGGAAAAGAAAAAGATCTCTTATGAAGGTGTCATGGGGAACGGTTTCCTTTCTGAACTCATCTCTATGATGCTGCCTATCCTCATCTTTTTTGGTATCTGGATCTTCCTTGCAAAGAAAATGTCCAAAGGTATGGGTGGTGTCCTGGGTGCTGGAAAAGCAGACAAACTCATCAACTCTGAAAAACCGGATACGACATTTGATGATGTGCAAGGGGTTGAAGAGGCCAAAGATGAAGTCAAAGAGATCGTCGACTTCCTGAAATTTCCGGAACGTTATATGGAACTCGGAGCGAAGATCCCCAAAGGACTTTTATTGGTGGGACCTCCAGGTACAGGTAAAACACTTTTAGCGAAAGCTGTGGCAGGAGAAGCTTCTGTACCATTCTTCTCAGTATCGGGTTCAGGTTTCATTGAAATGTTCGTTGGTGTTGGAGCAAGTCGAATACGTGACCTTTTTGAAAAAGCAAAAAAAGAAGCTCCCTCTATCATTTTTATTGATGAAATCGATGCCATTGGTAAAAGCCGTGCATCCGGTGGTCAAATGGGTGGAAATGATGAGAGAGAACAGACACTGAATCAACTTCTTGCAGAGATGGATGGTTTCGGAACAGATACACCAGTCATCGTTCTGGCTGCGACCAATAGACCTGAAACCCTTGATGCTGCCCTGCTCAGGGCAGGACGTTTTGATAGACAGGTTCTTGTAGACAAACCAGACTATGATGGTCGTTTGGCTATCTTGAAAGTACACTCAAAAGGGGTCAAACTTTCTAAAACTGTTGACCTGCATGTAGTGGCAAAACAAACTGCCGGACTTGCAGGAGCTGATCTCGCGAACATTATCAACGAGGCTGCACTCTTAGCGGGACGTTTTAACAAAAAAGAGATCGAGCAGTCTGACCTACTTGAAGCAATAGAGCGTTCCTTTGTCGGACTTGAAAAGAAAAACCGCAAGATATCCGAAGTCGAGAAAAGGATCGTTGCCTATCATGAGAGTGGTCATGCGCTCATGGCAGAACTCAGCAAAGGTGCAACACGTGTGACAAAAGTCTCCATCATCCCAAGAGGACTCGGTGCTTTGGGGTATACCCTTCACCTTCCAGATGATGAAGACAGATTCCTGAAACAGAAACATGAGCTTATGGCTGAGATCGATGTGCTTTTGGGTGGACGTGCCGCAGAAGAGGTCTTCATCGGTGAAATCTCCACGGGTGCGGGGAATGACCTTGACCGTGCCACTGCTATTCTGAAAGATATGATCTCCGTTTACGGAATGTCTGATGTTGCTGGACTTATGGTACTTAAACGAACAGAAACCTCTTTCATTGGCGGGGCTATGGCATCCACAGATTACAGTGAAAAAATGGCTGAAGATATTGATGCACATATCAAAGGTACACTGAATGAACGTTATACTTTTGTAAAGAAAACACTTACTGAATATCATGATGCCATTGAAAATATGGCAGCGGTTCTTCTTGATGTAGAAGTGATAGAAGGAACAAAAGTACGTGAAATCATTGATACCTTTGAAAAAGACAATAATATGAAAAGCCGTTTGGCCCACACTGAAAAGATCGCTGCTGCAAAAGCAAGAGCTGAAGCTGAAAAAAAAGAAGAAGAGGCTGAAGAGGAAGCGTCGAAAGACGCCTGATCATGCATAGATCCAATCTCCTCTACATACTTCCAAACCTCTTTACTGCCAGCAGTATTTTTGTGGGGGTTATCAGCATTGTAGAGGCAAGCAAAGGTCATTTCATCCTTGCTTCCTGGCTTATTCTTCTGGCGCTGGTATTTGATGGCTTGGATGGAAGGATCGCACGTATGACCAATACCACCTCCCAGTTTGGTGTAGAGTTTGACTCTCTAGCAGACATTATCTCTTTTGGTATCGCTCCAGCGATGTTACTTTACTTTTTCATTGGTCACGAATTCGGACGTTTTGGTATTTTGGTTTCGGCTCTCTACGTCATTTTCGGTGCTATTCGACTGGCAAGATTTAATATATCTACGGCAAAGACCGATCCTAATGTATTTATAGGTCTACCCATTCCTACTGCAGCTATATTTATCTCGATGTGGATACTTCTTTTTCATAAATATACCCTGGAAAATTACAGTATTGTTTTGCTTATCCTTGCTTTGGGAGTCTCAATACTTATGGTCAGCAATTTTCGTTACCCTTCTTTTAAAAAAGTACAGCTTGACAGACCAATGGTCTTCAAGACCATGATACTGTTTGTACTCGTAGCTTCCCTGCTCTATCTTTTTGCAGCAGAAGGTTTTGCATTGATCATTCTTATCTATGTATTGTACGGCCCGCTTCGAGGATTGAGAACATTGAATCTCAGAAAGATCAAGATCAGAAAACCATAAATTTGCCTTTTTTAAACAATTTATGTATACTTCTATAAAAATACAGGAGAACATTATGAAAAGCATCATAAACAATACAACTATTTTCACTAAAGACAATTCTCTCCTGCTACTGCTCGCACTCTAATCGTTCAACGATCCACTTTTTACAATTACACATATTACATTCTAGTTTCTAATTAACCACTATTTAGGTAAAATTAGTTAATTTTTCGCACCTTTGGTGCTTTTTTATATTACAAGGTAAACAACATGAGTCAAGAAACTATTAAAATATTTGATACAACATTAAGAGATGGTGAGCAGAGTCCCGGTGCTTCTATGAACACTGAAGAGAAGATCCAGATCGCATCACAGTTAGAGCGTTTGGGAGTGGATATCATTGAAGCAGGATTTGCAGCGGCAAGTCCGGGTGATTTTGATGCCATTGAAAAGATCTCTCAGCGTGTACAGAACTCCACCATCTGTTCATTGGCAAGAGCTATTGACAGCGATGTCAAGGCAGCAGGTGAAGCCATAACAAAAGCCAAATTGAAGCGTATTCATACCTTCATTGCTACTTCTAAGATACATATGGAATACAAATTGAAAATGACTCCCGATGAAGTCATTAAAAGAGCAGTAAGAGCTGTTGAATATGCACGTACCTATGTTGAAGATGTGGAGTTCTCCTGTGAAGATGCAGGGCGTTCCGACATGGCTTTTATGAAAGAGATCTCCGATGCAGTCATTGAAGCCGGTGCGACAACCATCAATTTACCTGATACTGTCGGTTTCAGATTGCCTTTTGAGATCGGTGCCATGGTCAGAGAAATGAGTGAGTACACTAAAGGCAGAGCCGTTATCTCCGTTCATAACCATAACGATTTGGGCTTAGGCGTTGCCAACTCTTTAGAAGCTGTAGTAAACGGTGCACGTCAGGTAGAATGTACCATCAACGGTTTAGGTGAAAGAGCCGGTAATGCTGCCTTGGAAGAGATAGTCATGACACTAAAGACACGCTCTGATATCTTTGCAGATTTCAAAACCAATATTAACACAAAAGAGATCTACCCCTCAAGCCGTTTGATCGCCAGTATTACAGGTATCGAACCACAGCCGAACAAAGCCATTGTCGGGAAAAATGCTTTTGCACATGAAAGTGGCATTCACCAGGACGGTATGTTGAAAAACAAAGAGACCTATGAGATCATCCGTCCTGAAGATATCGGTTTGGATATGGAAGATACTTTAGTCTTAGGAAAACACTCCGGACGTGCAGCATTCAAAGACAAATTGTCCAAATTGGGCTTTACTTTGACTGATGAAGCATTAAATACTTCATTTGAACGCTTTAAGATCATGGCAGATCGGAAAAAAGAGATCTACGATGATGACTTGAGAGCTATCGTCACCAATGAAATGACCTCTGCTCCAAAGATCTATGAATTGATCTCTTTACAGTTGATGGATTGTTCAAACGGTGTGCCCTCTGCTGCCGTCAGCATTAAAAAAGATGACAATGAGATCATTGATGCAGGTATCGGTGAAGGGACTATGGATGCCATCTTCAAAACGATAGACAGGATTTCAGGCTATGAAGGTCAGTTATTGGATTATAAAGTCAAATCTGTTTCTCAAGGGAAAGATGCCTTGGCAAATGTAACAGTTAAAGTCGCCTTTAACGGTGAACCGGCGATCATTGGACACGGATTGAATATAGACACCATGTTAGCCTCTGCCAGAGCATACATCGGTGCTTTGAACAGCTACTTGAGTATGGAAGGGAAGTTAAAGTCCAGATATTCAGATAGTTCAAAAACGATTTAATCAATGCTATTTGATTGGTGTTATCAGGGACAACACCCTACGAATACAATATTTTATTGCGGATCTTAATTTTATATTGGTTGCTGTAGGGTGTTGTGCCCTCACAACACCAAAAATTACATATATTTTTTCAATACCTCAGGTATTTCTATACTCCCGTCTTCATTCTGGTAATTTTCCATAATAGCTACGATCGTTCTACCCACAGCCAGAGAAGAACCGTTCAAAGTATGTACCAATTTATTCTTTTTCCCATCTTTAAAACGTATCTTTGCACGTCTTGCCTGGAAATCTCTGGTATTGGAAATAGAAGAGATCTCACGGTATTGATTTTGTCCTGGGAGCCAAACTTCCAGGTCGATGGTCTGCGCCGCAGAGAAACCGAGATCTCCCCCGCACAGTTCAACTACCCTGTGAGGTAAACCGAGTGCAGTCAAAATGTCTGATGCATTCTGTACCATCATTTCAAAGACTTCATCCGATCTGTCAGGGTGGGCAATGGCGACCATCTCTACTTTATCGAACTGATGCTGACGGATCATCCCACGCGTATCACGTCCCGCAGACCCTGCCTCTTTTCTGAAACACGGTGTGTATCCTGTCATAAGCACCGGCAACTCCTTCTCTGCCAATATTTCATCATTATACATATTGGTCAAAGGCACTTCTGCTGTCGGGATCAGATACAGGTCTTCTCCCTCGATCTTAAAGAGATCATCTTCAAACTTTGGCAGCTGTCCTGTTCCCTGCAACATTGTTGCATTATTCATAAATGGCACACAAAGCTCTTCAAAGCCTTTACTAGCATTGGTATCCAAAAAGAAGTTTATTAACGCTCTTTCCAACCTTGCAGCTTCACCACGCAGTACAGAGAAACGGCTCTTCGCAAGTTTCACACCACGTTCAAAGTCTATCCAGCCATTCCCTTCTGCCAATGCCCAGTGCTCTTTGGGTTCAAAATCAAAAGATCTTGGTTCCAATACTTTACGAAGCTCAACATTATCCTCTTCATCTGCACCTTCCGGGACAGTATCATCCGGGAAATTAGGCATAGCAAGCGCGACACGGTACAGTGCTTCTTCTGCTTCACGTGCTTTTTCCTGAAGTGGTATCATTGCTTCTTTGTTGGCATCTACTTTGGCTTTAAGTTCTGTTATATCTTTGCCTTCTCGCATATACTGTCCAAAAAGTTTAGACATAGCGTTCTGCTCTGCTTTTGCTGTTTCCAATTCAGCATTGGCTATTTTTAGTGATTTAAAAAGATTTTG
>JAMONL010000166.1 GCA_027065815.1 Sulfurovum sp.
AGTAGAGACAGAAGTGGTTTGCCTGTGAACCATGGGGTATGGTCACTCTTATCTACTACATTATCACCATCAAGGGCAGAAACAGGGATATAGTAAGTGTTTTTAATACCAAGTTCAGAAGCCAGTTCACCATAGGCTTTTGAGATCTCATTAAATGTTTCTTCCCTGAAGTCAACCAGATCCATTTTATTGATCGCCACGATGACATGTTCGATACCCAGAAGATTGACGATAAAGCTGTGTCTTCTTGTCTGTGTCAAGATACCTTTTCTGGCATCGATGAGGATAATAGCAACATCAGCTGTTGAAGCACCGGTAACCATGTTTCTCGTGTATTGTTCATGACCCGGAGTATCTGCTATGATGAACTTTCTGTTCGCTGTTGTGAAGAAACGGTAAGCAACATCGATGGTAATACCTTGTTCTCTTTCGCTTTGAAGACCGTCGACGAGTAGAGCCATATCGATCTTTTCCCCGGTAGTACCATATTTTTTACTCTCAGATTCTGCTGCTGAGAGCTGGTCATCAAAGATCATTTTAGAATCATAAAGCATTCTCCCGATCAGTGTACTTTTACCGTCATCTACAGATCCGCAGGTCAAGAAGCGGAGCATATCTTTGTTTTCATGCTCTTTAAGGTAGCCTTCTATATCTTGTGCAATTTTATTATTTTCTGACATCTTAAAAGTATCCCTCTACCTTTTTACGTTCCATCGCGCCTTCACTGTCTTTATCGATAAGACGGCCTTCACGTTCCGAGCTTGTAGAGAGAAGCATTTCACGGATGATCTCAGGTAGTGTGGCAGCAGTAGAGTTGATAGCACCTGTCAGGGGGTAACACCCCAGTGTCCTAAAGCGTACCATCTCCATTTTAGCGGTCTCTCTAAGCTCTTTGGGCATTCTCTCATCATCTACAAGTATTTTAGTACCTTCATACTCTACGACAGGTCTCTCTTTAGCAAAGTAGAGTGACGGAATAGGGATGCCCTCCAGGTAAATATACTGCCAGATATCTAACTCTGTCCAGTTACTTATGGGGAAAACACGAACACTTTCGCCTTTCTGTATGGCTGTGTTGTAGATATTCCAAAGTTCAGGACGTTGATTTTTAGGATCCCAGCGATGTTGTTTGTCACGAAATGAGAAGATACGCTCTTTGGCTCTTGATTTCTCTTCATCTCTTCTTGCACCACCGATAATGGCATCATAAGCTCCGGCATTGAGTGCCTGTTTAAGCGCTTCTGTTTTCATAACATCAGTATGGACTTTGGAGCCGTGTACAAAGGGGCTGATATCCATCTCTATACCATCGGGGTTAGAGTGAACCACCAGGTCAAAGCCTAGCTCTTTGGCACGGTTGTCACGGAATTCGATCATCTCATGAAATTTCCAGAGGGTGTCTATATGGAGGAATTTGAATGGGGGTTTGGCAGGGGCGAAAGCTTTCATCGCAAGGTGAAGCATGACAGAAGAGTCTTTACCTACAGAGTACATCATAACGGGGTTAGTGAATTCTGCTGCGACTTCCCGGAGGATATGAATGGACTCAGCTTCCAGTTGTTTAAGGTGAGTCAATTGCTTTTTCGTAATCACTTTTTTTCTTTATACCAAGTATATATTTTTTCTATGCCTTCTTTCAAATTAACTTTGTGTTCCCAGCCAAGTTGATGGAGTTTTGTGACATCTGTAAGCTTTTTCATCGTGCCATCAGGCTTATCGCTGTTGAAATAAAGTTCTCCTTTAAATCCAATAGTTTCCTGAATGGTTTCTGCAAGTTCACGTATTGAAATGTCTATACCTGTACCAATATTTATATGTGTATTTCGGATCTCTTGGTTTTTATGCTCATTTGGAGTACATGTGGCATTTTTGCCATCTGTTACAGAGTAAGTATCTTTAAAGTCTCTACTCTCCATCAGAAAGACACAGGCATCTGCCATATCTTCTGACCAGAGAAACTCTCTCATAGGTTTACCTGAACCCCAGATCTCAACTTTTTTTTCATCCACACCAAAATTAGCTAAGTATGTTTTAGCTTCAGCAATTGTATTTACTCCAAGGTCTTTAACAACTTCATCCTGTTTACCTTCATAAAGAAGCTTTGCACAATGAATCTTTCTGATGAGTGCAGGAAGTACATGAGACTTTTCTAAGTCAAAGTTATCATTGGGACCGTAAAGGTTTGTTGGCATAACAGAAATATAGTTTGTTCCATACTGTAGGTTATATGATTCACACATCTTAATACCTGCTATCTTCGCTATGGCATAAGGTTCATTGGTATACTCAAGTGTATCAGTAAGAAGACAATCTTCAGGCATAGGCTGAGGAGCATTTTTTGGGTAGATGCATGTTGAACCTAAGAACATCAGTTTCTTTACATTGTTTTTGTAACTTTGGTGGATAATGTTATTTTGGATCTGGAGGTTTTCATAGATGAAGTCAGCACGGTAAGTATTGTTGGCAACGATACCGCCTACTTTGGCAGCAGCAAGAAAAACATATTCCGGTTTTTCTGTTTCAAAGAAGGTTTTGACTGCTTCTTGGTCTAAAAGGTCAAGTTCTTTGTGTGTCTTGCCTATGATATTGGTATAGCCTTTGGCTTTGAGGTTGCTGACAATGGCAGAGCCAACCAGTCCTCTATGTCCTGCTATGTAAACCTTTGCATTTTTATTCACTATCTGGCCTACTCGAAGTAATTCATGGTGGTATACCCACCATCTTTAAGGTATTGGTCTTTCGTTACAAGATGAAGGTCTGACTTCATCATATCATTGACTAGCTCTTCAAGTTTATACTCTCTGGTCCAACCTAGTTTTTTCTCTGCTTTTTCAGGGTTACCGATGAGCAGGTCTACCTCTGTAGGACGGAAGTAACGCGGGTCTACACCGACCACTTCTTTACCGATGGGGAGTTGATAGTCAGGGTTAGAACAGCTTACTACATAAGCTTTCTCATCTACACCTTCACCTTTGAACTCTAGTTCGATCCCTGTGTAGGCAAAAGCCATACGAACAAAGTCACGTACGGGTGTGGTTACACCGGTAGCAATGACCCAGTCCTCTGGTTCATCTGCTTGAAGGATCAGCCACATCATCTTGATATAATCTTTAGCATGACCCCAGTCACGTTTTGCATCCAGGTTACCAAGATAGAGTTTATCTTGAAGTCCTAAAGCGATCTTTGAAGCAGCTCTTGTGATCTTTCTTGTTACGAAGGTTTCACCACGTACTGGAGACTCATGGTTGAACAAGATACCGTTACATGCAAACATATCATACGCTTCTCTGTAGTTTACAGTGATCCAATACGCATACATTTTTGCTACGGCATAAGGAGAACGTGGGTAAAAAGGTGTGGTTTCTGTTTGCGGTACTTCTTGTACCTTTCCAAAAAGTTCAGAAGTACTTGCCTGATAAATACGTGTCTTGTTAGCCAGTCCGAGAAGCTTCACTGCTTCTAAGATACGAAGTGTTCCTGTGCCGTCAGCGTTAGAAACATACTCTGGTGTTTCGAAAGAGACAGCAACATGAGACATGGCAGCAAGGTTGTAGATCTCGTCTGGTTGTACCTCTTGGATGATACGAGTCAAGTTCATAGAGTCAGTCATTTCACCATAATGAAGAATAAAGTGACGATTTTCAATATGTGGATCCTGGTAAAGGTGATCAATACGGTCTGTATTGAATGAAGATGCACGTCTTTTTAAACCATGGACGATGTATCCTTTTTTTAGTAGGAACTCTGCAAGATATGAACCGTCTTGACCTGTGATACCTGTAATAAATGCGACTTTACGATTTGTCATTTAGTGCCTCCCTGCATTGAACTGTTGGTTTTTATTTTTTCTGACATTAGTTGCTTCCTTTAGAGTAAAAATAATTTGTAGCTTCAACAAAACCATCAATGGAGCCACAGTCAAAACGTTTTCCGTCAAACTTGTATGCTATGACATTGCCTTCTTTTGCTTGTTCAAGCAGTGCATCAGTGATCTGGATCTCTCCGCCTTTTCCTGGCTTGGTATTTCTTATTATATCAAAAATATCGGGTGTTAAAATATAACGACCGATGATCGCCATGTTGGTTGGTGCTTCTTTTGGATCCGGCTTTTCAACCATATCTGTAACCCTGTATGTATTGTTTGTATTGTCCAAGAGATTTCCTGCGATGACCCCGTATTTGTTAGTTTGGTCCATGGGAATCTCTTCTATGGCAACGATAGAACACTGATATTTTTCATAGATATTGATCATCTGTTTAAGTACGGTCTCTTTTCCAGTATTGTCACAAAGATCATCTGCAAGGATGACAGCGAAAGGTTCATTTCCAATGAGGGTTTCTCCGGTAAGGATAGCATGCCCCAAACCTTTCATCTCCATCTGTCTTGTATAGGAGAAAGTACAAGTAGTAATGACGGAACGAATTTCAGTCATAAGAGCTTCTTTACTGCTCCCTTGGATCTGGTGTTCCAGTTCGTAAGATCTGTCAAAATGGTCTTCAATGGCACGTTTCCCACGACCTGTGACAATAGCCATAGTACGAATGCCGGCATCAGAAGCTTCTTCAACACCATACTGTATGAGCGGCTTGGTGAGGATTGGCAGCATTTCTTTCGGGGTTGCTTTCGTGGCAGGGAGGAATCGCGTACCGTAACCGGCAGCCGGGAATAGGCATTTTTTGATCAAAGAAGTCCTTTATTTAAGAGGTATAAAGAAGTATTCCCCTCCCTTAATATTGACAAAAGTATAGCGAAATAGATATAAAACCTTGTTTTTGTAGTGTTGGAGCTACAATTTAGATTGTTTTACCATAAAAATAATTTGTAGCTTCAACAAAACCATCGATGGAGCCACAGTCAAAACGTTTTCCGTCAAACTTGTATGCTATGACATTGCCTTGTTTTGCCTGTTCAAGCAAAGCATCGGTGATCTGGATCTCTCCGCCTTTTCCTGCCGGGGTCTCTTTTAAGATATTAAAAATATCAGGTGTAAGAATGTAGCGTCCGATGATCGCCATATTGGTCGGTGCCTCTTTTGGGTCTGGTTTTTCTATCATGTCTGTTACTCGGTAGATATTATCTGTTCCGTCTACGGGATTTCCGGCAATAATACCGTATTTGTTCGTTTGATCCAGTGGGACTTCTTCAATGGCTACGATGGAGCATTGGTACTTTTCATAAACTTTGATCATTTGAGATAAGATACCCTGTGCACAGTCAGGAGTGTTGGTACAGAGGTCATCTGCCAGGATAACTGCAAAAGGTTCATTACCAATGAGAGTTTCTCCGGTAAGGATGGCATGTCCCAAACCTTTCATTTCTCTTTGTCTGGTGTAAGAAAAGGTACATTCGCTGATGAGGGAACGGATCTCACTGAGTAAGTGTTCTTTTGAAGTGCCTTCGATCTGCTGTTCGAGTTCGAAAGAAGTGTCAAAATGGTCTTCAATGGCGCGTTTACCTCTACCTGTGACAATGGCCATGGTATGGATACCTGCTTCAACAGCTTCTTCTACACCATACTGAATGAGAGGTTTCGTAAGAATAGGCAGCATCTCTTTTGGTGTGGCTTTGGTGGCAGGGAGGAAACGCGTTCCATAACCAGCTGCAGGGAAAAGACATTTGTTGATCACGTGAAAATCCTTCTTTATTCATAATACCATAACTATTATGGGCATGAATCAATTAATGTGATTATATCGAAATTGTTATTAGTTACATAATAATAGAGAACCCGATGATGTATATTTTTTCAAAAAAACTTTCAGCATCTTAAAATGCTGGAAGTTATTTTTTCAATTTTTCTTTCAAAATGATCTTACCTGCTTCAACACCCGGTTGATCATAAGTATTGACATCTATGAGTTCTCCTACGAGAGAGGTGAGAAGTTCATAATAGAAAATAAGCGCACCTATGTTCTCTTCGTTGACCGCTTCAATAGAAATGCTGTCAAGCGGAATGTCACCTTGATCCTGAAGTGCTTCAAGGACAGAGTCACACTGCATATTGATGAGGTCTGAGAAAGCCAGGTTGTTGAGTGTGTCTAGTGATTCCAGGTGAGGCAGGGTAATATCCGGAATACGGGTTTTGTCATGGAAATCTTCTATTTTAAGGAATGTGACCGATTTGTTTCGTGTTCCTTCCATAATAAGCTGAAGGAATGAATGTTGATCTTTTGGCCCTATGAGACCAATAGGAGTAAGACCTACATTGAATGCCGAGTGACGCTGGCGTTTCCCCAAACTTTCTCCCCAGAGCTGCACATACCATTCACAAAAGTATGTGAGTGTTTCAGAGTAGGCAAAAATACAGTTAATATTGTACCGTGCATGATTGTTTGCATAGTAGGCAGCTTTTTTAAGCAGAATATCTTTGATGTATCCGTCTTCAAAGAAACTCTGTTTTATCTTTTTGGCACCGTTGAGGAGCGCCTGTATATCTACACCACACAAGAGTAGAGGTACAAGACCTACATTGGAGAGTACAGAAAATCTGCCTCCGACA
>JAMONL010000167.1 GCA_027065815.1 Sulfurovum sp.
GAGGACCTGCAGATACAGATGTCACTTCTTTCATAGAAAAAAGAGCCAATGAAATTATTGAAAATGGCCTTGTGGATGTACAAACAGTAAGCTATGAAAAGGCTCTAGCCTCAACGTATTTATATGCGTATGATTTTATTACACCTTATGTAGAAGCACTCTCTGAGATTGTAGATATGGAAGCAATTAAAAATGCAAAATTTAAACTTGGTGCTGATCCTCTGGGAGGCTCATCCATAGCGGTTTACCAAAAAATCAAAGAGTATTATCATCTGGATATGGAGATCATCCATCCCTATGCAGATTTCACTTTTTCTTTTATGACAGCGGATCATGACGGAAAAGTTCGTATGGATTGTTCTTCTCCTTATGCTATGGCCTCTTTACTGAAGCTCAAAGAAAAGTACGATTTAGCATTTGCCAATGATACCGATGCAGACCGACATGGTATTGTCACACCAAAAGGCGGTTTGATAAATCCAAACCATTATTTGAGTGTGGCAATCTGGTATCTTTTTACCCATAGAAAAAACTTTAACAACGCTTTGAAAGTCGGAAAAACACTGGTATCAAGTTCTATGATAGAACGTATATGTAAAAGTCTTGATATAGAAGTCTATGAAGTACCGGTTGGTTTTAAATGGTTCGTAGACGGCCTCTATGAAGGATGGCTCGGTTTTGGCGGAGAAGAGAGTGCGGGGGCATCTTTTTTAAGAAATACTGCATCTGTTTGGACAACAGATAAAGATGGCATGATCATGACGCTTTTAGCAGCAGAGATCATGGCTGTCACAGGAAAAGATATTGCAGAGATCTACAAAGAATTTGAAGCAGAGTTCGGTATTTCCTATTATGCGCGTATTGATGTTGCCGCGACACTGGAACAAAAGAAGATCTTGAAAAATTTAGAGGCAGATTCATTTGCTATGCAAACACTCGGTGGAGAAAAAATTACAAAGATCTTGACACATGCTGAAGGTAACGGTGCCAGTATTGGAGGTTTGAAAATAGTTACGCAAAACGGTTGGGTAGCTATGCGGCCTTCAGGAACAGAAAATATCTATAAAATATATGCAGAAAGTTTTATTTCACAAGAACATTTGCAAAGTATGCAAAGAGAAGCTGAAGCATTTATGCAAGAGCTCTTTTGACAAAGTAAACATTACATTTTAATCTTTTTTATGAAATATGCTCTGTCAGTTTTAGACATAGTAACTATTGGTCTTGCACTGTTTTTAGGTATACTTCTAAATAAAAAGGATAAAAATGTTCTTTGCCATCTTGAATTTTACACTCTCAGGTGCCATTTTTGTTATCGGTATCTTAACGCTGAGAAAAGTAAGTTCCCCCAATGAAGTTGTTTTTGCCAGTCTTCCTTTACTTTTTTCCCTGCATCAATTTACACAAGGTTTTGTCTGGCTGGGTCTGGACGGGCTCATAGGAAACCGTGCCTTGCATATGTCAGAAACCATTTTTGTCTTTTATGCACAAGGACTCCTTCAGTTTCTTGTACCATTCGCATTGTGGTTAATAGAACCTAAAAGTATCCGTAAACATATGATCGCTGTCTTAATGTATCTGGGTGCATTTCTCACAGCCTATTCACTGTGGAAACTTTCTATTGTCCCTACCAGTGTCTCCATAGTAGACGGTGTACTCTCTTATAATAATCCTGCTACTAAACACCTATGGCTGGCAGTTGGTTATGTACTGACCACCTGTGGTGCACTGATATTAAGCAGCAGTATTGCCATACAGCTTTTCGGATGGTTGAATCTTTTGGGGTTGACCATTGTGTATCTGTTCAAACCGTATGGATTTACCTCTTTATGGTGTCTCTATGCTGCAGCCGTTTCTGTACTTCTTTATTTTTACTTTTTAGAACGCCGTATTTCTTTTTTACAGCAGATCAGAGAAAAAGAG
>JAMONL010000168.1 GCA_027065815.1 Sulfurovum sp.
GCTTATGCCTCTGCGTGGTCAGAACAATGTACAGGGTGCCTGTGACATGGGTTGTCTGCCGTATTTCGCACCGGATTATCAGCAGCCAAAAGTCGAAGGTCTGATGACACCGCAGTTGATGGATGCGATGTTGAACGGGCGTATTAAAGCGCTGCTTAATATGGGTGAGGATATTACGCACATCCACCCGAATATCAACAAGATCGACAAAGCGATGGATATGCTAGAGTTCTGTATGGTACAGGAACTCTTTATGACCGATGTGACCAAAAAAGCGGATATTGTTATTGGTGTGAAGTCTGCCTATGAAAAAACGGGGGTGTATGTGAATGCGATGAGAAGACTGCATCTTTCACAGCCGTTGGTAGAGTCTGACCTTCCGGATGACTGGGAAGTCTTGACTCAAATGGCAGAAAAACTGGGAGATGGAGAGAACTTTGCTTTCAAAACATCTGAAGATGTCTGGAATGAAGTCCGTGAAGTAGCCCCAATACGTTTTTCCGGGGCAAACTATTACAGACTGGAAAGACACAGGAAACGTGGTATGCAGTGGCCTATTTATCTGGAAGACACACCTGTCCTTCACCTGCTTGATTTCCGTACAGATGACGGACTTGGAAAGTACGTCTATAAACAGTATGAACCGCGTGGTATGGTACAGGAGATCTTGGACAAGAAGTTCTTTAAAGAGAGTTTGAATGGGTATTATCTGACCACAGGACGTACCCTTGCACACTACAACAACGCAGCACAGACCAAACAGACCCCTTCTTTGCTAAAGAAACATGAAGAGGATATGTTACTTGCACCACTTGAAGATGAAAAACTCCTGGGTGACAAAGTGATACTGAGATCAGAATACGGAGAGAGTGAAGCGCTTTCTGTCAAATTTACAGACAAAGTAAAATCAAGAACCCTCTTCATCACTTTCCATCATGCAAAAAGCCGGATCAATGCCCTTTTTGGAGATGAAGCGGATGAACTCATATTTACGGCACGCTTTAAGTCTGTTAAGGTCGATGTAATCCCTATTGGAGATGAGGTAGCGTGCAGCTAAAGAATTTTCTTTTCTTTGGATGCCAAAACCCATAATTCAACTTTTTCCTTATCTCTGGAATCTCTGCGTTTTGTTCTTCTTGATGAGGCTCTTACATCTCTTGTCAGGTGTAATTCTTTTCTGAAACGCTTATGCTTTTGCAGTTCTTCTATGATCGGGTGAGTGCTTTCTTTATCAACTACTTCTGCGAGATTTGAGAATATAAGAACAATTCTGCCATGAGGTGCAAGATGCTTTTTTGCTTGTTCAAAAAATCTTGGAAATAGCTCTTCTTCATAATACATAGCCTTATCAATGCCTTCTTCCAATGTATGCTTCGCACGCAACCATGGAGGATTAAAAACAATTAAATCTGCTTTAAGATCACAATACTCAAATAGATCACCATGATTAAGCTTTAGCTTCTCTTCAAATCCTAATCTTTTACTCTCTTGTGCTACACCAATAATTGCATTTTTATTGGTGTCCGTTGCGAAGATATGTTTAAAACCATTCTGGATCAACTGAAATGACAAAACACCGGATCCTACGCCGATTTCTATAGCATTTTCTTTTGAACCTTCGTATTTCTTCAGCCATTTGTCAAATAACTTTAAATGATCAAATCGTGTCGGGAAATAGGTACCATAAAAGGGGTGAAGTGTTATATTTAACGTTTTAATTTCAATGCCTTTTTGATACCACTGCCATGAACTGTTCATGCCTTGCACTTCTGGAAAAGATATATAAAACTCTGAAACATCCGGGTATAACAATTTTAGCCAACCAATCTTCGGAGCTTTTTTAACAATAAGTGTATTGTCTTTGACTTTCAGTAATAATCTATGAGAAGCTTCTCTAAATGCAGCACG
>JAMONL010000169.1 GCA_027065815.1 Sulfurovum sp.
TACCTGATTTCCTATACGACCGAGTCCATTAATTGCTATACGTTTTTTCATTGTTTTTTCCTTTGTTGTTTTTTAGATCATTTTGTAACTCTTTAGATATCGGAATATAAAATTTACTTAAATAATCTTTCATCATTCTTCTTGCACTAAATTCCGAGGGTATACTGTACATCGCCTCTTTCATTTTTTCTATCCATTGATTTGGCAATTCTGCATTGTCTCTCTCATAATAAAGAGGAACTATTTCATTTTCGATCAAGTCATATAGTGATTCAGCATCCTTGTTGTCATTTGAAATGTCTCCGCCAAAAGCCCAACCATTTTTTCCATTGTATGCTTCCGGCCACCAGCCATCCAGTACTGAAAGATGCAGGGTACCATTCAGTGAAGCTTTCATACCGCTTGTTCCACATGCTTCCATAGGAATTTGCGGATTGTTCAGCCAGACATCAACCCCGTGAAGCAGATATTTTGCTACATTTTCACCATAATCTTCTACAAAAGCAATACGTCCGCAAAATCGTGGATCCTGTGCCATCTTGAAGATATGCTGCAATATCTTTTTTCCTGTCATATCTGCCGGATGTGCTTTCCCTGCAAAAAGTATTTGTACAGGTCTGTCCCGATTGTTTAAAATCTTCTCAAGTCTGTCTATGTCATGAAGAATGAGGTCAGGGCGTTTATATTCAGCCATACGACGTGCAAAACCTATGGTTAGGATATCAGGATCAAGAAGTACTCCCTCTGCCATGGCTACAACGGGATCAATACCGTCTCTCGCATATTTTATACGCACACGTTCTCTTATGAAATTCACCATCGATACTTTAGAATTTTGTGATATTTCCCACAATTTTTTATTGGAAATATCTTTAACAAAGCCCCATAAACTGGCATCATCCTGAATTAAATTCCATTTATCTCCGAGTGAATGTATTAATGTCTCATACAATTCATCACTTAGCCATGTCGGAAGATGTACTCCGTTGGTGACATAGTCGATCGCAGGTTTTTTGTCTTTTGGTACAACATGACTCCAGATATCGGATGCCACTTGCCCGTGTTTTTTACTGACTGCATTTCTGTTGTTACACATATTCAAACCCAAAACAGTCATATTGAAGCCTGCACCGGGATCATCAGGGTTCACTCCAAGGTTCATAAACTGTTCCTTGTTTAACCCGAGCTTTTCCCAATAATCTTTAAAAGAGGCACTCATCATATCAAAGCTGTAAACATCAGTTGCAGCTTGGAGTGGTGTATGTGTTGTAAAAACAGATGTCTGTTTTACTTTTTCTATTGCTTCCTCCACAGTGAAATTTTCTTTTTCCATAAAATTTCGTATTCTTTCAAGAAGTGCAAATGCAGGATGTCCTTCATTGAGATGCAAGATAGAATATTCAATACCCAATTCTTCCAGAACACGGTATCCTCCAATGCCTAAAACAATTTGCTGACGCAGGCGCTGGTTAATATCTGAAGTGTAGAGTCTTGAGGATATCTGCCTATCCCAGGGATCATTTTTTTCAATGTCTGTATCAAGAAGATAGAGTGTAACCCGTCCTACATTGATCTTCCATACGCTTGCATATACGGTTGGTTCAATAAAAGGAACTTCTATGATAAAATGATTGTTGTCTTTGTCAAGTACTCTTTCAATCGGGGCAACATCTTTGTCAATGAGTTCTTCTGCTCCATTTTGCCAGCCGTCTGCGCCAATGAATTGACGGACATAGCCTTTTGGATACATAAAACCGATACCTACCATCGGTAAACCCATATCACTGGATTCTTTTAAAATATCTCCTGCCAAAAACCCCAAGCCGCCAGAATAGATAGGTACGGAGTGGTGTAAACCATACTCTGCACAAAAGTAAGCGATGGGCAATGGCTCCTCTGCA
>JAMONL010000170.1 GCA_027065815.1 Sulfurovum sp.
TATGTTACCGGCACAAATTGTGTATAGAAAAAACATGCCTCTAAAATCTCTGCATGAAAAAGAGATAGACAAAGAAGTGTTGAGAAGGGAATTCCTGAATTGAGTCCTGAAAACGATCAAATTAACGACTTTTCTGTCATAGAAGAAGTTTGGCATGCCATTACACATGGCGTTGGCTTTCTTCTGAGTATTGCGGCACTGGTACTCCTTGTCTATTTTGCCACTTTTTCCGGTTCTTCCCTCAATATTACAGCCGCAGCTATTTATGGCGCTTCTCTGATAATCATGTATGGAAGCTCAACACTTTACCATGCGCTTACGCATCAAGGAGCAAAGAGACTTTTTCAGAAATTTGATCATTCTGCTATCTATTTTCTCATAGCGGGAACCTATACACCGGTTATGCTGCTTACTGTCGGCGGTGCATGGGGATGGACACTTTTTTCCATAGAATGGGGTATTGCACTTATCGGGATAACCTTGAAATTTATGTATATGGGACGATTTGAATTGTTTTCTCTGATCGCCTATGTATTTATGGGATGGCTGATCGTCTTTGTCTTTGATATATTCAAGTCCAATATAGACCCGATGGGCTTTTGGCTAATTGTAGCGGGAGGTATCGCATACACCGGAGGTATCATATTTTATGTGAAGGACAGGATCACACATTTTCATACAGTCTGGCATCTCTTTGTCTTACTGGGATCGATCTTGCAGTTTTTTGCGATACTTTTGTATGTGGTATAAGAAGATAGAACACATCTAATCTTTGAATGTAATCGTGAAACATGCCCCGTCATTCTGATTTTTGACTGAGAGTACAGCATTGTGTTTTGTGGCTATCTGTGTACTCATATATAAGCCGATCCCTGTACCTTTATCTTCATCTTTTGTTGTGACATTGGATTTAAAAATGTCATCAATGATCTCATCAGGTATACCACCGGCATTATCTTCTATCTCCATGCGTTTGCCTTGATCATCCTTTATAAGACGGATAGAGATCTTTCTCTTCTCAATATGGTTGTCCCTGAATGCATCTTTAGCATTATTGATGATGTTCAGGATCAAGTGTTTGAACTCATTGGCTGAACCGTCTATGAATATAGGGTCACGTTGATCTATGCTCACGTTGATCCTGTGTTTAAGCAGATCATCTTTGGTGAGGATAAGGACAGAGTTGATCACTGCCAACAGTTGAAAGTTCTCATCCTCTTGACTGGGTCTGAAGAAAGTTCTGAATTCATCAAGTGTATTGACCATATGGTCGATCTGCATTTGAATGTCATCTCTGAATTGTTCAACATAAGACTTGTCTACAAGCCCGTCCTCATAGTCATTTTTAATAATATCAGCATACATACTGAGTGCATTGAGCGGCTGTTTCCATTGATGGGCAACGGCATCCATCATTTCACCCATAGCAGCCATTTTGGATTGTTGTATAAGCATTTTTTCATTTTGCAAGCGTTTGGATATCTCATCTGCTTCTCTTACCTGTGTTTCTGCCAGGGTAACTGTACGTGCATTGAGGTTATCGACCAGTGCGCCGATCTCACCTTTGTCATGACAGGTGAGAAGTTTATAGTGTCGACCATCTTCCGAGAGTGAATTTTTGAGTTCCCGATTGATCGATTCAATAGGGCTTACAAAAAGTTTCTGAAGTACAAGGTATCCGATGATCGTTGCCAGGAGTGTCAATACAATGATCAAAATAATGACGGTTTTAAACGTTTGATTATTTTGTGCCATGACCTTCTTTTTTAAAATACCGATAATGATACTCCAATGAGTGTCTTGAAAATGATAGACTGCGAGAACACTTTTTTGATTGAAGATAGGATCTTCTTCTATTAAATAGATCTTATTGAGCAGTTCATCTTTTGACTTGTGGGTATGTTTAATGGTGTGTGTTAATATGGGTTCGATCTTCTTAATGATCTTTTGGATCTTTTTGTCTTTTAGCATATAAATGTTTTTTGCAGGAATATAGGGTTGAAGGATATTGGATTTCACGATAAAATTACCATCTTTATCAACCATCATAACGTAGATATTATCTGATTCAAGATCTCTCCAGAACTCTTTATTCTTTTGTTCGATCGTTATATCTACACTTGCTACCCCGATAAATTTCTGTTTTCTGTATATGGGTGCGACCGCAGTGATCATATTAACTTTAGTGACCGGGTCTGCATAAACACTTGTCCATATTACCGTACCGGAAGGAAGGGGCTTTGCCAGTTTGTAAAATGACATATCTCTATAGGTTTTTTTACTTCCTTCAAGATAATTGCTTACTGCTTTCAATTGACCGTTATGGTCACGGTTGTAAAAGAGTAGAAAATCTTTTAACTCTTCTTTGACAGCATAGGGTTCAAACCATATACCGCCACCGACAATGTTCAGGTTATTGCGTTGGCCTGCATCCAAAATGGAAGCGATAACCCCATCATTATCTATGGTGTTGTTAAACTCACTTACTGCAGTGGCTGCTAAAATAGAGACGACTCCTTCTACTTCTGCCTGTGATACTTTAATATGTTGGATAATGAAGGAAGTTGCAAGGTTTGCAGCGTCTGTTGCATTTTTTTCCAAATTGTTTTCTCTAATGAAAAAGAAGGCAATAATAATGGAAATAAGAAAAACAAGACTGATAATAAGAAAAAACCCAAGCAGTTTTACTTTAACACTGTCATACCATTTCATTCCGATGGGGATACTCCCTTGATGTAGTCGTAATATTATAACGGTATATAATTAAAGTTGAATTGTAAAAATCAGTAATATTTTGCCAGGAAGGCATTGAACTGGTTGGCAAAGGCATGGGCATCTTTTTGACCAAAGGCTTTTGGCCCCGATGTCATTTCTCCGCTTTCCCGAATACTTTCCATCAGATTTCGCATCGCCAGATACTGTTTGATGTTCTCTGTTGAGTAGAGTTCACCTCGATGGTCGATCGCATGTGCATCTTTTGAGATGATCCTGTCTGCAAGAGGGATATCGGCTGTGATGACAAGATCATTTTTTTTACAGAGTTCAACGATATGATGGTCTGCCTCATCTGCACCCTGATCTACAATGATATATTCTATATGTTCAGAATTCCCGATAGTGATCTTTTTATTGGCGATGACTTTTGTGGGTATGGAAAGTCGTTCTATACTTCTGAATACAATAGGTTTAAGAAGATTGGGAAAAGCATCTCCATCGATGAAAAGGGTCACAATATCTCTTTGACCCGACCGACCTCTCCCGTATTGAGACGTACTTTGATACCATGAGGATGGGTAGGGGAGTTGGTGAGGATCTTTTGGACTTTACCGTAAGTGAGGTAACCAGTGGACTGGTCTTCTTTGAGGACTACTGCGACATCAAGACCATACTTGATGTTGGCTCGTTTTTTACCGTCTTTATTTGGGTTCATAATTTAATGCTTTTTTAACAGCATCGACAGAACAGAAGAAGACAGCATCAAAGAGAGGGTCAAGTTTGGTCTTTTCAGCATTGATAACATCAAATGTTTGAAAGTAAAACCCCTGACCATCTTCTTTATTGGCAGGGTGTACATGAAAGACGATAGGTTTGAGTGCACGTACAAGGTTCAGTATTTTTTTAAAACTTTTTTCCTCTTTTCCGGGGAGAAGGTTATCCTGCTTACTTTCGTTGACACGGGCTTTGAGTAAGAGCTGTAGTTTGTCATTAAAGATGACCTTGTTCCATGTTATGGTACCAAGTTCCATGTCAAATTGAGAGTTGGCAGCAATAAGCGGATGGGGTTTTGTCTCACGTATTGCTTCCAAAAGGTGTAAAAAAAAGTTTTTTCCACCAAAGTTGTTGGCACACTGAAGCAGTTGTTCATGATAAAGTTTTTTCTCTTCATCATTCAGGTTATTGAAGTCACACATAAATATTCTTTGTATTAATTTGTGAAATTATACCCGAATTTATACTTTTGACCCCATATTAAATAACATTCTGTATAATTATAATAATTATTAGAAGTAGGTGAAATGAGTAAAGTACCAGAAAAGAATATAGGCTATGCTAGATATGAAGATATAAATAAAGATGAGTTGGAAAAAGATATAGATGCAATCAAATCGACTATGCCTCCTCCCAGTGAAGAAGATTTTCAACATCTCTTAAAACTTGAACGATGGGGAAGAAGATTTACTTTTTCAGGTTATGGTCTTATTCTGCTTATTACTGCGACAGAATTTTTTACAGGTGGACTGAGTGCCTATATTTTCTGGCCTTTGGCCATTGTTGCGGCACTTTTCATCAGTACAGGAAATGTCTCACGCTGGGCAAATACCACACACCCCATACTTCATGGCGGATATGACAAAGTACCCAATATCCCTGAACGTTATACTAAAAAGTTCTTTGCCAAAGGTGCAAGACGCTATGTGGACTGGCTGGATTGGATAAAGCCGCAGGCCTGGGAGTATGAACATAACATTATGCACCACTACCATTTGGGAGAAGATGATGATCCTGATAACGTGGAAAGAAATCTGCAGTGGCTCATTCAGTCCAAAACACCCATGTTCCTTCGTTATATCATCGTTTACGGATTTGCGGGTATGTGGAAATTCCTCTATTATGCACCAAACACATTGAGAATTCTCGAGAACAAAAAGAACCGGGATCAGCAAAAACTGGAAGTCACCGATTTTCAACTGGATCCAAGAACAAAAAATGGACTTGAACTCTGGATGGAGTATTACCTTCCTTATATCGTCATCAAGTTTGTACTTTTTCCTGCATTCTTCCTTCCGTTTGGCTTGCATGCCGTATTTACAGCCTTTATTATCTTGCTGATAGCAGAGTTTTTTGCCAATCTTCACTCCTTTCTGGTTATTGTACCGAATCATTCCGCAGAAGATATCTATATGTTCTCTGAACCTCATAAGAGTACGGGTGAGTTTTACCTTAGACAGATCATGGGTTCTGTCAATTACAATACCGGATCGGACTGGTTGGATTTCCTGCATGGGTTCCTGAACTACCAGATAGAACACCATCTCTTTCCCAATATGCCGCTTAGCTATTACCAGAAAATGCAGCCGATCGTTAAAGATATTTGTAAAAAACATAATCTGGAGTATAGACAGGAGTCTGTCTTTAAACGTATCGGTATGACCATTGATCTTATGGTAGGGAAAAGCAAATTACTTAGAGTGGATGGTGTTTAAAGCTGTTACATGTGAGGAAAAGGTAGTCTCTTAGCCGGGAATGGACTATACCAGCCAACACAACCTTCTCATATTTTTTTATTTTTATTTTTCTTGACCGTTTCCATAATGTTCAAAAAGATATGCAGTAATGATATCAGCTGATTTTTGATTGATGGGGGCTTTAAAATGTACGATCATTTTATTCACTTTGCCACGCCAGAATTTTTTAGACTGTTTACCCTGGTTGATGATGTACCCAAAAGAGTGGCACATGAGGCAGTTTGCCTGAACTTCATCAAAACCGGCTCCCATTTTAACGGGAAAGGCAACATAAGGTACTTCAACTTTAGCAGAGACTTGAGCAAAGAGTGGTGATGCAGCAATAGCTGCTGCTAAAAATAATTTTTTCGTATTCATATTCATATCCTTACACCACTTCCACGGTGACTTCGTCAATACCGTTATATTTATATCCGCCATGGTTCCATGGAATATCTTTTGCAAGAGGCTGCTCTTTGCCGATCTTGTTCATGGCTTTTGCCATGATCTTCAGCTGACCGTAACCTTTTGGTTTAAAATGGAATCTGAAGGCTCTGTAGGCATAACGACCCAAGCGTCCTGAATCAAGCAGTGCCTCACCCCAGGTTTTTCCATTGTCAATAGAGACCATGACCTTTTCAATACCGTGACCGTCATCCCAGGCAACACCGCGTACAACGACTTCGGATTTATGACTCAATGTTGCTCCGTCTACCGGATAGCCGATAATGGATTTGACATTCATTTTTGTAATAGGTTTTGTCTTTGGAAATTTCTTCTCCGGTGTTTCACCTTCGGTTGCATTATCCGGTACACGGTAGGCAATGTCCATAAAGAAGAGTTTTTTATATTCATTGGTCACCGTGATATTTGAAAGCATTTTTACCCATGAATCCGAGTAAGAACCCGGAATGATCAATCTTAACGGGTAACCGTTCAGGTAAGGCAGGTCTTCACCATTCATTTCATAAGCAAGAATAACGTGATCATCCAATTCATCAAGTTTCAGTTCACGAATGAAATTCGGTGTCTCATAGTAGGCAGCTTTCTCGCTTCCGTTAAAGCCGATCCACTCAGCCTCTTTTTTAAGTCCTGCTTTGTCAAGGATATCTTTTAACCGTACACCTCTCCATCTGGCACAGCCCATTGCACCGTTGCCCCACTGGATCCCTCCGGCAGTTGGAGTGAAGGCTGAACGGCTGTTACCGCCACACTGCAGTACAGCCGTGACATCAACCTGTTCATATTTGGTTTTAAGATCGTTCAGTGATATTTGCAACTCTTTATTGACCAGACCATTAACTGAAATAGTGAATTTATCCGGATCAATAAAGGTAGGGATATCCGGCATGTGCCAACGGACAAAAAACTGGTCATTTGGTGTCAGGGCAGAGGTAAATACATCTCTTGGTGTCTCCAGTAGCGGCGGTCTGTCCGAATAGACGATCAGGGGTCTTTTTTCGGGAAATGCAACGTCCATCGGTTTCCTGTTATCGATTGGCTGATGTGTAATACCTGCCTCAAGTGTACTGCTGCCAAGTGCAGCAGCACCTGCTGTTACAGCAGCTTTTTTAAAGAAATCTCTTCTTTCCATTATTTACCTTTCTGTGTAAAATAGTGTTGGTTTTATTGTATCTTATATAAATTATATCATTTATTGAAATATACATAATGTGCTCTGAATATGTGTTATCCTGTTGTATTGTAGCTGCGGTCTCCTGCATCGCCAAGTCCTGGAATAATGAATTTTTGCTCGTTCAGTCTTTCATCTATCTGGGCAATGAAAAGATCAATATCGGAATGTGCTTTTTCTATGGCTTCAAGTCCTTCGGGTGCCGCAATGATATTGAGGGAAATGATCTTTTTGGGATCATGTTTTTTAACGAATTCAATGGCATCAGCCAGAGAACCACCTGTTGCAAGCATAGGGTCAAGTAGTACAACCGTTTTGCCCTGACACTCTGGCACTTTGTCATAATAGAGTACGGCTTTATGTGTCGTTTCGTCACGTGCCATGGCAAGGAAGCCGCTTTGGGCTTTGGGAAACATTTCGATCAGTGGATCGAGCATTGGCAATCCCGCACGCAAAATGGGTATGAACATCAATTCCTCTTCCTGGATAAAAGAAAAAGAAGATTCACCCAGCCATGTATTGATCTTTTTCTCTTCCAAATGGAGTATTCCAAAAGCTTCATAGGCTAAAAGACGTGCCAATTGCTGTACGATCTGTCGAAAACGTAAAGATTCTGTCTCACTGTCCCGTAAATGATTGATCAGATTAGTGATGACTGCATTGGAAAGTTTATGGATCATAATACACGCCTTTTTGATGAAAATATTTTATTATACCCACAGTAAACACTTTTATGGGTATAAGAAGTGACCTTGAAAGATCAGCCTGTGAATTTACCATTCCTGCTTATTTGTGCATCCATGATCTCTATCTCTCTTGCCCCGGAGATCACAACATCAGGGTTAAGTGAGTAATCAAGTGTTTCATCTCTTCCCTGATAGTCTATAGAGTTAAGAATGACTTTAAGTGCTTCAAATCTTGCATCCTGCTTGTTGTTGGATCGGATAACTGTCCATGGTGCATTGTGTGAATGGGTTCGTTTCAGCATGTTGTATTTTGTTTCTGTAAAATCATCCCATCTGTCCTGCGCCTGTACATCGATCTCGGAGAGTTTCCATTGTCTCAGCGGATCAGTTTTTCTTCTCTCAAAGCGTCTTGCCTGTTCATCTTTTGTTACAGAAAAATAGAGTTTTATCAGTGTTGTTCCCTGTCGTGTCAAGTCTTTTTCAAATCCTTTGACACCTTTCATGAAATCATCATACTCTTTTTGGGTACAGAATCCAAAAACGGATTCCACCATGGCTCTGTTGTACCAGCTTCTGTCAAAAAGGACGATCTCTCCGCCTCTTGGAAAGTGTGAAATATATTTTTGGTAAAACCATTGGCTCTTTTGCTCTTCAGTCGGTTTCCCCAGTGCTACGATACGGTAGTGCTTCTCATTCATATATCGTGTAATTCTTCTGATCGTTCCGCCTTTTCCTGCTGCATCCCGTCCTTCAAAGAGAATGATCATTTTCTGGTTCGTCTCTTCAATATGCTTTTGCAGTTTGATCAGTTCCGCCTGATACGGTTTGAGTTCCTGCTCATGTTTTCTTTTGCCGATCGCTTTGCTTTCTGTCTCATTTTGTGTTTTTAATGCAGTGTAACTCTGGATAAGTTCATCAAGGGAAACTGTATTCCCGTCTATTTCAAATTGTTTTTGCTCGTTTATTTCCATTATTTTTCCTTTTTGTTTTTTTCTATCTTGGGATCTTCTGTATTATTGAGTGCATTCAATATTTTTTCACCTTTTTTTATCTGCAGCGTGATGATCGCAAGTTCTTCTTTTAACTCTTTTTTCTCTTTTTTATCCAATTTCTTCTTTGGTGTTGTATCGAGTATTGTTTTTCTGGCTCTTAATTTCTCTAAAAGACGTTTTACAGATTTCTTTTTTCCTGTATTTTCAAACTCATCCAATCCCAATGATTCCATGACCGCGGCAATAAACTTTTTTATACCCATCAATTATCCTTTTCTTCTAATATGAGATCGACATCTTCGTCACTGATCACCATCTCTTCACCGATATTTTTTATATCTCCGCTTGAATCTATAAAAACGATCTCCGCCATAGCGATAAAATTTTTACTGATGTTATAGGCATATGCACTATCGTTCATCAGGGAAGTCGCCATTTCATTTGTAATAAGATCATGTCTGATCAAATCATCGAGTGTACCATTCGCCAGGATATCATATTGCTGCATGTGTACTTTTGCTTTTGACAGCAGCAAAAGAATTTGATCTTCTTCTGTCATTTTGGATATCAGATCGATATTTCTTAACAGCTCGGCCAAACCTATTTTAATACTGTTGTATTGCTTCTGAATATGTACATTTGGATTCTTCCCATATTTTACTAGGTTTTTCTGTAAATGCTTTGTATCTTTCACCGCTTCCACAATATCTCTATTGGCAAGTTTCACTTGATAA
>JAMONL010000171.1 GCA_027065815.1 Sulfurovum sp.
CTAAACGTTGATCGTTAGACTCTTAACAATACTAAGTAAATCTCAAGCTTTCCAAAGCAAAGAGAGATAAGCACACTATGGTGTCTTTATCTCTCTTAGTGGTGGGGTTAGAGGGAGGGTCATACCCAGCTCCATTCCGAACCTGGAAGTCAAGCCTCCCATCGCCGATAATACTGCAGGCTACGCTTGTGGGAATGTAGGTCGCTGCCACTTTGAGTTTCTAATAACTTCAATTTTTTAATCCCAACTCTTAACAATCATAACTTACTTTACAAAACAATCATATTTTTATTTATTCATTTCTTTGTTGAAGAGGGTTCAGCGTTCAGAAAGAGCAAGAGCGATAATTAGATTGGCCAATTCTAATCACAAGTGCAATTCCACCTCAATCAAGAAGCTAACTTTTTAGCAACTTCTGTAAAAAATACTTCAAACGGTGTTTTGTAATTCAGTATTTTTCTAGGTCTATGATTTAATTTGTCCTGAATGGTAGTAATTTCCTCCTTAGAGATTTGAGTAAAGTCAGTTTTCTTTGGTAAGTATTGCTTGATCAACCCGCGTTAGTATGTTCATTCAATTCTCTTTACCAGTATGAATATAGATGGGCGAAGTAAAAATCTGTATCAGGAGATTCTGATACTTTTTTATGATAGGCAAATTCTTTAGCGTTGTCGCTTGTGATTGTTTTTGTAATATTTTTAAGTGGGTCAAGCATTGTAATCAGAGCTTGTGTAACTTCATCTGCCTTCTTGGATGAGACTGTCTTGATGATGGTGTACTTAGATTTTCTATCCACTACAGTACCCAATGCACCAATATGATTCAGTCCGATGACTGTATCTATTTCAAAGTTTCCTATACGTTTCTTGTTCTTGTTACGAAGATGCTTGCAAGATCTTCCTTTTCTTGATTGTTATGATAGACATAACGATAGATTGTTTCATAGCATATTGCAAACCCTTTATCTCTCTTCATCCTGCCAGCTATCTCTTTCTACTTCCATCCTCTCTTCAATAAAGTGGAAATATGGTATCGTTCTTTCAGGGTTAATTGTTTATATTTCATAGTGTTTTCCTGTTTTTGTGGTGAAAAAAGTTTAACCTATGATTGATTAACCCTTACTTCAACATGACTTTCAAGAAATTGCACTTACTGTTAGAATTGGCGTTGTATTCCCTCTTGACGGTGTTGTGGGGCACAACATCCCTACGCATGTTAATCTTCTATTAATTGTTTATCTATTTGATTAATGAGGTTTTTTCTTTAGTTACACTTATCTCCAGTTTTCTAATTGCTTATACAGGGGCTTTTGTCGCATGTATTTACTTATACTAACTATAACTTCATGTTAAATGATATTAATTTCTATTAATTTTTTGTTAATTTAAGTATAGAATTAGGTTTTTTAGCCTAAACTGCTTATTACATGTTTTTGGACAAACAAAAAAATACAGGAGTTAAACATGAAAAAAATGATAACTATGTCGCTTATAGCGGCTGCAACAACATTTGCATCTGCTTCAACAGCTGATGACATCGCAAACCTTCAATCTCAGATTGATTCACTTAAAGCTAAGCAGGGTAAGATCAATGCTCAGTCTGCAAATGACAACATCAAATGGGGTGTAGATTTAAGAACAGCATGGGATAGCATTAACTATGACTTGGCAGATGGTTCTAGTGCAAAAAATGATTCTCTTTTAAGTATGAGACTTTGGCTAAATATGGCATACGCTCCGGATGAGCATAACGTATTCAAAGGTCAACTTTCTATGAATAAAGCATTTGGTGCCGATTTTGGTGACTTTGCAACTGGTGGTAACAGAGCATTCTCTATGGGTTCAATGTTTGACTGGACTGGTAACGAAGCACTTTCTGACAACTCTTTAAAAGTAAGACAGGCATACTGGTTGTATCTTGGAGACAAAGCATTTGGTGCTGATATTCCTTGGACATTCTCAATTGGTAGAAGACCATCAACAAATGGTTTCCTTGCTAACTTGAGCCAGGATGATGCTGCCCAGTCACCACTTGCTCACGTGATCAACGTTGAGTTTGACGGACTTTCTTCCAAGCTGGATCTTTCAAATGTAACCGGTATCGCAGGTATGTCATTTAAAGTATGTTTAGGTTATGGTTCTTCAAATGCGACACCGCTTTTCTCAGATGCAACATCATATGCAAATGACCCAGATGGTTTGGATGATATCAAACTTGGTGGATTTATTTTTGAACCATATAACGATGGTCAGTTTATTGTTAAAACAACATGGTACAAAGCATGGGATCTTCCAGGTCAAGAAGTTGCTCCAACATATATAGGTGGAACTGATACAACGCCACCAACAAATGTTGAATTTACTCCATCTGGATTTAAGCAGTATGGTGATATGCAAGGTGCAGCGATTTCTGTACTTGTTGACGGATTAACTGAAGATGGTTATTTTTCTGATGCAAAAGTATTTGGTTCATTTGCATGGACAGAATCTGATCCTTATGCAGGTTCTTCTATGATGGGATCAACAGAGAGTGAAAGTGGTACTTCTTACTGGTTCGGTGCTTATTTACCAGTAGGTGAAGGTGCGGAGTATGGTACAGTTGGACTTGAGTATAATCATGGTTCACAATACTGGAGACCATTTACATATGCTGAAGATACTATGATCGGTTCCAAGATCGCTGCACGTGGTGATGCATGGGAAGCGAACTATACATACCAAATCAATGAGGCTTTAAGCCTTCAGGCTAGATATGTAAACATTGACTATGACTATGCTGGATCTAACGGATTCTTCGGAAACTACTCTGGAACAGCAACAAGTATTGATGATTTAAAAGCTGGCGCAGCAGCTTGGGATCAATTCAGTGGTGGAGCAAACCCGACAAGTACTACGGCAATTTACCAAACAGCAGTTGCTGTTGCAGCTATGCAGGCACCAGGTGCTATTGTTAATCCAAATGATCCAAATGATCCATTTATGGCAGCAGCAGGACAAATGGCAGGAGCAGCTCAGTTCTTACCAAATATTGTTGAATCAGCTCAAGATTTCAGACTTTACCTTAGATATAGATTCTAAGATCATTTATTGCAGAGACAAGGCATACCTTGTCTCTGCACTTTCCCCTCCTTTGTTATTTCTCCACAATCCCAACACTTTTCTTTTTTACACTACCCAATCAATGATGTATTCACTCTTGTGTAAAACAGACTTAAAAAATTTAAGTTATAATAAACGATAAATAAATTGAAAGGAATAAAATGAATTTACTTAAAAATATCCTGGCATTTATAGGTGGAGTGATCATCATTGGGGTGATCGTTGCATTTGTGAAGTTTGACCTGGGAGATAAAATGAGTAAGGCATCTCAGCTTGACCCCAAAGCGATGGGAGCATATATGCATATGTTCGATCAAGTGCTTACAACGGGTAGAGCTACAGATGCCATGGTCAGAAGAGTGAAAATCGATCCGGATGTTTCTACTGAAGATGTCGTTGAAGCGATGAAAAGTATTGCCACCGATGCCAATATGGTTCAAGTAGGTGATTCACATATGGCTGAAAAGTTTGACCACAATGGAAAAAGACAAAGGTATATTCGGATACTGCACTACTGTAGTCCGTCTATTGCAAAACAGTTTATCGATTACTCTTTGGCTTTTGGTGCATTCATGCCATGTCGAATTCTTATTGTAGAAGATGACAAAGGTGACAGATGGCTCATCACCATGGCAATGGAGCTAATGCTGTTTGGTGGGCAGACACTGCCTCCTGAAATGATGAAGAAGGCAGAACATGTGAGAGATACCATGTATAAGATGATGGATCTCGGTGCGAAAGGTGACTTTTAGATTTTATAAGTAAAAAAAATAAAATACTTATAAATATAATGGTTTGTTATATATAATATTAAAGTTACTAAATGAAATATTTTTGACTAAAATGTGAAGTTTTGATAAATTGACTTTACAATTAAGATTTAAAGTATTATACTTGGCAACTTAATTTATTTTCTGCAAATGAAAATAAAAAATAAAAAATAAGGTTTAAAATGAAAAAAATAGTTCTTTCTATGCTGGTAGCCAGTATTGGTCTTGTTGCTGCTGAAGGCACGGTACCATATAAATCCGGTTTGCTATTACCTCCTCAGGCAGATAAAATCTATGAGAAAGAGTGTGCACATTGTCATGGTAAAGATGGTAAGGCGACTAGTTTCGCCGGATCATCAAGAGTAAGCTATGCAGTCATTGCAGGTATGGATGCTGCGACAGTTGCTAAAGAACTCAAAGAGTACAGAGGCGGCGAGAAAAGTAATGATTATCGACTGCATAACAAGTACGGCTATGGTTCAATTATGAGAAGTGCAACGAAAGATCTTTCTTGGGAAGAGATTGATGCTGTTGCTAAATATGTCAGTGGTTTAAAATAAAGGCTAAATATGGATAATAAATATATTGATAAAATGTTATCGGAGATGGACAAAGATCTAGCAAAACAAGGTATGAGCAGAAGAGATGCTATGAAATTAGCAGGTATCACCGGTGCCGGTATGTTCATGGGGGGTGCTACCTCTGCATCTGCTGCTGATGAGAATAAAACAGTAAAAAGTAATGCTAAAGGTAAAATCGTCATCGTTGGTGGTGGTCTCGCAGGTATGAGTACGGCAGCCAGATTGACACTTAACTTAAGTGATCCAGACATTACAGTGATCGAGCCTCAAGAGCTATCTGTTTCCTACCAGCCTGGTCAAACCTTGGTGGGTGGAGGTATTTGGGATGAAGATGACATTGCTTACAAGAGAGATGACTTTGTGCCGGATGGTGTAAAAATCGTCAAAGAGAAAGTAATACTTTTTAATCCGCAAGAGAACAAAGTGACTACGGATAAAGGGACGGTTATCTCTTATGATTATCTTATCCTTGCTACTGGACTCCACCTTGACTTTGAAAGAATTAGAGGTTTGGAAGAAGCTGGTCGTGCTATGTCGGCAGGTGACAATGAAAGACTTCTTAAAGCTTTAGGTGATGACGGTATCTGTTCTATCTATACGGCTAAGGGTGCAACGAAGACATGGGAGCAGATGCAAAAGTATATTGCTCAGGCTAAATCAGGTAAAAAAACAAAATTCCTCTTTACGCACCCAAGTACACCTGTTAAGTGTGGGGGTGCGCCGAAGAAGATCATGTATTTGACAAACGCCAGATTGAAAGAAGCGGGTGCAAGAGAAAATGCCGAATTAACTTTCTATCCAAATGGTGGAGCGATGTTTGGTATACCTGAGTATCACGATGCGATCCTTGGACAGTTTAAAAGAGAAGACTTTAAATGGCACTACAGACACAACCTTATTGAAGTAGATAAAAAGAACAAGATCGCTGTCTTTGATGCGAAGTGGCAAGAGAAAGGCCCTTGGGATCCAGTACTGAAAGATTACGAAGTTATTCCTAAGCACGAAAAAGTAAGAGTACCATATGACTTCTTACACATTACACCACCACAGCTTGCACCAAGAGAGGTCGCAGAGTCAGATCTTGGTTCAGCTAAAGGTTGGGTGCCTGTAAACAAAGAGACACTTCAGCACATTAGATATGAGAATGTATTTTCTCTGGGAGATGTTGCACAGGTGCCAATGGGTAAGACTGGTGGTTCTGTAAGAAAGCAATATAAAGTACTTGTTGACAACCTTATTGCACTGATGAACGGTAAAACGCTTGAAGCGAAATATGCAGGATATACAGTTTGTCCACTGATCACAGACATTGGTACAGTTATGCTTGCAGAGTTTGACTGGACAGTGAAACCGACACCTTCATTCCCGCTTGACCCAACAGTCGAAAGATGGATGTGGTGGTTGATGAAAGTGCATGCATTGAAACCGATGACTATGTATGGAATGCTTTCTGGTAGAGCATAATTCAGGATTTTAGGATTTTTGTATGCAAATAGAATTTGAGCTTGTCACTTATGATGAGGAGCTGGATAGGTTTGAGTTAGATGAAACCATGTATCAGATAGAGCTTAGTGAAGATGATGCAGAGACGTATCATCTTCTGAAAGATTCTGATCTACATCTGTACAACTGGTTAAAAGAGTCTGACTTTTTTACAAAGTACATTAAAGAGGAGGTGTATCCAGACAGCGAGAATAAAAAAATTGCCATTAGTGATATCAATGGCATTAGCTTCAGGAGATTTTATTTTTTTAAAGTCACAAGCGGCGACAGCCATTATGAATATTTTAAAAAACTTTATAATATTCATGAAGAATCAGATTGGCAAGACAGAGAAGATGTTGGAGAAGAAATTCTTTACCATTTATCAACGAAAAGAAAAGAACTTATTCTTAACCTCGGTTGATACAATTAAAATATAAAGGAGAAAAATTGAATAGAGAACAAGAAGAAAAATTGACATCTGCAAGCAGAAGAGATTTTTTTAAGAAAACAGCATCTGTTAGTGCGGTTGCAGCTACCGGAATTATGGTACCAAGCACTGTACTTGCAGACGATCCGAATATTATTCATCATGTGAAGTGGGGGACTACTCTAGGGTATGAGTGTAATAAGTACCCTTATGGTATGCCTTCACCGTATGAGCATAACGTAGTTAGAAGAACGTCAGCGCTTATGTCTTCAGCAGGAGATATGCATGCTGCTATTTCTATGACACCAATCGCTGAACTTGAAGGTATTATTGTACCGAATGGACTTCACTTTACACGTACACATAATGGTGTGGCACAAGTTGATCCTACCAAATGGAGATTGATGATCCACGGACTTGTTGAGAAGCCGATTGTACTGACATTGGAACAACTGAAAAGATATCCAAATGAAAGTAGAATTCTTTTCCTTGAGTGTCCATCAAACTCTGCAGCAGAGTGGAAAGGGCCACAGTTTGGAACGGCACAGTTTGTAAAAGGGATGATGTCTTGTGCTGAGTGGACAGGTGTTCGCTTAAAGACAATCCTTGATGAGCTTGGTCTTAAGCCGGAAGCTAAGTGGATGCTTGCAGAAGGTTCTGACGGTTCAGAGATGAGTAGAACATTGCCAGTCGAGAAAGTGCTTGATGATGTGATGATTGTTTATGCACAAAACGGTGAAGCACTGCGTAATGAGCAGGGTTATCCAGTTCGTCTAATGGCTCCGGGCTGGGAAGCTAACTTATGTGTTAAGTGGCTGAAAAGACTTGAGTTCGGTGATAAACCATGGTATGCGAAAGAGGAAACTTCCAAGTATACTGCCTTGACTGCAAGCGGAAAAGCGATCCAGCATTTCTATGCACTGGAGACAAACTCTATTATTACATCACCAGCACCAGAAAGAGATTGGAAAGATCTTGAAAAGGGCGACCTTGTTGAGATCGAAGGTTTGGCATGGAGTGGTTATGGTACTATTAAAGGTGTAGACATTAGTTTTGATGGCGGAAAAAACTGGGTTGAAGCACAACTTAAAGGTTTGGTGCTTCCAAAAGCTTGGACACGTTTCTCATACATGTATAAATATGAAGGTAAACCATTGTTATTGCAAAGTCGTTCATATGATGATTCTGGCAATGTTCAGCCAACAGTTAATCAAGAAAAAGCTGTTGTCGGTGTTGAGTGTGTATATCATAGAAATGCAATGATCACATGGGCAGTTAGTGATATGGGGGAGGTAAGTAATGTTCAAATTAGATCGTAAATTAATCATAATCGGTATGACATTGGCACTGAGCTCTACGCTTGCTGTTGCAGCTGCGGCTGAATGTATACCAGGTGTATATAAATCAAAACCGGGAGCAATTGACGGTGGTGTAATTTATCCAAGAAAAGATGGTGTTTACACAGCGTACAGATACAACACTCAAAGCACTAAAGGTGTATGGTTCGGTAGAACACCTACAGCCAATGAGATCAAAGCTTGGGATACTGATGTATTACCGGACGGTACAGGTTTACCGGAAGGTGAAGGATCCGTTGAAGAAGGTGATGAACTTTATGAGGCACAATGTGCAGTCTGTCACGGTGAATTCGGCGGCGGGGGTAAAGGGTATCCTCAGTTAGCCGGTGGTAATCAGGATAAAGATGAAAACGGTATTGTCAAAACACTGAAGAATCAGAGACTTGAACCAGGAATGGATGCACCAAAAAGAACAATTGGTACCTATTGGCCAAAAGCAACGACACTTTTTTCATACATTAGAGATGCGATGCCATATGCACATCCAAAATCTTTAACAAATGACCAAGTGTATGCGATCACAGCCTATCTGTTAGCGCAAAACGATGTTGAAATCGATGGGCAAGAGATGGATGATGACTTTGTACTCAATAAAGATAAGCTTGTAAAAGTGGTTCTTGCCAATGCAAACGGATTCTACCCAGACATCGATGGTCCAAAAGGTCCGGATAATGTAAAAGCATTCTTTGCTGACCGTGCTAAAAATATTGGTGCAGGTATAAGATGTATGAAGGATTGTAAAGACCCTGGTATGGATGGTAAAACTGAAGCGAAGGTCATGAAGATCAAGTACGAAATGAAAGATGTTGTACCTCCATATGCGTATGCAAAAGACCTGCCACCTGAGACAGAGGGAGGAAGCGTATCCAAAGCTGAGAAGCAGTATGATACTTCTTGTAAGCTATGTCATGGAACTGACACGATGGGTGCTCCTAAAGTCGGTGATGCCACAGCATGGGCTGCTGTTATGAAAAAAGGTATGGATAAAGTGCTTGTGAACGCGATCAAAGGGATCGGTGGTATGCCTCCAAAAGGTGGTAACACAGACCTAAGTGATGCGGACATTAAATCGATCGTTGAATTTATGGTTGGCGCAAGTAAATAAGTATAATTCACATTTACTTCACAATTAGGCAATAAACTATTGCAAGAAGAGGGTGACCTCTCTTGCGAACCAAATTTAAATTAAAGGAAACACAATGGAAAGAAGAAAATTTTTAAACCTGGGACTTGTAGCAGCAGCAGCTGTCCTTACACCAATGACAGACCTATTCGCGGTAAACTTTAGAGAGACTAAGCCAAAAGCATGGGAAGCAGAGAAATCTGTAGATGCTATTAAAGCAATGTTCGGAGACAAACCACTGGAAAAAAGTGATGCAATCAAGTTTGTAGCGCCTAAACTTGCAGAGAATGGTGGATCCATCCCTATTACGCTTAAGTCAGATCTTGACATTAAAACAATTGCACTTTTCCAAGATGCGAACCCTAGATCTGCTACAGTAGTATTTTCAGTGCCAGAGGGTCAGAAAGTAGATTATTCATTTAGAA
>JAMONL010000172.1 GCA_027065815.1 Sulfurovum sp.
AAACCGATGCCTACCATCGGTAAGCCCATATCACTGGATTCTTTTAAAATATCTCCTGCCAAAAACCCCAAGCCGCCAGAATAGATAGGTACGGAGTGGTGTAAACCATACTCTGCACAAAAGTAAGCGATGGGCAATGGCTCCTCTGCATAGATATTGGTATCATTGATATATATTTGAAACATATCATAGACATAATGATACTCTCTCATAAAATATTCATTTTTACAGGCGTTATCAAGTTCTTCCTGTGACATACTTTTGAGCATAGCGATGGGATTATTGGAACTCTCTTTCCAAAGATAGGAATTCAGCAGTTTAAAAAGATTTTTCCCGCGAGGATTCCATGTCCACCATAAATTCAAAGAGATATCTTTTAAACCACTTAACTCCTTTGGGAGTACAGGAATAGCAATATTTACTGAAGGGTCACTCTTTATCATGTCAAATCCTTATATTACTTCCAAGTATAGATCGCTTCACCCTCAAGCATCATTTCAATCTCCAAAAGTCTATTGTATTTTGCCAATCTTTCACTTCTTGAAGCAGAACCTGTTTTTAAATGTCCTCCATCCATTGCTACTGCAAAGTCAGCCAGGAAAGTATCTGCTGTTTCTCCGGAGCGATGGGAAATGAGGTATCGCCATCCATTGTCGCGACACATTCTTACCGCATCTATGGTCTCTGTCACTGTACCGATCTGGTTGAGTTTAATGAGTGATGAATTTGCTGTATGCTCTTTGATACCACGAGAGATAAATTCTGTATTGGTTACAAAAATATCATCACCGATGATCTCTATTTTGTCACCCAGTTCTGCTGTAAATTTTGCAAACCCTTCCCAGTCTTCTTCTGCCAGAGGATCTTCCCAAAAGATGATAGGGTATTTTTCTACCCACTCTTTTGCAAGGTTGATCAGGTCATCACTGGTTTGGTGTCCGGCACCTGACCACTTCAAGTCATAGTTTCCTTTTTTATCGCTGCAAAATGAAGTCGCTGCACTGTCAATACCTATCATGATGTCCTGTCCGGGTTCAAATCCGGCAGCTTTTATGGCTTCTATAATAAGTTCCATCGCTTCTTCATTACTGTTTAGATCAGGTGCAAAACCGCCTTCGTCACCGACAGAAGTTGCAAGTCCGCGTGCAGAGAGGATCTTTTTCAAGGCATGAAAAGTCTCTGCGATATAACGCAACCCTTCACTGAAAGTAGATGCACCGACAGGTACGGCCATAAACTCTTGAAAATCCACACTGTTATCCGCATGCTCTCCACCATTTAAAATGTTCATACAGGGTACGGGGATACGTCTGGCATCTGTTCCGCCAAGGTATTCATAGAGTTCCAGTCCGCTTGAAGCAGCTGCTGCTTTTGCAGCTGCCATAGATACACCCAGTATGGCGTTGGCTCCGAGATTGGATTTGTTGTGTGTACCATCCAGCGATATCATTACTTTGTCGATCTTTGACTGTTCCTTGGCATCCATGCCTACCACCAAAGAAGCAATCTCGTTATTGACATGGGAGACAGCCTTTAAGACACCTTTTCCGTTATAGCGTTGTGCATCTCCGTCTCTTAATTCTACGGCTTCATATTCACCTGTACTCGCACCGGAAGGCACCGATGCAGATACCTTTGTTCCATCTTCAAGCGCCATCAGGACTCTGACTGTCGGATTTCCGCGTGAATCCAAAATTTCTAAGGCTTTTATATTTTTTATAATTGTATTTGACACTGTGTTATCCTCTTGTTTTTATTTAATAAATTCTTCTATAGCACTCTCTACCGGTATCATATACATGAGTGCCGGACCACCATGCATGAGGACAGCCTGCATCGCAGCTTCAAGTATCTCTGCTTTTACTGCACCTGCTT
>JAMONL010000173.1 GCA_027065815.1 Sulfurovum sp.
CGCCACACTCATTCAGATAGAGTTGATGTTGTGGACTGCTTGATGCCTGTTTTATGGTTTTATGTGTATCGTACCTCAGGGTACTTCTTTTTTTCTCATGCTCATCGTCATCATCTGCTGTGAGATAGAGAGTGCCAAATGTCATCACCGCCAAAGCGGTTAAAATAGGTAGTTTTTTCATCATATGCTCCTTTATTTTTGCATCATGTACTTCAGTACATCGCCTTTTTCTTTTGCTGTTCCTTCTCTCTTGTAGACATCTTTGAAGTTACGGCGCAGCCATTTTTTCACTTTTTTCACTTTTGTGAAACGCTTTGGATTCGCAAACGGTGAAAGAGGCTCAATGACTTTTCCTGTGAAAATATTTTCCCCCTGTGCTGTACGATCTTTGGTATGGCAGCTGGCACAAGATACCATTTTGCCTCGTTTCCCGATATGCTCTGAGAAATATATCGTTTTGCCCCGTGTGGCATCAAAGCCTTTAAAAGAGGGATCTTTCTGCTGAACTTCGTTGTGAAGTGTTTTCATATACTGGTTGATCTCGCTGCTTGCCGCAAAAAGAGATCCTCCTGCAAGCAGCGTGAGTATGAGATGTTTCATCTGTGCTCCTTTGTGTTGGAATAGTGTTATGATAATACAATGATGTCAAGTATGGGGGAATACTCTCTTGACACTTTCTTGACATATTTAGTAGGGGGGGGAGTTGGGAAGTATTAGAGGTTTTGTATAATATGAGAGAAGGGGGAAACTCTCATATTTTTATGTGTGTGAGTATTTGTTTGGAACAGGGGGGGTGTTAGTCCCCGCTCGGTCCATTGTGACAGTCATAACAACTGACTTTGTGTCCTTTGCTAAAGTTCTTCTGACCCCATTCTGTGGAGAATGAACGGCTCGCCCATGTTCCAGAGAGTGCCGAACCTCTATAGTCCTGACCGTGACATACTTTACACTGTGATGCATCTTTTTCCGCAGCATCCTCATGGCCTTTGACCCAGTCTTGACCCACAGGGTGCATGCCGTGTGGTCCGCCTGTAACGGTCTTTGGTATACTGTTGTGACAGGCACTACATTCGCCGATCGTCCCCGTATGTCCCTGGATCTGCGTACTCAGGATGTTGTCTGCAGTATGGGCAGGAAAAACAGCATGGGTCGCACCGTGACACGCTTCACACTGTAGTTTACCATGACCTTTACTGTAGCGGTACAGACTGATCCCTGTTGCCGGAGTATTGGCATTGGTAGCGAATTGTGTATCGATGACATGTCTGAGTGTATTGGTAGTGGGATCAATAGCTGAAAGTTCTCTCTTTCCGTCATGGTGGCAGGATTGGCAGTTTGGTTCATGGAGCCATCCTTCCCGGTTTTTGTCTCCCACAGCATTCATGTCTCCGTGACAGCTTTGACACTGCATGGCATTGTTGCCGTTGGCATCTTTGGCATCACCCATAGCACCTCTGAGACATTTTGTCTGTGCACCAGGGTGACAGGTATAACAGGCATTTCTGTTATTGATGTCATTGAGTGGCAATCCGTTAAGCGGATCGATCACTTTGGCATGTTTACTGTGTATCGCAGAAGTGAACGCCTTAATGTTATTGACACCTGTATGCGGCAGGGCATTGGTTCTGTGACATGAAGCACAAAGAATGGCTGTGCCTCCATTGGCTGTTGCTTCAAGACCTTTTGTATCATAGCTGTATCCTTTTGCCTGAAGTGCAGTGTTGTTTTTTGTTACTGCATCGGGATGTTCCTGATCGTGGATACGAAGAATATTGAATTTGTAGTCTTTTTCAGGATCTGTATTGTTCACCCATCCTGTACTTGGTCTTGCAGCATTGCTTGGTGCATTGCTCTCGTGGCATCGTTTACAGTCCATTTCATCACTGACAGGCAGTACAGTTGTAGCTTCCGCAAGAATTTTCCCCTGACTGTCTTTTGCAACGACTTTGACAAGGGGATAATAGTTCTTACTTCCGTCATCATTGTATGGTGTAATGGGGATACCTTCCGCTTCCCACCATTGGTGTGTGGTATTGAATGTAAGTTTCTGAGGTGTTGTATTTGGTGTCTTTACCCCAGTAAGTCCGGTATCTTTTGCCAGAACGACACCAAAAAGTTTTTGACTGTGATCCCAAAAGTTTGTTTTATCCGTACTGGATGTATTGAGTTTACCATCGGTACCTTTCGCTGCTTCATATGTGAGTGTCACACCTGAAGTGATGAGGTCTCCATTCTTGTCTTTGATCTGGGCATGCAGGTTGTTGTAGGGAGGCAGTACAGAGAAAACAGAGAAGTCATTCCCATCCATACAGTGCATTCCAAGGTCATTCCATGCGGTTAGCATATAACTGAAATTGGAAGCAGCAGTTGTCCCTCCAGATGTTTGTGTATTGTTTTCATTTTCATCTTCATCTTCATCCGAGGAGGACTTCTCTGTATCTTCATCCTTGTTTGTTGAAAATTGTGTACTGTCACTTGTACTTAATGTGGTTGTATCACCAGTTCCACCACCACCGCAGGCGATGAAGAACGGTGTTAGCAGTGCTAGTAGCCATAGATTACTTTTTTTCATTTTTTCTCCTTCTAAATAGAAATATTTAAAAGTTTAACAAAAGAAGTGTTAGCAGTTTGTGTCCAAAGTGGCTGAAAAACGTATTTGAGAAGAGAAACAACAGAGGATCATCTCTGTTGTAAGGGCATTACATTCCCGTGCTTGTTGTATGTTCTGAAACGAGGCTGCCCATGAGACAGTATCGATTTGATAATGTAATGGTCTGATCAATACTGAGCCTGTCAAGATCTATTTTATAGAGAGTACTGTCATGATCCGTGTTGAACATAAAATAGAGTTTGTTATCTACAATATGGGTCGTATGAGACTGCATCGTGATGCCCTCATAGATCTGATCAGAGAAATAGAGATTTTTAATGAATAGATGATTGGTCGGATCACTGGCATCATGAAATGATTTGAATGTATCATAGTGGTTGGTTGTGATCAGCATATTATTATAAAATGTAAAATGCCCTATGCCTTTACCCGCTTTGAAAGTATCTGCAATATCTAGATTTTGCAGATCAAGTACAAATACATTTCCTTCTGCGGATCCAATATAGATATAGTCTTTCGTAGGATGAAAGGCACCATGATGTGCACCCCAGGTTGCGGGAAGAAAATCACTTGGTAAATTTGGAAGATCTGAAAGCAGGCGTTCTGTGATGAGATTTATCTGGCCGTTACTTACTGAGAACTTGACAATACCCGGAGAGACTACATTCTGTTCACCCTCCATGATACCGTAGAAGATACCATTTTTGGCTAGGACATGGTGTACGGAACTTTTGGTTGTGAGTTTATCTGTGGGCAGATAAGAACCTTTTGTGTAGAGTTCCATCGTGTTCTCGGTTCTGTCAAGAAGCAGGAATTCTGAATTGTTGACCCAGACAGGATGACCTGTTGCATTGCTTCCTCCATAAGAGATAGGGTCTTTGTAGCTGGAGTCCGTATAGCTTGTCGAAGCCACATCTGAGGTGATGACCATCGCAGCAGGTTCATTGGCAGAGGTAAGTAAGATATCAGTGAGATTGATCTTGATGGAACGTGGGTAAAAGGATAAAGTGATTTCTTTACTGATCGTGTTGTTGACCGGCTCTAATACACCAATGACGTAATCTTTACGATTGAGGACATAGAGTTCATCCTGTAAAGCCGATGCTATTTCATAAGGGTATTCACCATTGCTGTTGATCGTTTGTACCTGTTGCATGAGTTTCAGATCCAATCCTATGACATCATTATTAATGATATCACCATAGTAGAGTGTATCATTGACAGTGATGATCACTGTGCTGTCATCCATTGATTCATCCATGTGATCTCCGGGACCACAACCTAAGAATAGAAAAGTAGAGAGTATATAGAAAATGTAACGCATCGGTTTCCTTTAAGGAGTAAAAGTACATCCTGAAATGATGATGTACTCTGTAGGTTTGTGCAAGGCACGCAGATTAAAAATAGAAGAAGAGATTATCTTTTTCCTCTGCCGCCGCCTTTTTGCATGCCACTTCCGGAACCGTCCCTAAGACGTTTCTGTTCTCCCTGTCCTGTGCTTCCAGATTCGTTTCTGTGCTGATATTGATGTTTGTTCATATCACCATTTTTTGCTTTTTCATAGGCATCTCTTTCCTGCTGGTAAGAGTATTGATGTGTGTTGGTTGCAGCGAAAAGACCTATTGTAGTCAAGCCGATCAGTAAAATGAGTTGTTTCATTGTAAATCCTTTATTTTTATGTATGAAGTATAGAGAATGAATGTTACTTGAGTGTTACTTTTGAATCTTAAATTCCCTCTTGAATTCAAGAAGGTTGATCTCACTATAGGCAACTAGTGTAGACTAAAAGTGAATTTCACTTGATGTTTTTGATCTTTCTGTTTTTTATATATCAATGATGGTGATGAAAGTATATTTTTTTAGTATAAGTGATGTGTATGTATTGAAAATGAAGGTAAAAAATATCCGACCTGTATCAGTGTACAGGTCGAAGGAAAAAAGGAAGGGGGGAAGTAAGGATTTGGGAATTATTGGTTGTTTTTTCCGTTACCTCCATTTTCATTTTGAGGATATTCCGGATGACAGAAATCTGTTCCAAGTGAACAGCATCCGTCGGTTACACCTAGGTTCTGAAGACCTTTGTCGAATGACCAGTAGTGACTGTAGCTTCCACTGAGTAAGATATCCCATATGGCAATAAGATCCTGAGCATCCACTTCTTCTGCAACTTTGATCTCGTTTAACAAGTCTTCTACATCCGTGACTTCTACTTTACAACCGACTTCAAGGGCAGCTTGTTGAGACTGTTTTCCCTCTTCATAGAGTGTATCGTAAAGATCCTGGATCTCTTGTATTCCAAATTCTCCTGAAGCAAAAGATCTGAGTTCTTCTTCTGAGTAATTCTCTTTATAATCCACTAAGTTGGTAATATTGAGATCATAACGTTCTACAAGATCTTCTACCAGAGCTTGATGTACTGTTTCAGATTTTGTTGCAATATTCTCTAACTGCTGAGTAGGATAGATGAGATTGAGCTCCAGGTAGATATCTTTAGCCAGCTTCTCTTCATTCCACATAAATGCGATCGTATACTTTTGAGAATCTGTCAAATCTGACATAGGATATTGTGAAAGATCAACACCATTTGTTCCTTGATGTGCTTCTTGATGCGTATTCACTTCCTGCATAGTATCTCTTAAGTGCTCTTGTGCTTCGGTTTGTGTACGCATTTTAGTAGGATCCATAGAAATACTTTCCAAATATTGATCCAGGTCTTCAGCAGTAAATGTAGTACCGGCACCGGCTAAAAGATCTTTTTCCTCATCTGTTATCTGTATACCGTCACTTAAGTCATCATTTTCATCAAGCGACTAGAAGCTGAGCCATTGCAGTTACTTTTGCATCGGTTATATTACCTCTGTCGGTACCAAGAATATCTTGAGGGAATACATATTTGTCTTGTGGTAAAGCATTGATCTCTCCAAGTACCATCTCACCGATCCTGAATCGCACCTGGCTCATATTTTGACAGGTAAATGCACCATCGGTGCCAGTGACTTTATTCATATCGTTGTCTGCAACACAGTCATAGTCCATATTTTGGACCGCGGAATCCACCACATAACCTGTTGTAGTGCTTAATGTTGTTGTATCCGTAGTACTTGTCGTTGTAGTCGTATCTGTGCTTCCACTGCTACATCCCATTAATAGTAATGAAGCTGTAATTGCCGATCCGAGTAAATATTTGCTTATCATTTTATCTCCTTTTTTAATATGTATGATATGTAGAAGTATAAAACAGGAGTGTTAGTTGAGTGTTACCTCGGAAAGTTGCAGTGTTACCTCTACCGTTTTGTCCGCGACAGTGAGCTGTGTTTTGATATGAAGTTGTTCCGAAAGTGCTTTGACTATATGCAGACCGATACCAAGACCCCGTTCACTCTCTTTATAAAAACGTTCAAAAACTCTGGAAGGTTCTTTTATCCCATGACTGCTGTTACGTATATGCAGTGTATCTCCAATGGTTTCAATACGAATGAATCCCTTGCCTGTGTTATATTTACAGGCATTGCTGAGAAGATTGTAGAGAATGCGGCTGAATGCATGGTGGTCTGTGATCAAAATACGTTCATCCACTTCTATTTCCCATTGAAGATAGTCATACATGGGAGCAAAAAAGGCAACCTGTTCATTGATCACTTCTTTTAGTTTAAATTTCTCACTCTCATTTTTTGTTTTTTCCAAATAGGTATTCAGGTTGTTATGGAGCATGGAAATGGCTTTGGTACTGCGTGAAATACTCTCAACTTCTTCATTTTTGTCATCCATCATTTTAAGGTTTATAAGTATATTGCTGATAGGGGTATTGAGGTCATGAATAATATCTTTGATGAATGTTTCCAAGAGTGACAGAGATCTTCGTAAAGGACTGAGTGCATAAAATGAAAAAACCAGAGAAATGACAAAGGCAAGCAGTGTGAGAAAGAGGAATTGGTAAAGAATATTTGTTCTCATGGTATGAAGCTGTTTCACAAAATTCGTTTTGGGGTAATAGACCTTGAGCATGTCTTTGGGTGCAGAAGGTATCGGTACCAGAATATAGAGTGACCCTTCATCGGTATAGAGTTCATAAGGCGATTTTTTATCAACATTGGACACAATGTCTATATCGAAACGTGTATCGTCAAAAAAGAAGCTGTAGTTTTTCAGTTCAAGAAAAAGGTTTTCTCTGAGGTGCTCCTCTTCGATCCTCTCGTACTGGTAGAATATAAAGATCAAAAAAGTTTCGATGACAAGAAAAAAAAGTATAAAACTCTTTATCAGTGACTCTTTCTCAGATAATTTTATAGCCGACTCCTCGTATATTCTCTATGGTCACTTCAAGATTTTTTTTGAGTTTTGTAATGTTGACACGCAAGGCAACATCACTTGGGTTCTCATGGAGAAGAAGTAACTCCTCTTTGGTCACAGGATTGGGGTGGTTTTTAATGAGTGTCAGCAAGATACTCTTTTGTACCTGTCCGAGAAAGAGTACATCTCCATCTTTGTATACGGTATCGTTCTGAAGGTCAATTTCAAAGTTTTGAAACTTCAGGATCTTTTTCAACCCGGCAGTCTTGGCTTGAATACGGACAAGAAGCTCTTCGGGATCAAAAGGTTTTTTAAGATAGTCATCTGCCCCGGCGATGAAACCATTGGTCACGGATTCAATATCTACAAGGGCAGAGATGATGATGGTGGGTGTCTGGTCTTCCGCATTTCGAAGGTCACTTAAAAGATCGATACCATTAATGAGCGGTACATTGATGTCAAACAGATAAAGATTATAGTCGTTGTCATAACTGAGGTCCAAAGCTTCTTCACCATCTTTAGCCCAGTCAACTTCATATCCACTGCGTTCCAGATACTTAATGAGTGTTTTAGAAAGGTTGGGATCATCCTCAAGAAGGAGCAGTTTAATCAAAATAGAATCCAATATTGAAAGTGACAATATGGCTGTAGGAGATGTCATCAAATGTGTGGGCATAGTTTAGTGTGGCATAGGTAGTTTGGGTAAAGCGGTAGGAATTGAACCATGAGACTGCTTTATAATCATCTGTATCCGGATAATAGTTTTGTGCATAGTTGTAAGAGAGTGCCGTATACCATTTGTCAGTCATAGCGTAGCCGTATCCTGCAGAAAGAGATTGGAAATTTTGGTAATCCACCGTGTCACTGTCTCCACTGAGCGTATAGTTGTAGTAGAAAAAGAGATTTTGTTTCTTTGCAAAAAAATATTCGACATTTACTGAAGCATAATAGTCGTTGTCTCTTTTTTGTTCATCGCTGTCTCTATTGGTAAGGTCAAACTTTGTTCCCACGGAGAAGCGGGTGCGTATTTTATCTTTCACCACAGTGTAGCCTGTTGTCAGATAGAGACTGTTCTCTGCAATATCATTTGCAAGATTGGTCACATAATAATTGCTGTTGGACAGAGAGAAATTCCACTCTTCTATCATATAATTGGCATAAATATTCAGGTTGCTGATGGTTTCGTCTATCTGGTTGAAACTGGTATCACTACCAATTTGAATAATGAGTTTTCCCGGGAAAAGTTTGCTCTGTGGGCAACCGTTTTTATCTACAAGTTGATCAAATGCCGTATTGGGACAGAGGTCTATGCTATCGTCTACACCGTCAATATCGTTATCGCTGTACCCCAAAAGCAGGGCAGTGAACAGAAAAAAGAGTCCGGCAAGATGAGGAAGCATTATTTATGGCCTCCCGGTTGTCCGAAATGAGGGGAAGGCATTTGAGGACTTGAAGGCTGTGTATGGGGCATCTGCTGTTGTGGTACTGAGTGTGCAGGCTGCTGCTGCGGTATTTGTGGCGCAACAGGAGAAGAATGGGTAGGAGGCGGTGGTTGCTGTGGTACTGTTGTTGGAGAAGCATGACCCGATGTCTGGGAAGGATTCGTATGCATGCCTCCGGATGAATTTGTGACACCTGTATTTCCTGTCTGCATGGTTACCTGGTGGGTATTGTTCTGTACACTATGTTGTGTGTTGGAAAAGTTTTTTTGAAGGTCACGCATCACATGCTGACGTGTCTCCTGATTCATAGAACGCAGTTTGACCTTTAGAGTATTCATCGCAACTCTTCTGTCATCACCTGTACTCTGTTTTACTTGTTGGATCAGCTGTTTGATGGATACACTATTGGTTTTCTGCTTTGCATCAGCCATAGAAATATAAAGAATAAGTGATAAAAATAAAATAACCGATAGTCTCATTATAATTTCTCCTTTCGTATTATAGTATAAAATAGTATAAAAGTTTTGTTAGCCGAGTGTTACTTATTCTTCTGTGCCGCAAGTAAGCCATTTGATCGATAAACCTGTTTAATATATTTTCCAACTGTTAACCCTTCTGGGTTACTATATGCCTAGATTGATCTAAAAGGATGGTTCGTGTCTGCTTATCAGAAAGTATTTGGCTTTATTTTTCTACTTTTTTC
>JAMONL010000174.1 GCA_027065815.1 Sulfurovum sp.
CTCTAATGAATCCTTTCAACCAGCGCAAAGAAATAATATCAAGGTAGTTGGTAGGTTCATCCAAAAGTAACATATTCGGTTCAGTCGCAAGCAGTTTTACAAGATTGATACGTATCTGGTATCCACCCGAAAAGCTCAAAGGATCTTTGTCAAGGTCTGCTTCAGAAAACCCCAGACCAAAAAGAAGTTTTTCTATTTTATAGAAGTTCCACTGTTCATCTTCAGGCAGTACCAATGCACACTCTTCACGTACTGTCGGCTCAGTAAATACTAAGTGTTGTTTCAGTGTCCCGATACGGTAATTTTTAGGAATACTCACATCCCCCGAATCATAACTCTCTTCCCCAAGAATGATCTTAAAAAGTGTTGATTTACCTGAACCGTTACGCCCCACAAAACCGATCTTCTGATTTTTTGCCAACTTGAGGTTAATGTCACGAAAAAGGGTCTGTCCCCCGAAGCTTTTAGAGAGATTTGTAAGTTGTATCATTATACTGTCCATTATAGGGGAATTTTAGGGTGGAAGTATAGCAGAAATTGATTATCAATCGCTTTGTATCCCCGTAGAGACAAAGCATGTCTTGTCTCTACTATTTAGCTAATATCTTTTCTGCTTCTATGATCGCTACAACCCCATCATACATATCTTGCACAGCTTGAACCTCGGTAATACCTAAACGACGACGGTTACTGATGTCATAGACTCCGCCTTCACTCTCAGAATGTTCTCCGTGAATACCCCGTATCTGCAAATGATATTTATCGGTTATCGCTTTAAACTTCTCCATATCTTTTGCCAAATTCGGTACTTTGATATGCACAGAGGCACGCATTGCTGTTCCCAGATTCGTTGGACATGAAGTTATATAACCTAAATGTTCACTGTAGGCAAAGTGTAATGCTTTTTCCAATGTTTGAACAGCTGAAACTAAGCGCACAAATACTGCTTTGATGTCTCCTCCCGGCTGCATAGAGATAATACGGAGCTGATCTTCTTCATTCACCCATACCAGGAATGTTTTATCTTCATTATGATAAATCCCTCGGCCTTCAGGCCAATTTCTATTCAATCCTGCCGACTCGAGAAAACGGTCTCCTTCTTTAAATAGAAAATGATCTTCAATCAGTTGCTTCTGTACAGATTCAGACATACCGAGTAAAGGGTAGTACTCTCCTTTCAATTCCCCCTTCAGTGAAGCCAAAGCTCCAGAGATCATCTTTTCAGCTATCAGGCGTGACTGCTGTGCAATGGCAGGTCCAAGAGGGAAATCTTTTAAATTTCTCCCTACACGGATACGGGTCGATACAATATATTTTTCCTCGGGATCAGGATCTGATGCATGCAGATCATTCGAGTCCAAATTACTTTTATGGCTATCTACTTTGGAAAAACCATGGTACTCCTGAATGATCGGATCAAACAAGGGTGAAAAAAGCTCATACGACTCTTCATCCCCTGCATAAACACCAATACCACTGTCAATATTCTCAACACCGGAATTGATGGCTTTTTCCAATGTAAAGCCGAAAGCTGTCTTTTTCTCTTTCAGCATTTCAAAAACTTCTGGAGTCAAATATTTGCAAAGTAGTGAAGTACACTCTTTTGGTAGATCAGGATAATTCATGTTTTTCCTTTTAAAAATTATAACTTAAGAGCAACATGCTCCACCGAAGCCGTCTTCAAGCTCAATTTTTATAGAGAGAAGTTCTTCTTTTTCAGTAATCGTTTCACCATTTTGAATAATTGTATATGTCACTTTTACTGAATCACGAATGGAATTGACTGTCGTACAGTAACTCTCCAAAGAAGCCCCTATGTATCTTTTAGCCTTTTGTGTATCA
>JAMONL010000175.1 GCA_027065815.1 Sulfurovum sp.
TTTGAAACCGGAAACATGAAAGAGGTGATCCAACTCATACTGTGAACGCCGTCTCATGATCCACTTTTCATCTTGGTGATTTCCCAAGACATTGGCAATCTGTTCAAGCTGTGGGTGCCATGGCTGACCGGTATAGACCAAGAAACTCTCTTTTTGCATAATGGAAGCCACACCATCTATAGCATTCTGGATCAAACTGTTATCAGAAAAGAGTTCAAACACACCAGAGATAATGACGATATTAGGTGCATATTCTTCTTTGTTGTAGTTACTTTTATCGAAAGCATCGCTCTGCGTATAGGTAATATTGTCAAGTCCTCTCTCTTTAGCCAATGCTTTACCTTCTTGCACATTTTGCTCCTGGTAGTCACGAACATGCACCTCAACATCCCTGTTTTGGTCTGCAATTTCAATGAGATATCGTGCCGGACCACCTGCAATATCCAATATACGAACCTTTTCTCCTCTGTCCTGCAGCGTCTTGATCTTATCCTGTATGGTTTGAATAATATTGGATTTTCTCTCTCGTATTCCTCTCCAACCAATACTGTTCAGATAGTTCTTATCGACCATTTTTCCAAAAAAGTTTGACCCGCTTGGCTCATTTTTATAGACATAATCAAGTGTAACTCCGGAGTCAAACCCGTACTGAAGTCCTATTTTCATACCATCACTCATTTTACCAAAAGCCTTCATACTGCTTCTTTGTATAGCATAGTTCACTTTTTGTACAATACCCAAACTCCCATATGCAATTCTGTCATGCTCATCTTGCGTAAATCTGATCACTTGTTCATCAATACGTTTAGGTTTTCGAGCAAAACATTTTTTCATGAAGTCTACGATCTCATCGATGGCTTTTTGATTTTCTGTCTCATATAAAACCCCATGGAAAAAACCATCCAGCTTTACAAATTTTTTATTTAATGAACCAAGGTTTGCAAAAAAATCTCCCTGAATACCAGTATCGACAACATAATCTTTTGTTGCAGACAAAACCAATGTAGGTGTGGCAATGACTGCCGCATCTGCAACCACTCTTGAAGCCGTATCTAAAAGTGTTGTAAGCTGTCTAGCCGGTATATCAGGAGTAATCAATGTGTCACTGTCATATTTTTTTTGCTCCGTTACATCATGTGTCAAGAACTTTGATTTAACATAAGATTTGATGTTGAGCTCTGGTTTGAAATGAATGGCTAACTTTAATGCTTCTGCCGCATAAGGGGCATAAAGCTTTATTTTAAATGCCGGTGCGATGAGCGCAAGACCTCTGATATTTGGTGCATAGTCATGCACCCATGTACTCGCAACTACTCCTGCTACTGAGTTTGCAATCACAAAAACTTTCTTCTGGCTAACCGACTCTTTTTCACATACAAAATTGACAAAAGCATTCAGGTCACGTACAAGATTCATAAATTCAAAAGTGGCTTTGGCCGCTGTCTTTCCATGCCCTCTGTTGTCATAAGAGTAAATCTTATACCCTTCAAACTCCTTTTTAGCCGCGATGGATTCCAATCGTCCCGAGTGTTCATGTCCTCTGTGTAGTAAAATAAGTACTTTGCCATTGGCTTTTGCATCATGTTCCCATTCTCTATAAAAGAGTGCTTCATTATCGAATGTACTAAATGTACCACTTAAACTTTTCATGTAATCTCACTTTCTAATTTTTTTATGGTTGCTTCAAGTGTTGCTGTAAATGCTTTTTTGTCATCATCTTTAAAATAGATAGGCTCTGCAACATTAACCCCTATAGTAAATGGAACAAAAAGAGCTTCTCCTTTTGGCAGACATTTTCCTGCACCATTCATATAGATGGGCACAATGGGAATATCTTT
>JAMONL010000176.1 GCA_027065815.1 Sulfurovum sp.
ATGTACAGGGACATCTCCTATGGCGTGTGCCATTTTGACTACAGCCCCACGTGCTTTTGCTTTCTCCTGCCAGGCATCAAACCATTTTTGCAGTACCGGCTCATAAATATCAAAACTCAATGCTTCAATCTCATCTTCAGCACGGATCGTCCCCACAAAAGGAATGTATGCACCATAGTTTGATTCGGCCTGTTCATCCAACCATCGGCCAAAGATCTCTTTGACATTCAACGGTCCCTGATAAAGTTCCATCACTCAGCCACCACATACGGGAGGGAGGATAGAGACTCTGTCTCCGTCTTTTAACACGGTATTCAAGTCATTCACCATCGTATCGTTCAGGGCAACCGCACATTTTTCCAACCACTCTATCAGAGAACTGTCTTCTTTCAGCTTAGCAGATACTTCCGCCAAGCTACTCGCTTCCATCTCCAGGGGAGCTTTCCCGATAGGACCTAAAAATTCTACTTTTATCATAAGGAATACTCCTGTTATCTATGTGGGGGATTATAATTCTTGTTTGGTATAATTACGCTTAATCTGGATTGGGAGGAACTTTTAGACAATGTTATTTGGCTCTATCTCTTACCTCAACCTTCTCCCTTTCCAAGTCTTTCTGAAACGTTACATTAGTGACACTGCATCGAAAATGAGTTTTCGTTACAAACGTGCAGTTCCCTCACAGATTAATAAAGCCCTCAAGCGCAGAGAGATCAATGCCGCTTTCATCTCTTCTATTGAATCTAAAAAATGCAAATGTACCGATCTTGGGATCATTGCAGACCAAAAAGTCTACTCTGTACTTCTTTTAGAAGGTGAAAATGAGAGTGATCCTGCCTCAGCAACCTCCAACAGATTGGCAAAGATACTGAACCTCCAAGGTAAAGTTCTCATCGGAGATGCTGCCCTGAAATATTATCTGAATGGAGGAGAAGGTCTTGACCTGGCAGAAGCCTGGCATGAAAAAACCGGACTGCCTTTTGTCTTTGCCCGCCTTTGTTATAACCAACATGGAAGAGCCATTGAAAAACTGGCAAAAAGGTTTGTAAAAACAAAAGTGAAGATACCACAATATATTTTGAAAAGAGAAGCAAAAAAACGAGATATCACTGCTAAACAGTTAACGTGGTATTTAGAACAGATCTATTATACGATGAAGTATAAAGAGAAAAGGTCTTTAAATAAATTTTTAAACGCGTAAGGTATAATTAATTACGCCCTACGCGATTTTCTTTATCGCCTTTTCTATGCGAGACACCGTTTCATCTGCCCCTAGAATAGCCATGATCTCATCCATACCGGAACCGGTCATAGCACCCATCAGAGAAACACGTAAAGGCATTCCTATCTTACCAAACCCTATCTCTTTATCGGCAACGATCTTTTCCATGACGGCATGGTAGTCTACAGGCAGATGTAGTGGCTTATCCCAATTCTGAAGCATTGATGCAAAATCTCTTAATATCTCTTTAGCTTCCCCTTTGAAAGCCTTTTTAGCTGCTTTTTCATCATAACTTTCCGGTGCTCTCAAAATTAAATTGATCTGCTCAGCCAGTTCAACCAATGTTTTTCCACGTTCTTTGGTCGCATCCAGAAGCATTTCAAGTTTGTCATGCTCTGCAATATCCACACCAAACGGTTTGAGCAGTTCTGCCAATTCCGCATTCGGCTTGTTTTTGATGTAGTGTGCATTCAACCATAACAGTTTGTCCAGATTATAGTTTGATGAAGACTTGTTAATATTCTTCGGATCAAAAAGTACGATCATCTCTTCTATAGAGAAGATCTCTTGATCCCCGTGGCTCCAACCCAAACGTACAAGGAAGTTGAGCAGTGCTTCAGGCAGATAACCCATCGTTTTATAGTCCATCACATCCGTAGCACCATCTCGCTTAGAAAGCTTTTTACCCTGTTCATTGTTGATCATAGCTACATGGTAGAAGTTTGGTATTTTGAAGCCCAATGCATTATAAACCACGATCTGTTTTGGTGTGTTATATAAATGATCATCACCGCGGATCACATCTGTCAGTCCCATCAGCGCGTCATCAATAGCAACCACAAAGTTATAGGTCGGGGCTCCGTCTGCTCTGGCAATGACAAAGTCATCTACTTCCGTAGCCGCAATGTTCATCTCCCCTTTAACACCGTCCTTAAAAGAGATCATCCCCTCCTGTGGAGCTTTGATACGGATGACCGGATCCACACCTTCTGGAGGTGTCCCTGTAAAATCACGGTAACGTCCGTCATAACGTGTACGTTCTTTTTTAGCCATCTGTTCTTCCCGAAGTGCAGCTAATTCCTCTTTGCTCATATAACACTTATAGGCTTTGCCCTCTTTCAGAAGCTGGTCAATGTATTTTTTATAAAGGTCAAAACGTTTAGACTGATACACCACTTCACCGTCATGGCTCATCCCCACCCACTCAAAGGCTTTTAAAATAGCATCTTTTGCCTCTTCGGAGTTTCTGGCCATATCCGTATCTTCAATACGAAGTAAAAACTTACCCTTGTCATGCTGGGCCGTAAGCCAGGAAAAAAGTGCGGTTCTAAGCCCGCCAATGTGCAGATAACCTGTAGGAGAAGGTGCAAAACGTGTGACTGTCATATGGAATACCTTGTATATAAATTAGTGGAATTGTAGCTAAAATGTGGTTAAATGTGATTTTTAGGCATTCTTATGGGTCGCAACCCATAAGAAGAATAGGGATTATTTTTTACTTTTACTGCTAGTTTTCTTTTTTGTATCAGATTTCTTTTTGGAATCTTTTTTCTTACTTTTTTTACTTGATTTCTTGGCAGGCTTTGTTTCAGATTTGTTCTTCACGTTATTTTTCACATTCTTGGCAGTCTCTTCCCCGATCCCATCAACTCTCTGAAAATCCTCAAACGATTTGAACTTCCCTTTACGTCTCTCTTTAATGATCGCATCTGCTTTCTTCTCTCCAATACCATTGATCATCATAAGTTCAGCTTTTGAAGCTGTATTTAACTTGTTAAGACTCATTCCAAACAGTGACGATGTGGCAAGGATCAACAAACCTGCAATTACTTTTTTTAACATTTTCTTCCCTTTTAGTATAGAATTTTTAGTTATAGTTTCTTATAACTAAAAATATTTTATCTTATATATTCTTAATATTCACTACAGTTTCTGTTTCATCTTGCTATATCAATTAGAAAGTAGACATTGGCTTACATTATAAATCCTACAGTATAATTCCATAAAAAATGAAAGTATTTCTCTATGGTCACTGCATTTGTTTATCCATTTTTACTCTCAATGTTCATCCTTATGGTCAGCATACACTTGTCACATAAGCATGATCTCTTCATTGATGATGCAAGCCATGACAAACCGCAAAATTATCATGAGGATTCTACTCCAAGAGCTGGTGGACTAGGCATCATCTCCGGTATGTTCTTCATACTCCTCTTCCCTCTTGGGATCAAGTTCATTCTTCCTCTTACACTTGCCTTTTTCTCCGGTATCTTTGAGGATTTGCATAACTCACTCAGCCCCAGACGTCGGCTCTCTTTACAGATCGTTGCAGCCCTCTCTGCCATTTGGCTGACCGATTCGGTGGTAACTTATCTGGGATTGGGCATCCACATGCCCTATTGGATGGGGATCTTTTTCAGCACATTCGCCATTGTCGGTATGATGAATGCTGTCAATATTATTGATGGGTTCAACGGCCTTGCTTCAGGTATCATCCTTCTGATCCTTCTCTCATTCGGTATCACATCTTACACCGAGAATAATATGGATATCTTTTATGTCGTCCTGGTAACGACTGGATCCACCTTGGCATTCTTTGTACTGAACTTCCCAAAAGGAAAGATCTTTTTAGGAGACGGCGGTGCCTACATGCTGGGCTTCATTGTAGCGATCATAGGGATCTACCTCACGAGTAAATATGATGGGGTCAGTCCCTGGTATATCCTTGCCATCTTCATCTACCCGGTCTGGGAAGTACTTTTTTCCATCGTACGAAAACTCTATATCGGGCTCTCTCCTCTAAAACCGGATACCTACCATTTTCATATGCTTGTCTATAGACAGATCACAGGAAATAACCCGTACACAGCCCTGCTTATTCTTATATTCATACTTCCTTTTATAACTATTTCAACATTATATCCGGACAGATCTATGACAAACATAGCAGTTGCCTCTTGTTTCATAGTCACTTATATCATCATCTATCTGTATCTATATCGCAAAGACCGTCAAGCAAAAAAGTAGCATTCATATTTCAGCAAAACGCTTATTGGCGACTTGATATAAGTTCGGTATATACAGCTAATGTTTTATGATACATATGTTCGAAAGTAAAATTTTCTTTATATCGTGTCAAACCTTTTTTACCCATTTTAGCCCTTAGCTCAGGAGAAGAGATCAATAATTTTAAGCGGGAAACCAATTCCTCATGAGAAGAAACAACATAACCCATTTCTTCATCCACAACCGCTTCATTTACACCCCCAACATTAGAAGCTATCACCGGTAAACCTGCTCTCATCGCTTCTATGATGGTCAAAGGGAAACCTTCCCAAAAACTGGTCAGTACAAAGATCTGCGATCTTGAAAGTAAAGTAACGACATCTGATCTATTACCTAAAAAATCTATCTTTCCCTCAAGGCCAAGATCAGAAACCAGTTTCTTGGCTTTATCCATTAAACCACCATCCTCACCAATAAACTCTAAATGCCATTCCAAATGTTTTAATTCATGCAATGCCCTAATTAATCCAATGTGATCCTTTTGCACCTGGAAACGTGCTATCATAATAATGTTTGGAGGGCTTAATTCCGGTGTAGCATGAAGATCATCCTCTATATCGTACATACCGTTCTGTATAGCAATTGTATTTTCTTCTGTGCCGATATTATTAGATAAGGAGAGGTTTCTATCATACTTTGAAACAGTAATGATTTTATCGGAGATACGTGCACCCGCTCTTTCGACCCACTGATATAATAACCTTTTTTTATTAGCAATACCTTCAGTAAATGCCCAGCCATGTGCAGTAAAAACAACCGGTGTTCCTGTTATTTTTGCAGCGATTCTTCCCAAAATACCCGCTTTTGATGAATGAATAGCGATCATATCTGGTTTTATGCTTCGGATTTCAGTAACAATATTCTTTAGCGCCAACAGATCCCGAAAAGGATTAATTTCTCTCACCATATTTCCAATGACCCTGTAGCTAATATCATTTTCTTTTAACACTTTGGAAAAAATGCCTTCTTTGCCAAAAGAGACAAACACGGTATGTCCATCCTCCTGTAACTGTTTAGCCATATCTTTTACATGTATCTGTGCGCCCCCTATAGAATCACCGCGTGTAATAAGAAACATGATCGTCATTTGAAAAACTGTACTTTCTTTAGATTTTCAATTTATAGATTTTGCTGTAAGGGGAGGAGACGACTAATTCAAACAATTCTTTATTATATTTCCCAAGAATAAACATTTGCACATAAGTTGAATTAAATGTCTGCGTATCCATCACAATGAACTGTCCATAACTCTGCATATAGATGATCGTATACTCTCCATCGGCATGATAGAGTTGAGATTGCAACTGTGTCTCGCCCTCTTTTGTAATTTGCGTAACAATAAAGTTCTTTACTTCTTTTTGCTGCTGACCCAACATGATCATCCCTTTTTTTGCATCAAACACGATTCCATTCCTCAAAGTAAGAATACCATCTTTATTACTTGCCGCAGAAGTAGGATAAAAAGCAATCCTCCTCTCTGCCTTGCCGGTGTTAAGATCCAAATTCCCGAACACAGCAACAGTTGGGAAGATATTTAACATCCTATAGGGAAAATACAAATAGATATCTCTTGTTTTTTTCGGTAAAGAATACATACCGTTCTCAAGTTCTGTCAACACAGTATTTGGGTCAAGCTGATCTTCTTTTCCATTTTTAAATATCGTATCTGCAACGATGGAATAATTGGAATCCACATACGTCTCTACCGACAGACGACTGAGGTTTGCAACCAATTCCGGCGATGTTGTCTGCATTATCTTTGAAATAAGATAATTGTCATGCCCGTGCTTTCCTCCATCAATCAGTGTATTGGTATTGGAGTAGAACCAGATAGGGTATCCATAATCCCACCAAGTAAGTGTATAGTCTTTTGGATCAGATATTTCATCAAGCTTCACAAGATCATTAACCTCAGCTTTATTGAAAACCGTTGGGACTTTGTATCCTATCACATGTGTGATATTCGGATAAAGCATGGCAGCAGTCGCCAAGCCCACTAAAGCATATTTAACTTTTTGATCCTGTGTCACCCTATCTGCTATCACATAAAAAAGATATACCACTGATATTGCCGCAATAGGAACGGCATAAACAGTAAACCTGAGACCTGCCCACAAAGAAAGCACCCCCACACCGATCATAGGTAAAGCAACAATAAAAGGTTTATGCCGAACAACCAAAACAATATATCCGAGCAAACTGAGCAATACCCCAACCTGTGAACCAGCTATTCTATTTGCCATAGTTGAAAAAGGAATAGCCCCGGCTTCTCTTACCGTTTGAATGACCTGATAAAAATGTAAACCTTCGGCATCTACCCCTCTGTCAAGGAAGCTAAAGACTCTTCGTAAAATTTCACCAAGGATATTTCCAAAAGCTAAATACCCGAGAAAAAAAGCCAATGCGATATACAAAAGTTTTTTCTCTTCCAATTTGACTTTTAACAATACGATCAATGCAAGTATAAAGATCGCCACTCTCACAAGGACAGGCAAGGAACTCATTAACACAATACTGAGTAAAATGACACTTCCGTAAAGAGAAATAGCTCCCTCCTTAAAATCATCAGTTTCATCACTCTTTATCCAACCTTTATATTCCAAGGCCAAATACACTACCAGCATCACGAACATGGCATACACAATGGTCATTCCTTGAGGATAGAAGTAAGGATAGATCAATATTAAAAAAGATGCCAACAAAATACTGGTCAGATCTTTTTTGTAAACAATATGCATAAAAGAATAAAAGATACCAAACTGTAAAAGCACAGAGAACATGTCAGTATCATAATATCCGGTCATGGTCCGATTATAGTAACTCCAGGCTATTCCTCCCAGCAATGCTGCACAAAAACCAAGTAATGTATGTCCTATAAGTCGAGCAGTCAAAATAATAGGGATGACAATAAGACTGGAGATGATCGCTGGCAAATATAAGATCACCGTTTCCAAAGAGAAAGGGGTAAACTTGGTTGCATACACTGTCAATAGCACCAACCCCGGACTTCCATTAATTGCACTTATTTTCTGGGCATCCTCTGCAGTTATTCCAGTTAAGATATCTCTAGCTCCAGAAGCAAAAAAATATCCATCATTGGTATTGATCATCAATTGCCCGGCATATCTAAATGATTCATTATCTATAAAATGTATCGGCCAATACATTCTTACCCCCATACTAAACAGATAGGCCAAAAGTATAATAAGCAGCAAGGTACCTATATTTTTTTCAATGATATTCTCTTTATTCATATTTTTCCTTCAAATTCAGCATAGAGACTTGTTCGTTATCATGGCAATTGCTATGATAAAATTTCTTAATTGATGTAATTCTACCATTTTCACCCATAATCATACCCTTGCTCAACTACTGTTAAAAGTCTTGTATTCAATTTCAGACCATCCAATATATTAGACCACTCTAAATTTTCAACACCCGGTGTTTTAAAGTTGAAATTTTCTATGGCATTCAAATCAAACTTTTCCAACTTTTCATCTATTTTAAAAAAACTTGCAGAATTTCTATTTTCAAATTCTTTTTGCCATTGATATTGTGTTGTTATCACTTTCAATTCCAAAGCACAATATTCTAAAAGTTTGGTTGAAGTCTGGCTATTAAAAGGGGACTGATCAGGTATCATATTAATCCCATAAATTGCTTTTGATGCCAATTTCGGGACATCTTGATATGCTAATTTCCCACTAAATATTATATTTGAAGAACTTGAGAATTCTTCATATATATCCAACGGAACATCCCCAATAACCAAGATAGATTTATTTTTAAGATCTCTTTTAAATTTATGTAGTAATTCTGGTATTTTTCTTTCTCTTGTGATAGCACCCATATATACAAAGTCATATTCTTTTTTTACATTTTTTATAAAAAAACTTTTATCAATCCCCATATCTCGAATGAGACATGGGACACTATCAGTAAAATTCATAGTCTTTTTAATATGATCATTTAAAAACAACCTTAGATTTGGTCTTTTATTAAAAACTCTCTTTGCTAAATTTTTTACAGTTTGCATATTCCCCGTAGACAGTGACGCATAATCATGTACTTTTGGCACATTAACAGTTTTAAAATCCGTACCCATGATATACCACAATATATCAAAAGCACCAACATCATAGACCCCATTTAAATCTTTTATAGAATCTATAAACTGAAAATCACCATATACATCAAAATACTTTTTATAAGCATCTATTTCCGGTAAATAAGATTTCCCTTCATGAATACATAATATTCTTTTCATGAAAATCTACTTCCTTTCATTTTTTGAATAAATTTTACTAACATATCTGGTAATACTGCAGCAACTCCAAGTTTAGTTATTTGTTTTATATAAGTTAAAATAGCTAATATTATATTTTGTCCGTTCTCTATAGCCACATTTAAAGACTCTTTATTTGATGATATCCCTGCACTGATACCATTTTCCGTTAGCCTACCCACTATTTCATCTAAATAAATTGCATTAAAACCTGCCAAATGAATCCTGAGAGCCATATCATGATCACCAGCTATTTTAAATTTTGTATTAAACAATCCTACTTTTTTATAGGCTATCCTTGGTATAAATGCACTTATATGCGGATAAAACATCTCTTGATATATTTTATTTTTTTTTAGTGGGTAAATAG
>JAMONL010000177.1 GCA_027065815.1 Sulfurovum sp.
TCGTATCATGTACCGCTCCTAAAAATCATCCAGATCCAGACTTCCTTTGGAGTAATTCGTTACATTACCTTCAAAGAAGTTTGTTTTCTGATCATTGAACTGAGAAAAATTATCAACCCATTTAATTGGATGTTCGACATTATAGAGTTTTTCCATACCCACAGCATGCAGTCTCTTGTCTGCAAGATACTGGATATATTGTGCAATGATTTCATCAGTAAGCCCCAGGATCTGCCCCTGTGTAATATAGGCACCCCATTCAGACTCCAGCTTCACTGCCGACCTGAACATGTCATAGACTTCATCCATCAATTCCTTGGTAAAAAGTTCCGGCCGCTCTTTTTTGGTTGCATTGATCATGTTTTGGAAAAGCAGCAAATGTGTGACCTCATCCCTCTGAATAAAACGGATCATTTGTGCTGTTCCAAGCATCTTGTCTGAACGCGCCAGAGTATACAGATAGGCAAATCCGCTGTAGAAGTAGATCCCTTCCAGTATCTGATTGGCGAACATTGCCTTCACAATATTGGTATCTGAAGGATTTGAAGAAAGCTCTTCATAAACTTTGGCAATGGCATCATTTTTGGATTTGAGTTTCATATCTCTTCTCCAAAGTTCATAGATCTCCTGAGAGTTTGTAGAGATACTGTCAACCATGACCGCATAGCTTTGTGAGTGAAGCGCTTCTTCAAAAGCCTGTCTGACCAGGATAAGATTCACTTCCGGTGAGGTAATGAAAGGGTTAAGGTTGTCTATGATGTTATTGGTCTGGAGTGAATCCATAAAGATCAATTGTGCCAAAACTTTGTCATAGGCTGATTTCTCCGCATCTGTCAAATGTTTATAGTCATTGACATCCCTTGTCATGTCAACTTCTTTAGGAAACCATGTGTTATTCAACATCATTTCCCAAAGATTGTATGCCCACTGGTATTTGATATCATTCAATTCAAAGATCCCTGTGGGGTTTCCTCCAAATATTTTTCTTTCACTTGTTTTCTCATCCGAATCCGGATTATAGATTTTTTTACGCAACATAAAGATACCTTGATTATTATTTAAGCCCTTTGAATCACTTATGTACTCATGAGGGGTTCATTTAGTAAAAACATTATACACATTTAGACTTTTAGACTGATTTTTCGATAGACTAAATGTATGAAAAATATAGTACCAGAAACCGTAGACCAACTGCTCCAGATCATTCACGACAAACCCGGGCAGCGCATTATCCATTTCTCTGAAGGCAGCCATATCCTCACGAAAAAATTGTCTGAACTGACACAGCGATATCAAAGTACGTATACACTGAACTGCTGCAATGAGATCTGCTATGAGAAAGCGCAAACCAAGTATACCGATCTTTCACATATGAATATTGTGCATTTCAATCTTGCACGCCCCCGCTATAAGATACAGGGGATCGAATATGACTATCTTATTTCAACCTTGGATTTCAGAGAAAAGGATAAAGCGGAATTTTTGGCAAAATGTTACCATATCATTCGTACAGGAGGCAATATTATTATTTTTATCCCCAACAGCAGCTATACGGAACGTGATGAATGGCTGGCCATACTCGAAGAGCAGTATTATGTCTCTACCAATATTATAGATGATATGTTTGAGGAGTATGATGTGATCGTATCCAGACGTATGCACGGGTGGGGTAATTAAAGGTAACTTTTCAGGGAAATAATTTAAAAGGAGTTCATGCCCCTCTAAAAGAGGCAAAGAAACAATGAAAAGTTACCCAGAAGACCAAGTGTCAAAAAAAGGGGGGGGAGGAAGAA
>JAMONL010000178.1 GCA_027065815.1 Sulfurovum sp.
TAGGGTCATTGTAAGTATTTTTCATAAAATGATTATAGGCATATTTAACATCTATAACTATAAAGCACCCTGCAATTTCAAATTCGTAGTGATTAACATTACCAAAAGAAGATTTAAAAGCTTGAAAGTTTCTATGTCTCTGAGGTAAGCTATCGGCATCATTCCATAAAGTATTCGTTTTGATGCGATCATCTCTAGGATTTATATATCGCTTCTGTGCCTGAAAACTCATCAATTTCCTTTTTTATTTGGAGAGATTATAGCTAAGGGCTGGTTTAATGTAGATGGGGTAGACAATAATACTCATTATATTTAGTTCTTTATCTATTTATATGATAGGATCATACCAATAAGTATTCAAAAATATAGGAGAAAAAGATGTCAAATTCAAGAAGTAGAAAGAGAAGAGAATTGAGCAAAAGAGAAGGACCAATTTTTATTCAAGAAAGCAAAAATAAATCAAAATCTAAAAATTTAGAACTGCCTTTTTTTGTAAATTTCTCGGATGATTCTACCCCAAAGGGTAGAGCGGGATATTGGAAACAATATCATAAACAACGGGTAGAATTATCAAAAAATAGAAAACTGAATAGAACAAATAAAGGCATACAAAAACCTTACAGGATGCATGTGATTATAAAAAACTTAGAAGATAGATATTATTAGAGTGGAATATTTACTCTCGTCTGAGTAAGCGAGGTAAAGATTTATTGTATCTTTGAGCTGCTTAAGTTTGACAATCAGCTCATATTATGATACGATTATCTGAAATAATCAGCTCACACAGGCTAAGGATAGAGATGGGAAATGAAAAAATATGGATATGGCAAGATGACAGATATCCTCATTTCAGATACGACAAAGATATACTGAGTACAAGCCTGTTGTCTGTGAGTCAAAACAGTGGCAGGCTAGATGGCATACTTACCATGCTAGGAGTTCAAAAGAGCAATGCCCTTAAAGTGGAATCTTCTATCAATGAAATAGTTACCTCCTCTCAAATAGAAGGAGAGGTCTTGGATCGTCAGAGTGTTCGTTCCTCTATTTTAAAAAAGATGGCTGGAAGAGTTACAAAAAAAGATACCTCTACTAAGCATACAGATGGGCTTGTAGCCATGTTTATAGATAGCAGTACAAACAACTCACCACTTACCATAGAGCGTCTTAATGGGTGGCACAATACGCTTTTTCCTGATGGATATAGCGGATTATATAAAATAAATGTTGCAAAATTTAGAGAAGAGGAAATGTCTGTAGTCTCCTATAAAGGTGGAAGAGAGCAGACACACTATATCGCACCGCCTCCTGATATTTTAGATAAAGAGATGGATCATTTTTTGGAGTTTGTAAACAAAAGTGAAGAAGAACCATACACTAAAGCCGCCATAGCCCACTTTTGGTTTGTGACCATACACCCTTATGATGACGGAAACGGAAGAATTGCAAGAGCCATAACAAACTATATCTTATCAAAAGAGCTTGAATTAAATGAGGGTTACTACTCTATATCTACGGCTATAGTAGAGGATAAAAAGAGCTACTATGACCTTTTGGAGCATAGTCAAAAGCTACTGTATAACAAAAATTTAGAGATCACAGAGTGGATAGCCTGGCATACAGATATGATAAACAAAGCCATAGAAATATCACTACAACAGGTTCAAATAGCCATACAAAAAGCCAATTTTTGGGATAGAGCAAGAGAGTATTCACTAAACATTCGTCAAATAAAAGTACTCAATAAACTATTGGATGCAGGAGAAGATGGTTTCGAAGGTGGATTGAATACCAAAAAATATATCTCCATAGCTAAAACTTCCACAGCCACAGCCAAGAGAGATATCGCTGATCTAGTCTCAAAAAACCTCATGTCACAAGTAGAGGGAACGGCTGGTAGAAATGTGAGGTATGTTGTTAAGTTAATAGATTAAGAGTAGTTTTTGCCAAATAGAACTAGGCTCAATTCCGAGAGCGTTTAAAATTCCGTGTCAGCCACATTTAGTAACATAAAGCTACACCTCTAGATATTTATCTAATCTCCCTTCAAAGAAGATGGCCAGTTGGGACAGGGTCAAAGAGCAGTTTCAAACTGGCATAGTCCATTTTTTGGATGTATTCTGTATGCCAAGATAGAGCAGTTTTAAAAGGCTGTTCTCATTGGAGAATGCTCCTTTGGTTTTAGTCAGTTTCCTGAACTGTCGATGTACCGATTCTATGGTGTTTGTCGTATAAATCACTTTTCTGATATCTTCTGGATACTTGAAATAGTAGGAGAGATTCTCCCATTTAGTGCGCCATGAATTGATCACGATGGGATACTTGTCTCCCCATTTTTCATCAAGTCTATCCAGTTCCATTTTGGCAGCTTCTCTGGATATAGCCCTATAAACCCGTTTAAGATCTTTCATAAACTCTTTTTGGTTTTTAGAGGCAACATACTTGAGTGAATTTCTGATCTGATGTACGATACAGAGTTGTACCTCTGTTTTTGGAAAGATACTGTTAATTGCTTCAGGGAAACCACTCAATCCGTCTACAGAAGCAATGAGGATATCTTCTATCCCTCTATTTGAAAGATCGGTGAGTACCTGCAACCAGAAGTTGGCTCCTTCATTCTCAGAGAGGTAGAGACCCAAAACCTCTTTTCTACCCTCCATATTGACCCCGAGGATTGTATAGACAGCTTTGGAGATATAACGTCCGTCCTCTTTGATCTTGTAATATATGGCATCGAGCCATACAAAGGGATACATCGCCTGCAAGGGTCTTGCCTGCCACTTTTTTACTTTGGAGATGATCTTATCCGCAATAAGGCTGATTGTCGCTGTTGAAATGGATACCTGGTAGATCTCTTCGATATGTGAAGAGATGTCTCTGTAGCTCATTCCCAGACCATACATAGAGAGGATCTTCTCTTCAATCTCATCACTGATGGTTGTCTGGTGTTTTTTTACGATTTGGGGTTTAAAGGTACCGTTACGGTCTCTGGGAGTTTCCTGTTCAAATGTACCATCACTGGTACCTTTGATGGTTTTTTTATTGACACCGTTGCGTCTGTTCTTTCTTCCTGAAAGTACATCATTCGCAATATGTGACAAACCGCAACAGAATGCCTATATCTAATGGTGTAAAATATTGTTCAAAAAGCTTCTGTTTAGTAAACTCAACTTCTTGAGATGCTCCAATTCTATTATGCTCTATCTTTTGAATACATATATCAATATTATTATTTTTATAATACATGTATGTACTTATTCCCTAATATATAATTGTTCATATTGTTCTATTCTTAACCTTCTTTAGCGGTGACTCATAATTATATTTTATTATTCTATACTTTAACCTAGGGCATAATCTTTATTAACAAGTTTAACCAATTCCAATACTTCAATTTATTCATATTTATAATAAATTAAATAAAAACATTGAGCAACACCGTGCGAATAAGTATTAGGACGTCAAAGAAATACTGCCAAACTTGTTGGCGGTGATTAAAAATTTACTTATTTAATATTACCCAACCAGTGATGGTTAATAATTTTTTGTGAGATGGCTTGATATGCTTTAAAGGCCGTATTTTAGGGGTTTACAAAGATTTGTGATTTTTTATGATATGTGATGAATTGTTACGAAATGTAGTTAATGGTGGAGGCGACGGGAATTGAACCCGTGTCCTAAAATAGCTAGGACTATGACTCTACATGCTTAGTCAGTGTTGTTAATTTTAATTAGGTTTTGTACTACACTCAAAACTTTACCTAACGAGCTAGAATTCTCACAATGAGGCATAGCTTCCTCAAAGCATAGTCACCAGATGTGATACCCAAAAGTCCGATTAAGATGACACTCCTCGGCAGGGCAGTCCTCCGCGTGAGCGGGGTTAATGACTTACGCTACTGCGTAAGCTGGACGGTAATCTGTATTGTTTGCGTTTAAATGCGTGTGGGCCGCGTAACGGAATTGCCCAGTCCGACATGCACATAGTCCCGACTACTCCAGTCGAAACCAAGTCACCCCCATATGGAAAGTGACGGATAATAACACTTTTGGGTTATTTTGTCAAGAGCGTTATTTCTTAAGGTATATAATGATACCATTTTCGTTATATTCCAAAGTATATAAGGAAAAGTATGGAAGCTGCATCTCCACTGACATTTGAGATATCGGGGGAACCGTTTTTACTAGAGAAGCGTATACGGCTGCTTCATGCTATTAAAGAGCAGGGTTCCATCTCCAAGGCAGCCAAAGCAGTACCGATGAGTTATAAAAGTGCCTGGGAAGCGATAGATGCAATGAATTCGCTTTCTCCTGAGCCCATTGTCTACCGTGAAACAGGAGGCAAAGACGGTGGGGGTACAACGGTCACTGCGTACGGGGAAGCGCTTTTGAAGAATTATGCTGTACTGAAAGCAGAGCATACACACTTTTTGGAACGTCTTTCAGAATTGACCGACATAGAATCCGGCGCCTTTCAAACTATAGGGCGGCTTGGATTACAGATCTCCGCACGCAATCAGATACAGGCAAAGGTGTTAAAAATAGAAGCGGATAAGGTCAACACAAAAGTCTACATTGAACTTAAAAGTGGTCAGAACTTACTCTCTGTGATCACACAGGAAGCAGTAGAAAACCTGCATATAGAAAAAGGTCAAACTGTGATCGCCATATGTAAATCATCAGCTGTGTTTGTTTCTACTGTCAGTGATACTAAAGAGAGTGAGAACAATTTAAATGGGATTGTGCATCAAATAGACAGAGATGAAGAGAATGTAAAAGTAACTGTGGATATCGGCCATCATGACAAGATCATATCGGTGATGTTGATAGAGAGTTATAAAAATATGGAACTGAATCCCGGAGATTCTGTGACAGTACGCCTCAAAGCACATGATATTATGTTGGGAAAATAGAATGAAGAAGATGATAATGATATGGTTTTTGCTATATGGTTCGTTATTTGCTGGGACTATTACCATTGCTGTGGCTGCAAATGTAAGTTATGCGATGGATGATCTTAAAAAAGCTTTTCACGAACTTCAGCCTGACATAAAAGTACAAACGATCCTTGGTAGCAGTGGAAAACTTACAGCACAGATCAAACACGGTGCGCCGTATCAGTTGTTTATGTCAGCAAATATGAAATATCCGGAAGCACTTTATGCAGATAAGATCGCTGTGACTGTACCAAAAGTATATGCTGAGGGAACACTAGCACTTTTTTCTGTCAAAGCACATGATTTTTCAAAGGGATTGGGCCTTTTGAAAGAGAGAAGTATTCAAAAAATAGCGGTAGCCAACCCCAAGACCGCTCCTTATGGTATTGCTGCAGATGAAGTTTTAAAAAATGCGGGTCTGTACAACGAAGTTAAAAATAAATTCATATTTGGAGAATCTGTTTCTCAAACGGTTTCTTATGCGGTGACGGCTGCCGATATCGGGCTGATTGCAAAGTCTTCACTTTACAGCAGACAGATGCAGAAATATAAAATGAATGTGAACTGGAAAGAGATCGATCCTGCATTGTATACGCCGATCAAGCAGGGGATCGTCATATTGAAAAATGCAGGGGAAAACCCGGAAGTTAAAGCATTTTATGATTTCATATTAAGTGCGGATGCACAAAAGATCTTACGTCAGTTTGGGTATCGCATCCCATGAGTCAGCTTACAGCCAGCATAGAGTCTATAGAGAGTGTAGAGAGTTTAAATATCATCACCTTCAACTGTGCCGGTCAAAAACTGAAAATGGTCTCGTTGGAGTTAAATAAAACGGTGCAAAGAGGGAAAAATGTGATACTGGCATGTAAACCTACTTCGGTAGCAATAGCAAAGCCAACGACAGGGACAGAAGATTTTTCCTCCATACTCTCTTATGCAAATCAGATCAAGGTAAAGATCGTTTCACTTCAGGTAGGTCAATTACTTTGTAGTGTTCTGCTCTCTTTTGGAGATTTTACACTGGAGTCTATAGTGAGTACGGATGCTGTGGAAAGACTGCAACTAAATGAAGGGGATGAAGTGATTGCTCTTATCAAAGCCAATGAACTTTCTATTTTGGAGGTGCTTGATGATTGAGACTTTGAAAGCACTGGAGTTCACTCCTTTTATACTCTCGTTCAAGCTGGCTTTGTTGACAACAATAATCCTCTTTGTGATCGCGCTTCCTCTCTCCTGGTATCTTTCCCAGACGAGGTCAAAGATGAAACCGGTGCTGGAAGCGATCACTGCACTGCCTATTGTCCTCCCTCCTTCTGTTCTTGGTTTTTACATTCTCTGGGCTTTGTCACAGAATTCACCTCTTGGGGCTTTTTTGGAAGAGACTTTTGGGGTACAGCTTGCTTTTTCCTTTGCAGGCCTTGTGGTAGCAAGCTGTTTCTACTCCCTGCCGTTCATGGTACAGCCTCTGCAGGGAGGATTTGAATCTCTCAACAGACATATGCTGGAAGCCTCTTATATTTCGGGGAAAAGCAAAGTCACAACCCTGTTCAAAGTAGCACTTCCAAACATGAAACCGGCACTTTTAACGGCACTTATCATCACGTTTGCACATACGGTCGGTGAATTTGGTGTAGTGTTGATGGTTGGAGGGAGTATTCCTGGTGAGACGAAAGTAGCTTCGGTTGCCATTTATGAAATGGTAGAGATCATGGATTATACTTCTGCCCATATTTACAGTTTGATCATGCTGATCATTTCGTTTACGGTGCTTCTCTCGGTGTATCTTTTTAATCATCGTCAAAATAGGAAATTTGGATCTTTCGTATGATAAAAATCCATATAGAAAAAAAACTGAATGGTGCCAATGGAGAGATGGATCTTCTTGTGGATTTAGAAATTCATGAAGGAGAGTTCCTTGCCCTTTCCGGAAAAAGCGGAAGCGGAAAAACGACGTTGTTGAGAATACTGGCAGGACTTGAGTCTGCCAAAGGGAGTATTGTTGTCGGGAATGAAAAATGGCTCAATGCCAAAGGTTCTCTCCCCCCGCAAAAACGTAAAATAGGCTATGTCTTCCAGGACTATGCCCTTTTCCCCAATATGACGGTAGAAGAGAATCTGCTCTTTGTGAATGCAGATAAAGCATTGGCTGAACAGTTACTGAAGATCACAGAATTGTCCAATATGAAAAAACGATTGCCAAATACCTTAAGCGGAGGGCAACAGCAGCGTGTTTCTCTCTGCCGTGCCATGATGAACGAGCCAAAACTGCTTCTGATGGATGAACCGCTTTCCGCCCTTGACCCTGAAATGCGGACAACACTGCAAAATGAGATCTTGCGTCTGCATAAGGAATTCGGAACCACAACCATCATGGTCAGTCATGATCCAAGCGAAATATACCGGCTGGCTTCACGTGTAGTAGTATTGGAAAATGGAAGGATTGCGAATGACGGCAATCCAAAAGAGATACTGTTAAAGACACAGGGGTCGCAGAAATTCTCTTTTGAGGGGGAACTGCTTAATATCAGCAAAGTGGATGTGATCTATGTGGCTATTGTTTCCATTGGGCAGCAGCTTGTTGAAGTGGTGGTGAGTTCTGAAGAAGCAAAGAATTTGACCATAGGACAGAAAGTTATGGTCAGCACGAAAGCGTTTGCCCCGATGATCGTATAGGTTTGGTATTGTGTAGGGTGGGCGCAATAGCCCACTCTACGCGTTTAGGCTGTCAATAAGTTGCGCAGCTGTTCCCGCTTTTTCATTTTTAGGCTGATAAAGATAATTGTTTATCTTCTCAGGAATATCTTTAGGTATATCCAAAGCCTCAAACTCTTCTTTGGCTGACTGTTTTGCTTTGAAAAGTGCCATTTGCACACGTGAATAAAAATTGGCTGCACCTTCTCCGGATGTTTCGATACTGAGAAAATTTGCCTGGGGGTAACGGCTTGTCACAAGGGATTGCACTCCGTCAGACACAGCAGAAGAGGGCATACAGCCAAAGGGTTTAATGGAGATGACCAGATGTGAGAGATTGTGTTTGACGGACTCGATGAGGTGTGCCACTTCCAAATGACCTTCCCCGCCGCTGCAGTCCAGTGTATAATACTGTCTTGCAAGCTCTGCCAGTTTTTCCATATTGGGGATCTCGTAATCGTGCAGTCCGATGGCTTTGGCATAGAGAGAAAAATGGGTCTTTACAGCCACTTTTGCGATTCTGATGAGCAGACGGGTCTTGACATTGCTAAAATCCACTTTTTTACCATCTTCAACATGAAGCGGTTCTCTTTTGATCAGTGCCTGCTCTGCTTCCCAGATGCTCAACATTAAACGGTTTAAAATAGGTTGGGGAATGCACTCTGCACCTTCAGCTTCCAGAAATCGATGTAAATTGTAGTTCCCGTCTCCCTCGGTCATGGCAGCCCAGAATTCTCCCATGACCATCACTTTGGCTTTGGGCTTCAAGCGGTTGAGTTTAACTTTTTCCAATACATGTCGGCATTTCCATAAAGCTTTAAGTAGAGAAGAATGTTTTAGGAATGCTTGGGAGAGGATATTCTTGCATGCTTCCAAAGCTTCGTCCACACTGCCTTTTTCAACTTCGTAAGGACGCATTTTGTATCCAAGCAGGTTGACGATGTCACCGATAATTACGGATTTGATCAGGATAATAAAGAATTTCGGTGTGAAGTTCAAAATGTTCTCACCGATATCATCTCCCTGAAAGATCCCCTTGTCATGTTCAAAAGAGGTCAGTCTAAAACCTTCGAATCCTGCATCTCTCAATGCTTTTTTATACTCGGTAATGTAC
>JAMONL010000179.1 GCA_027065815.1 Sulfurovum sp.
GACGTATGCACGGGTGGGGTAATTAAAGGTAACTTTTCAGGGAAATAATTTAAAAGGAGTTCATGCCCCTCTAAAAGAGGCAAAGAAACAATGAAAAGTTACCCAGAAGACCAAGTGTCAAAAAAAAGGGGGGGGGAGGAAGAATGACACTTCTTCGATCTTCTTAACTCAAAGTATAGCTTAACTGCGTGTAGTGTTTGTGCAACCTACAGATAAGAGCAGCAGTAATCTGTGATCGTTTTCACATTGACCTGGAATTTACTGTCTGCCGGTACAGAAAAAGACTCTCCGCCTTTGACAAATATCCAGACATTTTCTCCGGGAAGTTTCACATCCAGTTCCCCTGAAGTAATTTCCATCAATTCTGCAGCTGCCGTACTGAATTCATATTCACCCGGCAGCATAAATCCCAAGGTTTTTTTGCTTCCGTCAGGAAAATTCACTGTACGGCTTGTCACCGCACCGTCAAAATAACTGTTTCCTTCAAGTTCTACCTCTACATTTTCAAATTTCTTCATCACGAACCTTTTTTAGCAGGCATTATATCAAAAGTAGATTACACAGCAATTCTACAAAACCCTACTATACTTGAATGGTAGTCATAACTTATGCATAAAGGAGTTATATTATGAACAAAAATACTTTTACACTTACAAACAATCAAGACGGCAAAAGCTATGAATATGAAATTCTGCAAGGGACAAGAGGACCGTCTGTCGTTGATTTGCGTTCTTTTTTCCCGGATACCGGATTGTTCACCTACGATCCCGGATTTACTTCTACAGCAAGCTGTACCTCGACCATTACTTTTATAGACGGTGTCAAAGGTGAATTACGTTACAGGGGTATTCCCATTGAAACACTGGCCAAAGACCATAACTATATGGAGACCTGTTATCTTCTTCTCAACAACAAACTCCCTTCCAAAGATGATCTGTACCATTTTGATCTGGAGATACGGCACCGTGCCTTTTTGCATGAAGGCTTACGCAACCTTTTTAACAGTTTTCCAGATAATGCCCATCCTATGGCAACACTCTCAGCCGCCGTGACAGCACTTTCCACCTTTTACGATGACCATATCACCTGTACAACCGATGAGGAGTACCAGGAGATGGCAAGACGTATCATCGCCAAAATACCTACCGTTGCAGCCTTTGCCTACAGACACTCCCTGGGCATCCCCTTCATTCAGCCAGATATTGATCTTGGATTCACAAAGAACTTCCTCACGATGATGCGGGCTTATCCCGGTGGGAAAATGCATCTGTGTGCCAATGGTCATGAAGAGATAAAAGAGGTTGAAGTCCGTGCACTCGATACCATTTTTACCCTGCATGCGGATCATGAACAGAATGCTTCTACCACTGTAGTACGCGGTGTAGCCTCCACCGGTGCACATCCTTATGTTGCCATCTCTTCTGGTATCTCTGCCCTTTGGGGTCGTGCCCATGGTGGCGCCAACGAATCTGTCATTGCTCAACTGGAATACATCGGCTCAATCGAAAACGTTGAAGCCTTCATAGAGAGAGCCAAAGATCCAAACGATGACTTCAAACTTATGGGATTCGGGCACAGGGTCTACAAGAACTTTGATCCAAGGGCGAAGATCTTGAAAGCATTGCAGGATGAATTGAGAGAAGAGTTAAATCTTGACACTGAACTGATGGCCATTGCAAGACGTATTGAAGAGATCGCTTTGAATGATGACTATTTCATTTCAAGACATCTGTATCCCAATATTGATTTTTATACGGGAATCATTCTCACGGCCCTGCAAATTCCAAAATCGATGTTCACTCCAATTTTTGTCATCGGGAGAACTGTGGGTTGGATCACCCAGTGGATAGAATTTAAAAAAGATGCAACATCTAAAATAGCCAGACCGAGACAACTTTATACTGGTGATTAAATAAAGATACTGTTTTCTTCGTCAAAAGAGCCTCTAAAAAGAGGCTGAAATAAGCGTTTTTTTTATTTTTCTCATATCTGAGGTTAAAAAAGGGTTTAAAATGGATTATTTTACGTGTTAGATAGGTTATTTTAGATTTTTAAGATATTCGCAACTCGTAGGGTGGGTTTTCAACCCACCACATAATAAAAGTTGCAAAAAATAAAAATTTTGCCGTAAGGGTCAAAAAAGTTAGATATTTCTTTTTCTTTTTTAAAATTTCCTCGTATCACATTCGAGGCGTTGTTTCTCTCCTCATATATAAACAAGCTACCAATCTTTTCTTTATAGCACTTAGAAACACTCGTGCATTTTTTGCACATTGCAAGTAAAGAAAGGGAAAAAAGATAATAGATGAAAAAGGAAAATAGCAGCAGTGTATTTGTTCTCACACTTAAAGTATGGGAACAAAAAAATTTAAGAGATTATTGACACCCTACACATTCCTGAGATCTATCCTCAACATCACCAGAAGATTCCGGAGACTGAGATCTCAGGTAGTATGTAGATTTCAATCCAAATTTCCAGGCATTCATATAGATCTCATTCAGGTACTTACCGCTCGCTTTGTCAAGCGTAATAAAGATATTGAGTGACTGTCCCTGGTCCAGCCATTTTTGACGAATAGCCCCTGCTTTAATGAGCATGTTCTGATCCAACTCATATGCTGGAGTATAATACTGCCAGGTGTCTGCAGAAAGATTTGGTGCAACAACAGGGATGAGGCCTGAGAGATTCTCTTCAAACCATTTACGTTTGTAGACAGGTTCAATCGCCTGTGTCGTACCCGTCAAGATAGAGATAGAAGAGGTCGGTGCGATCGCCATCAGATAACCATTTCTCATACCGTCTGTTTTAACCTTTTCTCTCAGTGCCTGCCAATCATGGTTGTAACCGAAAAGTCCGCCTCTGTCAACCAGTTTACAGGCATTTTCATTTGCCTTGTCTATCGGGAAGATCCCTTTTGACCAGTCCGAACCTTCAAAGGTCGGATAGGCACCTTTTTCAAGAGCAAGATTGCTTGACTCTCTGATGATATAGTAAGAGAAGGATTCCATTACTTCATCGATCTTTGTAAAGTGCTCATAACTTCCCCACTCAATCCCGGATTCTGCAAGCATTTGAGCTTCACCCATGACACCCAGTCCGATAGAACGTGACTTCTCATTGGTCTTCTTCACTTTTGCCAATGGGTAGAAGTTCAAGTCGATCACATTGTCAAGCATACGTGTGGCAATAGGCACAACACGTTCAAGGTCTTCCTGTGTATTGACTTTAGAAAGGTTGACAGAAGCCAGGTTACATACGGCTGTGTCTCCGTCTGTTTTCTCTTTGTCAACGATCCAGATCTGTTTACCGTTAATGCTGTCAAGCGCAGTTACTTTCTTTGCCGGTTTGGTTGTACCGTTGTCAACAGTAATCATCTCATTTTCATCAAAGGATTCTACAGTGCCGTCTTCAAAAGTGAACTGTGACCTATACGTATTTGGTGCCGTATTCTGGAAGATCTCCGTACAGAGGTTTGTCGACCTGATAACACCGACATGTTTATTCGGGTTGGCTCTGTTGGCTGTATCTTTAAAGGTAAGGAATGGATTTCCTGTTTCAAAGTAGGAACGCAGCATCTCTTTCCAAAGGTTTTTCGCAGAAACTCTTTCTCTGGTGATCTCATCATCAGAATTCTCCAGCTCGATGTAACGCTTCTCAAAGTCTTCACCATACAAAGTTGTCAGTTCGGAGACTTCAAAAGGATCGAAAAGTGTCCACATCTCATCGGCTTCTACTCTCGCCATAAAGAGGTCATTGAGCCAGATCGCAGGGAAAAGGTCATGTGCTCTTCGGCGCTCTTCTCCAGAGTTCTTTTTCAAGTCAAGGAAATCTCTAATGTCCACATGCCAAGGTTCAATATAAACAGCGATAGCCCCTTTACGTGTTCCCAGCTGATCGACCGCAATGGCAACATCATTGGCTATCTTCAGAAAAGGAACGATCCCGCCTGCAGCATGTTTGTGCCCGTCAATGAACGATCCCATCCCTCTGACAAGTGACCAGTCCCAGCCGATCCCTCCACCAAATTTTGACAAAAGTGCCATCTCTTTGTAGACATCAAAGATCCCCTCAATGTTATCCGGGGTAGAACCGATATAACAGGAGCTCAACTGGTGTCTAGGTGTTCTTGCATTCGACAATGTCGGTGTGGCGGCCATGACTTCAAACTTTGACAAGATATCGTAAAATTTCTTTGCCCAGGTCTGACAGTCAAATTCGTTTTGTGCCAGGAACATTGCCACACCCATAAACAGCTGCTGTGGCAATTCTATAGGCTCACCTTTACGGTCTTTGAGCAAATATCTGTCATACAGTGTTCTGATACCAAGGTAAGAGAACTGAAGGTCACGTTCCGGTTTGAGGTAGTCATTCAGGTCGTCAAGGTCATACTTGTCTTTCAGGCCAAGAACAACCCTTCCCTCTTTTTCTCCGCGTGCAAAGTGCTCACGTAAATGGTTATACCCCGTAAACCCTGTTGCTTTGTGGTAAATGTCATACAAGAAGAGTCTTGAAGCCACGAAAGTCCAGTTTGGCCTGTCGATATCGATCTTGTCAACAGCTGTTTTAATGAGTGTTGTTTGTATCTCTTCAGTAGTGATCATGTCACGGAATTGCAGCTTGGCATCGACTTCCAATTCACTTTGACTTACACCATCAAGCCCCTCTACCGACGCTGATGTGTACTTCTGAATTTTGGATACATCCAATGTCTCTACTCTACCGTTACGCTTTACTACTCTGATCATTCTCACTCCCGTTTTACGTCATTTATATATGAAAAAACCCCTGTCCTGAGGTAAAATATTAAATTGATTTTACTCAAATAATGCTTGAATATTTGTTAATTGCTGTATCATTTTTAAACAATACTTTTATAAGGTAACGTAATACTTTTGGAAGTGCCGACAGGAGCGGAAGTATTAAAAAATATTCAATTTTTTTGATGAAAGAAAGGAATAAAAAAGTAACACTCTCCATAACCTAAATAGGTTTAGAGTGCATTAGATTGTGCCAGAGATTTCAAAGCTGTACATCCGGTACAGCGTGAAATATCTGATGCATGATGATGTGCTATAAGCCTATTTAAAGACGCGAGCGAAGATTTTGTCTACGTTTTTTGTATAATAATCGAAGTTGAAACAATCTCTGATCTGCTCTTCACTCAAAGACTCTCTTAACTCATCATCTGCAAGCAAGTATTGCAAGTAAAGAGATTCGCCTTTTTCATTGGTAGTAGATTTCCCCTGCTGTATCTCTTTCCATACTTTCATCGCGTTTCGTTGTACAATACGGTAAGCATCTTCACGACTTACCCCTGCTTTAGGTAATTCAAGCAATACACGCTGAGAGAAGACCAAACCACCGGTAAGATTTAGATTTTTCATCATATTCTCTGGCATAACAGTAAGGTTTGCAATGACATTATTCATTCTATGTAACATAAAGTCAGAAGTAATGAATGCATCTGGCAACCAAAATCTTTCTGTAGATGAGTGAGAGATATCTCTCTCATGCCATAGTGCTACATTTTCCATAGCGGGTGCTGCGTATGCTCTGATCATTCTGGCAAGCCCTGTGATATTTTCTGTCAGAATAGGGTTTCTTTTGTGCGGCATTGCAGAAGAACCTTTTTGCCCTTTTGCGAAATACTCTTCTGCTTCATACACCTCTGTTCTTTGTAAGTGTCTTACCTGTACAGCAAACTTCTCTACAGAAGATGCCAACAGTGCTAAAGTCGTTGCCAGTCTTGCGTATCTGTCTCTCTGAACTACCTGGTTTGAACATGGTTCAGGTTTTAAGCCCAACTCTTCCATGGCATACTCTTCAAGCTCAAGCGGTGCATGGGCAAAGTTACCCATCGCTCCTGAGATCTGACCCACAGCAATGACTTCCATGGTCTGTTCAAGGTTCGTTAAGTGACGTGCCATCTCATCATACCAGACAGCTAGAGTCAAACCAAAAGTAATAGGTTCTCCATGAATACCATGTGAACGACCGACCATCAAAGTCATTTTATGTTCTTCGGCACGTTTTTTGATAGATTCCATAAGCATCTTGACATCTTCAATGATGATTTCCAGTGAAGCTTTCATCTGTAGAGCCACACCTGTGTCAACTGCATCCGAAGATGTCATTCCATAGTGAAACCATCTGGACTCTTCTCCGAGGCTCTCACTCACAGAGGTATTGAAAGCGATCAGGTCATGTTTTGTTACCGCTTCTATCTCTTCGATCCTCTCTACTGAGAAGGTAGCGTTCTTAACGATCTTTTCACAATCATCATCAGGGATAAGCCCTAATTTATTCCAAGCTTTTACTGCTGCTTTTTCTACCTCAAGCCATGCTGCATATCTTGCCTGCTGTGTCCACTTCTCTGCCATCTCCGGTCTTGAATATCTTTCAACCATGTCATACCTTCATATGTATAAAATTTTGGTATTATTCTACCAAAATTGCTGTTATATAAGGGTTAGATAAAATGCCATTTGTCAAAGAGAAATTCACTGTACCAAAGAAGATGCCTGCCTTTCTTTTCATCATGCGAACTTTCAATTTCACACAGGGGCAGGCACAACGTGTCCTTGCCAAAGGCCGTCTTTTAATTGACGGTATCTCCATTTTCAATACTGGCGAAAGTATAAAAGGAGAAGTTGAAGTGGTTTATTTCAAGCCTGATTCCAAAGGCCATCGCCCACTCTTTCAAAATAAAGACTTTATGGTATTTGAGAAGTTCTCAGGGGTTTTGGTCCATCCCAATACCATGGCCACCCCCTACTCACTTCTCGATGAAATACGTACCATTGCAGGCGATAGTGCCAATGCTGTACATCGCATCGATATGGAAACTTCCGGATTGCTTCTTGCGTCAAAATACAAGAAGGCGGAATCTTATTTGAAGTCCTCTTTTGAGAAGAGGACCATTACCAAATCCTACCTTGCCTGGGTTGATGGTAAACTCACCAATCCCTTCTCTGTATCTGAACCAATCAAAATAAATAATGATTACAGTCAGACAAAACACAAAGTATTCATCTCCCCAGAAGGTAAAGCTTCTCATACCGATTTCATTCCTTTGGAGTATGATGAAGGTCTGGATGCTACACTGGTAGCCTGCTATCCTCATACAGGTCGTACACATCAGATCCGTGTGCATTTGTTTCACGTGAAACATCCAATTTTGGGGGATCCCATCTATGGTTGTACCTTCCAGGATTCCAATGATTATCTGGAAGAGATTCTTTCACCGGAAGAACGTCTTGTGAAGACAGGGGCAACACGATTGATGTTGCATGCACAGAGTTTGCGCTTTCCTTATGGTGCGAATTATCATATTGAGAGTAAGATAGATTTTTCTAGTATGAAGAATTTAATTTGTGATAAAAATATTCGTGTATTTAATTGTCTGTGACTTAGACTTTTAATTTCCTTCTGCTTGTATTGTGGCATTGTTCCTCCTTGTTACTTTTTTCTTTTTGTACTGCGACAGAAAAGAAAAAAAGTAACCAAAAAAGAAAAAGCGCAAACTGCTGCCGTGTTGAAAATACATATTATAAATATAAGATTTTTATAGGCATTATAAATTGCCTTGTACGCTATATATTTTTAAGAAGTATATATTCGGCGGTAGCCTCGGCATATTATAATTCTTTGTCGTGGCGAACGACCTTGAAAGCGGAGCGATTCGAGAGTCACGACGCTTTTTTGCTTCGTTTTTTCTAAAAAAACGCCGTGAATGAAGTGAGGAAGTGCCCTTGGGGTAGAAGAGAGAAACAATGCCACAATCTGGAGTAAAAAGGAAGATTTAAAAATTAAAATTAGTATCTTTTAAATGAAATATGCATCCCAACGCACCACATTGAAATTAGAAAAAGGTGTGCAATTGCACACCCTACTCATCCCTATTTGCTTCATACACAAACCAACCGCCGCCAATGGCAACGACCAATACAATAAACCCCAATAAAAACATTTGAATTTCCGGCATTACACTTCTCCTTCTGCTTCTTGTTCCCGTAACTGTCCGCAGGCTGCTGAAATATCCAAGCCCTTGGATTCACGAATCGTGCAGTGTAGTCCCCTTGATGTTAAAAACTCCTGAAACTTTTTCATGTCTTTCTCAGAAGGACGTTTAAATTCCGTACCCCCGTAAGGATTGAAATAGATCAAATTGACTTTAGCTTTGATACCGTCCAACAGAGATAGCAGCTTCTTCGCAGCAGAAAGATCATCATTGACATCTTTGATGACAAGATACTCAAACATCACACGCTTTCTGGCATTGACAGGAAAGTTTTTCACTGCAGAAATAATAGACGCAATATTATAAGCTTTGTTAATAGGCATTAACTGTTGACGCAGTTCATCATCTACCGCATGCAGAGAGATCGCCAAATTGATACCCAGATCTTCTTTACCCAGTTTTTCTATCTTTGAGGAGAGACCTGAAGTTGAGATGGTCTGTCTGTGCGGAGCAATCGCCATACCCTCCTCGTCAGCGAAGAGTTTGACAGACTTGACAACATTCTCAAAGTTGTCCAAGGGCTCACCCATACCCATATAAACGATGTTGACACGGCGGTTGGCATCGATCCCATTGTCTTTTTTGATCATACGCAGCTGTTCGGTAATTTCACCGGCAGTCAAATTACGCATGAAACCACCCTTTGCAGTCAAACAAAAGGC
>JAMONL010000180.1 GCA_027065815.1 Sulfurovum sp.
GGGGCCTTATGTGACAAGCATTGGGATCATATTGGTAAGGAAAGAAAGCGTGAGCTTAAAGAGGAAGTCGGCTAACAATTGCATCCAGTGGACAGTCCTCCGCAGTGCTAGGCGTTAGCTGACATCAAAATAAACTAATACAGATTGATACTTACTTTATATCAAGCTCTAAAGTTTTTTCAACTTAAAAGCTTCCAACTATAAATAGTAGTTATTCCTAAGGTATAAATAGCTAAAAGCCAAACATTTCTAGGGTTTCCTGAGAGTTTGGGTGTCTTAATCTCTGAAACATTGAGTATGGCAAGTGAAACACCACTTAGATATAAAATAATTGTGAAAGTTCCATTACTCACGAAACCCTCTAGCAAAAATATAGAAACTAAAATCAAGCTATTATTGTCTAATGCCAGTCCTGTGTACTTTGTTCCCCCTGCTAAACCGTAAGTACTAAAGTAGCTTAAACGTATAGCCGCAGCAGAAACCATAATAAATGCTCCTATTAAAAAAGTTGGCTCAAACTTACCATAGCTTAATAGTAAAATAGCTGGAGTAACCCCATAACTGACAATATCTATAAGAACATCAAGCTGCCCTCCGAACTTTGCATCCGTTGGGGTTCTTCCCTTAAGTCTTCTTGCAACAAGCCCATCAGCCCAGTCAAAAGCAACTGCCCAAACCATTCCAATCATTGCAAGAGCATAAACACCTTCTATTGCATAATAGATAGCAAGTATGGTACAAGCTAAGCCTGAGAGTGATAAAAGATTTGGAATATCTTTGATATAAGATAAAATAGTGGGTTGTTGTAACTTTTCGTGCATAGCACTCTCTTTTGACATTTAAATTCCTATTTTTTAAGTATTTTATAATTATTTTTTTAGTATAGCATAAAATTCAGTATAAAAGAGTATTATGAATAAAATAAATTTCACTTAAGGAAATAAATCATGACCGTATATACCGTTGGTACTTTTGACTTGTTACATATTGGTCATTTAGACCTCTTAGAATACTGTAAAACATTGGGTGATAAGTTTGTAGTTGGGGTTGCTTCTGATGAAGTAGTCGCTTCGTATAAAAGAAATGTGCCTGTAATTCCATTGGCCCAAAGAATGAGAATGTTGAAATCTTTAGACTGTGTAGATGATGTTGTATCGTATGATAAACTTGAGTATGTAACTCAATGTAAAGCAGTAAATGCTGATATTTTTGTAATTGGGGAGGATTGGGGAGACAAACCTCATAATATTGCAGTAGAGAAATATTTAAAATCAAAGGGTGCAAAAATTGTACAAGTTAACTATAATCCCCAAACTTCATCTACAAAAATAAAACAAAATGTCATAGCTCAAACCTATAAGGGTAAATATATGGTGCATGATGTTGCATAAAACATCTAACAAAACGTAGTAACATATTTTCCCACATTCCCACGTTGTACCTGGGAATACATACAAGAGTGCAAACTACCAAAAACGTTCAACCTCCATGTGGACATTGATACTGCCTCTAAAATTTAGCTATAATACACTTTATTATACAGCGTTATCAAGGATCCTCCATCAAAGCATTTGAAAAATTAAATTTACACCCAGACATTCTCAAAGCCGTTGCTGCGGCCAAATATGAGAATGCCACAGCCATACAGAACAAAGTCATACCCGTAGCCATGAAAGGACTGGATGTCCTTGGGGCTTCCAAATCGGGTACAGGTAAAACGGCTGCCTATGTACTTCCTCTGCTCAACAAACTACAAAAAGTCGTTAAGAAAGACAAGAAGGTCATACGCGCACTCATCATTGTACCGACCATTGAACTGGTCGATCAGGTCTCACGTTCCATTAATGACTTTGGGAAATATCTTGATATCTCAAATGTAAAGATACAGGGAGGGATACCAAAGAGTTCTCAGCTTGAGCGTCTTAAAAAAGGTACAGACATTGTGGTAGCGACTCCGGGTCGTCTGCAGTCTCTTATCGCCGATAAAAAAATACATCTTGAGTATGTGAATACCGTCATTCTCGATGAAGCAGATACCATGCTTGACCTTGGTTTCCTCGATGAGATCAAAGCCATATTAAACTACTGCAATACAGAGAGACAAACGTTGATGTTCTCTGCTACCATTTCACAGAACATCAAAAAACTTGCAAAAGAATTTTTAAAAGACCCTGCTATTGTTGAAGTGAGCCAGAGACGTGACATTGTTGACTTCATTGTACACAAGGCTTATAAAGTCGACAAAAACAGAAAGGCGGCACTGGTCGCAAAACTTATAGAAGACAGACAGCTTGAGCAGGTGCTGCTTTTTGCTTCATCCAAAGAGTCAGCCAATAAAATTTACGAATACCTGAAAAATAAAAAGATACGGGTCTCTATCATTCACGGTGACTTGAACAGAGGAAGCCGTGCCAAGTCTCTTGCCCTCTTAAAGAGCGGAAAGACACAGGTATTGGTCGCGACTGATATCGCAGCCAGAGGCATAGACATTCCACAACTTGAAATGGTAATGAACTATGAATTGCCGGAACATACTGATGACTTTACCCATAGAGTCGGAAGAACGGGGCGTGCGGGGCATAAAGGACAGGTAGTATCATTCTTGACTGTAAGAGACTACGATACCTTCTCCAAGATCGAAAGACACTTGAAACTGAACATTAAAAGAGACATTTACCCGGGCTTTGAACTCACGGACAAACAACCGCGTCAAAAACAGCCCAAAAAGAAGTCACTGATCGAGCGTAAAGGCGGCTTTGACTTCCATAAAAAGCGTATGGAAAAACGAAAGAGACAGACACAGTTTAAAGATAGAAAGAAGAAACCGGAGAATAAAAAGAGAGGATAAGATAAAGCTATCTAAACCTTTCTAAATCTGGCAAATAGCGGGTTATGGTCAGAGAGCGCTTCTTGTTCCTCAACAGAAGCCTCCTCTAACTCCAATCCTTTGTAGAAAATAAAATCCAGATCGTTCCCCCGGAATGATTTTACGTGTCTATTTTCCATAAAAGGGACGACTTTCAGGTTTAATTTACGTGCATTTTCATGGAGTTTTTTAGAACGTGTTTTATTCCAGGCATTAAAATCTCCTGCAATAATAAGTGCACCGTCATACAATTCAATAAAATCAAAAAAACGTTCAAGTTCTTTATTGTATCGTTTGTTCTCTCGGAAATTAATGGCATGTATATTTAAAACCAGCAATTTAGAGTGGTCTTTGAATATGTAGCTGCTCAAAAGCATACTTTTGTGCGGTCCTATAAATGCTTCCTGTCCTTCAGTAAGATATGCATTTGCATAGAGTGACCCAACCGTACAGGCAGTTAAAACACCATAAAACTTCCTGTTGATCTCAAGGTTTGCCGCGGCATCATAAGAAAAGTTCGGCAGCATACATGCCTTTCCGTCTTTAAACGTAGCTTCCTGAAACAGTATGATTTCAATTTCTTTCTGCCTGACCTGTTTCTCAAGATAGGCAATGAACTTATGCTCATGGTTATTTTTATGGACATTCCAGCACAACAAGCCGAAGCTGTCAGGCAGGTAGAGCTTACATTCACGCTGGCATGATTTATGATACAGTGTAGTAGGTACGAACATTACAGTAAAGGGGCAAACACTTTCATAATATTTTCACTCGCTTCTCTTGCTTTAGACGGTTTGTTAATGCCTCGTGATGAATTGTCAATGAGTTTTTCCATCCATTTTTCAATACTTTCAATGAATTGTAATGAATAGGCGAAGGTAACTACTTCGTAATTTAAAAAGAGACTTCGATTATCCATATTGACAGAACCTATCATGCCGCCTGAACTGTCAAAAAGTATTGCTTTGGCATGTAGCATTTCACCTTCATATAGTACCACATCTGCACCTACTTTATCCAATTCGCGCATATAGGGACTTCTTACCATATCGGCAATAAAGTTATCGGATATCTTCGGTGTTATCAGCTTTACATCCACCCCTTTATGCTGGGCAATGATCAAAGCCTGTATTATATTCTCATCCGGTATAAAATACGGGGTGACTATCCAGATTCGCTCTTTTGCACTGTAAATAGCATTTAACAGTGTCTCATAAAGTGCATCCCTTGGAATATCGGGACCGGAAGGAACGACCTGTACAATGGTATCACCTTCATACGTTTCATCCATTTTCAAGTCATTTTTCATTTCATGTTTTGTAGCATAGACCCAGTCATTATGAAAGATAGAATAAAAGTTACTTACGGCAGGACCCTTTAGATAATAAAGAATATCATCCCACCTTTTTTCACCATCCTCTTTCCCCATATATTCATTACTTAAGTTCATACCACCGCTTAAAAGTGTCGTTTGATCAAAAAGGTAGATCTTGCGGTGATTCCTCAGGTTTATATAATTTTGGAATGGACGTTTCAGTATGGGTACAAAAAAAGCGATCTCTCCTCCTGCATTTTTCAGGGCTTTGAAATGTCTCTGATTGATATAGACAGAGAATGATCCAACAATATCCATAAGCAAACGGACACGTATACCCTCTTTTGCTCTGAGCGTCAAGAGTTCAAGAAATGCTTCGGTTGTCTGATCATACTTGAAAACATAGGTGCAGATATCTATACTCTCTTTTGCATTCCGCATCTCTATAAGCATTTGTTCATATGCTGCGGTATCACTTGTGATCAACCTGTAAGTATTGCCGCTGGTTGCAGAGGTGATACCGTTTTTCTTCAGGATATTTTGAAAACCATTATTCGGATCATTTAAAATATAAGGGTTGTGTTTCGTAAGTTCATGAAATTCAACATACCCTTTTTGATATTTTTTTTCACGTTTGCGTATGCCTATTAAAAAATAGAGAGGGACAGCAACATAGGGGATAAAAACGATTGTCAGCATCCATGATATCATACTTGTAGGAGATCGTTTCTGATAAAGTATATGACTCAATGCGGCAAAAACAAGTATACCTCCAATAAGTACAAACATATAAGTCAGTAGCATATGAGAAGCTGTGATCTGCACGAAAAACCTTGAGTATAATTTGATGGATTGATTATATCATTATTTATTTTCGATACACCACTAACAGTATTTCCCCTCCGGCATATAGGAAAGAAGTTTATTTTAACGCTATAATACCTTCATGAAAAAACATATTGATAAAGACAATTTTACGTTGGTACTTTCTGGAGGCGGTGCACTGGGCATTGCTCACTTGGGAGTACTGCATGATATGGAAGCCAAAGGTATCGTACCTAAAGAGATCGTTGGTACCAGTATGGGTGGTATCATCGGTGCCTGTGCTGCCATAGGCATGAAAGAAGAAGAGATCTACCGACACATACAGAATTTCAGCAAGATCTCAAACTGGATCAAGTTCTCTTTTTCGGGAAATGCGGTAGTTGACAATGAAAAAATAGCTTCTATCTTTGAAAATATCTTTCAACAACGTACCATGAAGGAGACAGACATTCCATTGAAACTCATTGCAACCAATCTGCACAATGGACATAAACGTGTTTTTTCCACTTCAGACAATGTACTGATAAAAGATGCCATCCTCTCCAGCATGGCCATTCCCGGTGTATTTGAAGAACATATCATAGACAATGAGACCTATGGAGATGGCTTTCTCTGTGAAAACCTTGGTGTCAATGAAGCCAGTCATGATGATATCCTGGCTGTCGATGTCATGGGTGAACACTCTTTTGAAAAGGCGATGCCGGACAACTTCTTTAAAACAGCCAATGTTCTGGAAATGTTTGAAAAGTCTATGCGACTGCTTATTTATAACCAGACACAGACACACATTAAAAACTGCGGAAAGAACATTCTGCTTTTGGAACCGGTAACAAAAGGATTCAAGACTTTTCAGTTTCACAAATATGAAAAAATACGTGCTTTAGGCTTGGGACTGTTATGAGTAAAGAGATCTATCCGAAATTTTTAGTCTTTATGCAATTTGTGCTGATAGGTTTCATGGTCTTCTTTTCTCACGGCATATTAAGTTCCATACCTGCGATCATCATCTTTCTATTTGGTGTCAGTATTGGATTCTGGGCACTCAACCATAACAAAAGAGGCAACTTCAACATACAACCAAAACTCAAGGAAGGATGTACACTTGTGATGACAGGTGCTTACAGATACATTCGTCATCCTATGTATACTTCCGTCATCACCATGATGTTTGCTGTGCTGGTTTCAACACCTACTTTGTTGGAATTTATCTTTTTTGTTTCACTCATAGTCATATTGGTTTTAAAAGCAAAAAGGGAAGAAGCGTTATGGTGTGGACACAATGAAGCTTATCTTGAGTATCAGACAAAAACAAAACTTTTCATACCATATATTTTATAATATAAAAATGAGTATTTTATGATTGAAAATGGATATATTTACTTACTGGCCATTATGATGATAGCCTCCTCCATCGTCTATATCGAAAAGAAAAGTCAACATAGATTTTTTGAATATCTGCCGAGTATCGTCATCATCTACTTTGTGGTCATGCTTTTTTCTACCTTTGGGCTGTGGCAAAAGACAGATTCGGTCACAGCTGTCTACAAAGGTGTAAAATCCAACCTTCTGCCTGCGATGATCTTTTTAATGCTCCTCTCTGCCGACATGCGTGAGATCTTTAAACTTGGTAAAAAGATGTTACTTACTTTTTTTCTTGCCTCTTTCAGTATCGCCTTGGGTTTCATAGGTATGTTCACTCTTTTCCACACTTACTTTGGAGAAGAATCCTGGAAACCTTTTGCTGCACTCTCCGGTTCATGGATGGGAGGTACAGCCAATATGGTTGCGATACAGGGAGCGCTGAACCTTCCTGATGCTGCCATGGGCTACACCCTGCTCATAGATTCCATTGATTACGCTATCTGGGTCATGCTCCTGCTTGCACTGGTACCTTTTGCCAAAAAATTCAACCTCTGGAGTAAAGCAGATACTTCGGTCATTGATGCAGTGGGAGAGAGACTTGCGCTTAAAGAAGATGCCAAAAAGCCTGTGAGTATCAATTCTATTCTACTGCTTATTGGCTCTGCAGTTATCGTTTCATTGGGCTCACAATATTTTGCAGCCTTTTTCCCGACAACATCATTTTTGACCACAACTACCTGGATCGTCATCATTGCAACATTTTCAGGTATTCTTTTTGCTATGACACCATTGGCAAAAGTTTCAGGTGCTTCAGTGCTGGCAAATATGATGCTCTATCTTATCGTTGCTCTTATCGCTTCAAGAGCCAATTTCTCTGAACTGACGGAGGCACCTCTGTATATCTTTGCCGGATTTGTGATCATCCTGATACATGTTGTTATTATGATGATTTTTGCAAAAATATTCAAACTGGATCTTTTCTCTCTGGGAGTTGCTTCACTGGCAAATATTGGAGGTGTCGCGTCTGCCCCTATTTTAGCTTCAGCCTATTCAAAAGCATTGATCCCAATTGGTGTGCTGATGGCAATGATGGGATATATAGTCGGAACATTTGGAGGTTTGATGGTAGGAAAGATCTTGGAGATGATCGCCAGTTAACTTCTCCTCATAAAGGAAAAGTCAAATGAATTTAATATCTTCTTGTCGAGCGGGTTGTTCTGCTTCGCGAAGAAGACCTTGTCGTTCTGTTGTAGTTTGTTCTATTGTATGATCTGTCCCTCTTGTAGGTGGATCGTTTGTTCCTATTGTAGTTTGATCTATTATAGTTGGATCGATTATTCCTATTGTAGTTATTGGACCTGTTGCTTCTGTACCTGTTATAATCATTTCTATTTCTATAATACCCATAGCGTCCGGACTGTGCTCTGTATCTGCGTCCGTTATAATATCTGTATCCGTTATTATAATAGTGCCCGTGTCTATATCTGTGTCCATGATAATGGTAATATCCGCCACGGTAATACCCGCCGTAATAATATCTTCCACCGTAATAGTAGTAAGGACGGTTATAGTAATAGGGGTAAGAATATGAAGCGAGAGCCATGCCCCCTACCGCACCTATGGCAACACCTGAAGCCAAAGCTTGCTCTTCAGGTGTACATCCCGTAAATATAAGGGTGGAGGTCACTGCACCGATAAGTGTCAGTTTTTTAAGTTTATTTTTTATCATCCTGATTCCTTTTTTTCACATATGATTATAGTATGAAAAAAAAGTGTAGTAACTGTGTTGTATGAAATGTGTTGTATGAAGAGCCTATACTTCCCGGACAAGTGTCCGGGAAACGGTGTTAAGAGATATTTACTTTTATCTCTCCGCCCTGTACATCAAACGCAACCTTTGAACCTTCTACCACTTTATCTTCAAGTATAAGCTCCGCTAAGCGGTCTTCAACGACTTCATAGAGTGCTCTTTTCAATGGACGTGCACCATACACAGGGTCAAATCCGGCTTCTGCAATATATGCTTTTGCAGCAGGGGTCAAGGTGATCTCAATATCACGTTCTGCCAACTTTGCCTGAATACTCTTAAAGAGAATATCCACAATGCTTGTAATGGCTTCAAGATCCAGAGGGTTGAATATTACAATGTCATCCAGACGGTTCAGGAACTCCGGTTTAAAGCTTCGTTTCAACTCTTCATTGACTGCTGTCCGACGATCTTCAGGATCTTTGAACTCCATGATCTTATCTGAAGCAATATTCGATGTCATAATGATGATCGTGTTTTTAAAATCAACC
>JAMONL010000181.1 GCA_027065815.1 Sulfurovum sp.
GGGATCAAGCCTATGAACTGTATTGGACATATTCAGATCTTTAAACAGACACAAAAAAGTTACCGTGATCTTCCTGTGAAATTTTATGAGTATGGTGTTGTTCACAGACATGAAAAATCAGGGGTGCTTCACGGACTCCTTCGTGTAAGAGAGTTTACCCAGGATGACGCACATATCTTCTGTGCTCCAGAGCAGATAGCTGCTGAGGTTATTGAAGTGGTTGAGTTTGTTGACTCTGTGATGAAACTTTTTGGTTTCGAATATACGATGGAAGTTTCTACCAAACCTGAAAAAGCCATTGGTGATGATGCGGTCTGGGAGATGGCTACACAGGGATTGAAAGATGCCTTGAATGAAAATAACCTGCCATTTACCATAGATGAGGGCGGTGGAGCATTCTACGGACCCAAGATCGATGTTAAGATCACCGATGCACTGGGACGTAAATGGCAATGTGGAACCATACAGGTGGACTTTAACCTGCCTGAAAGATTTAATGTCGAGTATGTGGCTGAAGACAATACACGCAAACAGCCGGTGATGATCCACCGTGCTATTTTAGGGTCATTTGAGCGTTTCATTGCTATTTTGGTTGAACACTATGCAGGAGAGTTCCCTTTCTTCCTTGCCCCAACACAAGTGATCTTCGTACCGATCTCTGATGATCATGTTGCATATGCAAAAGCACTTAAGAAAACATTGATGCTTGAGGGTATCGACTCGGAAGTCTTTGACAAAAATGACTCTTTGAATAAACGTATCAGAACGGCGGAAAAGCAGCGTGTACCGTATGTTGTGATCATTGGTGACGAAGAGGTCAAGGGAAATTCCGTGGCGATCAGAAACAGAAGAACCAGAGAACAGTATAATCTTACACAAGACGAATTTATGGTAGAATTAACGAAACAACTTCAAGAAGGAAAAATTTGAGTAGACATAACGATAGAAACAACAGAGGAAGAAAGAAGCCTGACGATACCATCATGAACGATGCGATCAGGTCAAGTGAATTAAGAGTATTGGGAGATGACGGCGAGCAGTTCGGTATCATTTCGAGAGCTGATGCGCTTCAAATTGCAGAAGACAAAGGACTTGACCTTGTACTGGTCTCTCCTGATGCTAAACCTCCTGTTGCTAAAGTCATGGATTACGGTAAACACAAATACGAGCTTGAGAAAAAGAAAAAAGAAGCACGTAAGAACCAGAAAAAGATCGAAGTCAAAGAGGTGAAGTTCTCTTGTAAGATCGCGGAGAATGATATTGCTTACAAAGTCAAACATGCCAGAGAATTCCTTGAAAAAGGGAAACATGTGAAACTTCGTGTTTTCCTCAGAGGACGTGAAATGGCGAACCCTGAATGGGGTGTAGATGTATTGAACCGTGTTTGGCCGATGCTTGAAGATATTGGAAATCTTGAGAGTGAAGCGAAACAGGAGGGACGTTATATTAATATGTACGTCACTCCTTTAAAGAAGTAATATTTCTACGCAGGGTGTTGTCTCCTGACAACACCAACCCTTTAAACTTATAATCTAATTTTTATTTTTTCATTTATTTTTTGATATTTTCTCATGCTTGAAAATGTGGCATTGTTTTTTTCTGTTACTTTTTTCTTTTTTGTACTGCGACAAAAAAAGAGAAAAGTAACCAAAAAAGAAAAAAACGCAAACTGCTAACGTTGGAAATGAAATTAGGTTTTATGCATGGTACAAGGAGTAAAAATATTGTCGTTGTGTAAATGTTTTGAAATTGGCA
>JAMONL010000182.1 GCA_027065815.1 Sulfurovum sp.
TGGGTGATGTTGCCAGCGCAGGACTGAACTTCGATATGGGCTGGGAGATGGACATTTGGGGTAAATATGCCCGTGGTATCGAGTCTTCTGAAGCACAGCTTTATGCTTCTGTTGCCTCTTATGACAACATTATGATCTCCGTCATTGCAGAAGTGGCACGGAACTACATCAACTACCGTACTTCCCAGGAGCGTCTCACCTACGCACGACGAAATGTCATCATCCAGGAGCGTGTCACTAAAATGACAGAGATACAGTTCAATTCCGGAAATGTTTCTGAACTTGATATGCAGCAGGCAAGAACCCAATTGTATAACACCCGTACCTCCATTCCTGCGATAGAACTCAACAAGATCAACGCACGTAATGCACTGGCGCTTCTCTTGAGTACAGAGGCAGGGAATATTGACACACTCCTGGGCAAAAAAAGTGCTACACAATACAGTACGGCCAACCAATTCATTGGGAAGCATAAAGGCGTTGTACAGGTCAAAGAAGGACATAAAGGTCTGACAAACGTCAACCTCATCCCAAAACCCAATCTGAACCCTTACTACAAGATCGATGCCAATCTTCTCACAAGACGGCCTGACATTAAAGTAGCTGAATACAGGGTACATTCAAACTCTGCACTGATCGGCGCAAAGACGGCTGAACTCTACCCGAGCATTTCACTCTTTGGCAACATTGGCTACAACACGCACAACCAAATAGGCTCATGGGTGACAGGCAGTAACGCTTTAGGTGTGACCGTAGGACCTTCTTTCTCATGGAATATCTTTAACTATGGACGCATTAAAAACCAGATACGCCTGCAGGATGCGCTCTTTGAAGAGAGTCTGGTCAACTACAATAAAGCTGTGCTTGCCGCTGTCGCGGAAGTTTCCAATGCCCTTAACGGCTATGTTTTGACCAGGAAACAGCAGGTTGAAAACCAAAAAGCGGTAGATGCCACCATCCGTGCATTCAACATCTCTGTGGTACAGTACAACGACGGTCTGGTCAACTACCAGCGTTTGCTGACCACGGTAGAGAAACTGACAAGTACACAAGATCGCTATGCCACCATTAAAGGGAATGTCGCACTCAATGCCATTGCGCTCTACAAAGCACTGGGTGGAGGCTGGCAGATCAGCAGAGGGAAGTCTTACATCTCTCAAGAGACTGCCGAGAAGATGAAAGGACGTACGGACTGGGGCAAATACCTCGACCCGGAAATGACACGTATTCCAAAAGGTTTTTATGAAAAAGGAGAGAGCAATGCGCAATAACTTTCCCCATGAACTCTCTTTGGGTGATATCTACTTTTCACCGATACTGCCTGTTATTTTCTTTGCCTTTTTGGCAGCGGTCATCACTGTCTTGATCTTAAATAAACTGAAGCTCTCACGCTACCTCTTTGCACCGCCCTATGTTTTCATTGCCATTATGGCACTCTATATGATACTCATAGATACTTTTTGGATCAAATTTTAAGGAACAGATGTGAAAAAACTTATTAAACTCTTACTCACCCTTGCTATTTTAGGGACAGCCCTCTATTTTGCCTATGACAAATACAAAGCCTACATAGACAACCCCTGGACACGTGACGGTCAGGTACGTACACAAGTCATTCAAGTGGCTCCGCGTGTCACAGGCATGGTGATAAAGATCCATGCTAAGGATAATCTAAAGGTAAAAAAAGGAGACCTTCTTTTTGAACTTGACCCTTCACAGTATGTACTTAAGGTCAAACAGGCGGAAGCAAGACTGAAACGTACACTTGAAGCTGCCAAAGGTACCAAGATCGAGTATGAGCGTGTGCAGAGCATCTACAAAAAAGACAAAGGTGCCGTTTCACAAAAAGACATGGTACGTAATGAGACCAACTACTACAAATCTCTTGCAGACATTGACTCTTCCACAGAAGCCCTCAATACTGCAAAACTGAACCTCTCTTATACCAAAGTGTATGCAGAAGTAGACGGCTATGTCTCCAACATTACCTTTCAGATAGGGACACAGGCAACAGCGAACAAACCCCTGCTCGCCCTGGTCGACACCTCTTCCTACTGGGTCTTTGGGTTCTTCCGTGAAGACAAGATCCCCAACGTCACCATAGGCGATGATGCTGTCGTGACACTTATGGCATACCCGGATACCCCGCTCAAGGGAAAAGTAGAATCCATAGGCTGGGGAATCGCTCTCTCTGACGGGAATCCCGGAAACAATCTCCTGCCAAGTATCAAACCCGTATTTCAGTGGATACGCCTGGCACAAAGGATTCCCGTACGTATCAAACTTGACACACTGCCTGAAAAGATAAAGCTTCGATTTGGGTTGACGGCTTCGGTGATGATACTCAAGCATCAATAATCAAAAAGTCCATCAAGAGTCACTCTTTTTCGATTTAGCTAAGTCTCTTTGTCATTTTTAGTGTTTTCAGGCTTAAAAGCACTAGGTCTGGCTTTATGGGAGAACTTCAGGATCATCGCGGTGATCACAGCACCGCCCGGGATGACCCAGATCACGGTCAATCCTGCCATTTTCACGATATCCACAACCTGTGCACCGGCTTTTCTGTACTCTTTATGCACAAGTAAAGAGGGGATATTAATGGTCTCTTTCCACTCCACATGCATACCGCGTCCAATACGTCTGGAGAATTTTTTAAAATTGTGAATACGTTTTTTCATAAGGAACTATACAATAGATTGTTTAATATTGGAGATAAAGGTCACGCTGTCCGATCCCGCAAAAAAGGGGATCGATCATTTTATTTTTTGTTGATCTCAACCACTTTATAGCTGAGGTCATCACCTTGATAGACCGGTTCAAAGAGTACACCATCACACTCTTTATACTGCTGTCCATCCATATAGACATCCCTGCATCCGTCATCAGGAATAGTAGAGACCAATGCGCCTACTGCAATAGCACTTCCCCAGAACCATGGCCAATATCCACCCCAGCCGTAGTGAGGATAACGATGGTAGTGGCCATGCCCGTGATGCGGAGGTCTGCCATGTACCGGACGATGTGGTTTTCCAGGTCTGTGGCCGTTCCCCGGTCTATTACCAGGAGGTCTTACACCAGGTTTACCCGGTCTGTTAGGATTACCAGCACCAGGTCTGTTACCATTTCCCGGTTTATTTGGTCTGCCAGGCTTTCCTGCTCCCGGTCTGTTTCCCGGTTTTGTTACAGGACGTGTTCCGGGTTTGTTCGATGGACGGGTACTTGGACGTTGTACAGGTCTTGTACTCGGTTTTTTAGCCGGTCTTGTTACAGGACGCGTACTTGGTCTTTTATTGACCGGTCTGCTCGCTTTTCTGTTTGTCGGACGTGTTGCCATTTTGTTGGAAGGTCTCTTTGTTGAACGCTGAAAATTCCCTCCCTGATAACGGTTGCTGCGAGGGCTGCTTCGTCTGTTAAAATTACCACCCGAACGGCGATTAAAACTTCCTGATCTTCTTGCACCGCCGCCTCTCATACCACCGCCGCGACGCATACCGCCACCACCACGTCTGCCGCCACCTCTTCTTGCCTCGGCCTTATTCAAAATAGAAAAAGTGATCTCTGTTGAAAGCAGATCGCTGGTATTTTGTGTCAATCCGTCATATTCTGCAATTTTTACCGAAGGAGAAAAAAGTCCCAACATGACAGCGACAATGGCAAACTTGAGCATAAAAAATCTTCTGTTCTTCATGACTACTCCTTCTCTTCCGGTACTATCATATCGATCTTGACCACCCTGGCAGGTGCTTTGAATACATATTGACCCGGTTGGGACTTGCTGTTTTTATACCAACGCAGGATCGTAGTACTTCTCATCTCTCTTTTGCCTGTTTTATCAATAATGATAAATTTACGGATCATAGGATTCTTCCCTCTTGCGATCCAAAGCTGAAGCTCCTCTTTTTTGTTGCTGAATCCGATATAGTCACATAGTGTTTTACCTACATTACTAAGACCAAAATAATACCCTTTGGTCTGAGGTTTCAAGCGTTCTGCCACATCACTGTACAAAAGGTTTGCCAAAGGTGTCTTCATGTCATAACGGTCAAAAATAAAATCAAGTGTGGCATCTATGGTTCGGGGTGTCTCTATCTCACCATAATAGTTTTTACTTTTATCATAAAGTGTGAATTTGCCTTTATGCAGGTAGATACGTCTATTTTTTGTATCCCCTGTGATATCTATGATCATATCTCCGGGTCTGTCCACCTTAACAGCGATACGATGCTTCACTTCTACAAGCATTGTATCATCCAAAACATCATCATTGACAGTGATACCTTCAAAGGCAAACTTGTCCAAGCCACCTACATAACGATATGCACGATCCAATATCTTGTTTGCAATACTTGGTTCATGCATGATATAGGGTGCTTCTTGCGCATGGAGTACTGAGGCAGAACCTGCAAACAGGTATCCTGCTGCAAGCACAGCCAATTTGCTTTTCCATTTTTCCATATAATAAAACCTCCATTTAAAATCAATCTCTGCTTATTATAAAATAAAAAGATAAAAAACGACTGTTTTTCCTTTTGTAGGTTTTTAGGTTTTTAAGATAGACATAAAACAGAAAAACTTGCTATACTTCTTTTTAATTACAATATATACAAAGGTTAAACTATGGCTATGGCTATTGACCCTCGAACACTGGATTTTGTTGCACTTGGCATATTGGTAACCGTAGTGATCTTCTTCATCTACCTGGTTATCTACATTCATGATATTCCTTATGAAATTGCAAAAAAAAGGGATCATCCTCACAGGGATGCCATACATATTGCCGGATGGGTCTCCCTCTTTCTTATGCATGTGATCTGGCCCTTCCTCTGGATATGGGCATATCTTTATAAACCTGGACAGGGATGGGGTCTGGAGACCGTTGAACTTAAAGATTCCACACACTCAAAAGAGGAAATTAAAGCACTCAAGCAGAGACTTGAAGCACTTGAAGCCAAACTCTCCGAGAAAGCAACAGAGCCTGCACAGCCAGAAACAAATAAAGGGGAGGTAAAGTAATGGAAACGTTAATGATACTCACATATATCACACTCTGTTGGATCATCTTTAAAGTCTTTAAGATCCCTGTTAACAAATGGTCTTTAACAACTGCTGTACTTGGCGGGGTCATCATGCTTTCTGTTACTTTAATGGGCATGGCATATTACCATCCGGGTTCACTAAGTGCCAGACAATATTTTGTAAGTACACCCATCGTACCCAATGTCCGTGCAAAAATACGTGAGATCAAAGCTATTCCTAATGAACCTGTAAAAAAAGGAGATGTACTCTTTACACTTGTAGATACAAAATATAAAGCTGCATTGGAAGACCTTGAAGCACAACTTGACTTTGCAAAAAAGAGACTCGAAGATACCAAAGAACTTAGACGTGTTGCCGGCGGGTCCAAATTTGACATCCATGAGTATGAGAAACAGGTAGGCAGCCTTACTGCAAAAGTAGTCTCTGCCCAGTTCGACCTTGACAGCTGTATTGTACGGGCACCGTCAAACGGTTATGTGACGCAGGTAAGAGCCCGTCCGGGACAAATGGCAGTGACCATCCCTGCCCTTCCTGTCATGACTTTTGTCAATACTGACTCCATCTCATTTATCGCCGGTTTTTCACAAGAACCCTTACTTAACATTAAACCAGGTAATCCGGCAGATGTGATTTTTCCTTCCATTCCCGGACGTTCTTTTCAGGCACATGTGGTCAAAGTACTGCCAACCATGGCTGAAGGAGAAATTGCTCCGGATAGAAGAATGTTCTCATTTAGTACACAGTTGCCATCAGGACAGATCCCTGTCATACTTGAGTTCGATAAAGATCAAAATATCTCTCAATACCACCTTCCTTTAGGTGTGGATGGTATTGTCGCTACCTATGATATGAAGCACCCTGTCTGGTCTCATGTTGCCATCATCCGTAAGATCCTGATCCGTATGCAGAGTTGGCAATTCTTCTTGCGATTCCATTAAGAGAGGTTGATCTATGACTAAAATATTATTATCGGGATCACTCATGTTACTGCTGAGCGGATGTGCACAGAATGTACTGACGCATGATGAGGCAACGGCTGTCATTAAAAATGGTTCAGACACACCCCTGACACCGGGAAAATTCAAACGCTCGATCAGCAGTGCAAAGGTACAGGACGGATGGATACGTACTTTCCATGACCGAAAGCTCAATGCCCTTGTCAAAGAGGCACAACAAAACAACCCAAACCTCAAAGTAGCTGCTGCCAGAGTAGAAAGAGCCACAGCCCTGACCAAACTCACAGAGTCAGAGCTTAAACCTTCTGTCGGAGTATCCACATACTACCATGACAACAATGCTGAGGGAGCCAATGAAATTGCCTTTGGCGGTTTTGGTGTCTCATGGGAACCAGATGTCTGGGGACGTGTCGGTAATGTTCTTGCAGCACAAGAAGAACTTACCACTGCACAAATGGCTGACTACAATTTTGCAAGACAATCATTGGCTGCTACTACAGCCAAAGCCTGGTTCCTGCTCAATAGCAATGCAAAGATCTATGAATTTTCCAAAGAGATCGTTACACTGCAGAAAAAAGGATTACAGATCCTGACGGCACGAGAAGAGATCGGTCAGGGGAATAAACGTGATGTACACCTCTCTAATGCCCTTGTAGCTGCGGCACAGGACAGCGCACGTTCAGCACTTTCAGCCAAGGAACGTTCACAAAGAGCACTTGAAGTACTTGTGGGAAGATACCCTTCCGGGAAACTTCAGTCAAGCTCACTGTACAAAGTGCCTTCACGTATTCCAAACGGATTACCGGCACAACTCTTGGAACGTAGACCTGATCTTATCGCAGCGGAAGAGCGTGTTGCTGCTGCCTTCCATCAGAAAGCTTCGGCAGAGCTCTTACACCTGCCGAATATCAGACTCAAACTGGGTCTGGGACCAAATACTATCAATGATGCGATCACCAACCTTACAGCAGGTGCTTTTGCACCACTCTATACCGGAGGTGCCATTGAAGCACAGGTTGCTATTGCCGATGCAGAACAAAAAGCTGCCATTGCGGCCTATGCACGTACTGCATTGCGCGCCTTCCAGGAAGTTGAAAATGCTTTGGCTGCAGAAAAACACTTGACCGTTCGTCTTAAATATGTAGAAAAAATGGTCAAAGAATATAAAACAGCTTATCAAATGACCGTAGAGAAATATCGTATTGGAGAGAGTACTGTACTCGATATTATTCTTATTCAAGGAAAATGGATCGGTGCAGAGATCACAAGAATACAAGTCTTAAAAAAACGTCTGATCAACAGAGTGAATCTGTACTTGGCACTGGGTGGAAGTTTCGATACACCTAAGCATTAAAGGAATGGAATATGCATGAGCATTTGACTATTTTGGGAATTACTCTGGTCATACTGGGATACGGGTATTTCTCCAAACTTTTCGGGAAATACAACATTTCCGGTCCTATGGTCTTTACTGCAGTGGGAATCTTGCTCTCTACACTTGTATTGGGTGACAAACCGGTTGGTTTCAATACGGAATTTGTACAGATCATTGCAGAGATCGCGTTGATCGTAGTACTTTTTTCTGATGCTGCTGCCTTGGATCTGGAACAACTTAAAAAACACTGGAGACTTCCAACACGTTTACTCTTTGTTGCTTTACCGACTACCATTATATTTTCATACTTTACAGCACAGGCTTTCTTTCCTGAAGAGACACCACTCAACATTCTTCTACTTGCACTCATTTTAGCACCTACTGATGCGGCACTTGGGAAGATCGTGGTTTCAGACAAACGTATTCCGGAAACTGTCAGGAATACCATCAATGTGGAAAGTGGACTCAATGACGGTATCGTCTTTCCTGTACTTTTGACAGTTCTCGCCATGATCACTGCGGGTAGTTCAAGTTCCTCTGAGGGCTGGATGGCATACATTGCACAGCAGATCTCCATTGGAGCCCTTGCCGGTGCTTTCATCGGTTGGTCAGGTGCGAAACTGAGCCAAATAACCATTAAGAAAGAATGGATCGAACACCAATATCTCAACCTCATCCCTATTGCTTTAGCGATCTTATCATTCTATTTTGCAGAACATTTTCATGGTAATGGATACATTGCTGCCTTCTTTGCCGGACTCTTTCTTGGCAATACCAACAAAACACTCAAAAAAAATGTAGAAGAGTTCGCTGAGAGTGAAGGTGAATTGCTCATTATGATCTCTTTTCTTGTCTTTGGTCTGGTCTTTGTACCTTTCATGTTGCCCTACCTCGATCTCAATACCTGGATCTTCGCACTGCTTAGTCTGACTGTCCTGCGTATGCTGCCTATCGTCTTAGGTTTCGGTTTTTTCAAACTTGACCTGAGTACCAGACTCTTCATAGGCTGGTTCGGCCCTAGAGGTATCGCTTCGATCCTTTATATCCTGGTAGCCGTACATCATTTGGGAAATATAAAAGGACATGAGCAGATCTTTGCAGCAGCTTCCCTGACGATACTTCTTTCTATTATCCTGCATGGTCTTTCGGCAAAACCGCTGGCTGTACTTTATTCCAAGTATCATGCAGCATCAGATGAGTCTCAAAAGAGTTAAATAGCCTTTGAGACAGTAAAATAC
>JAMONL010000183.1 GCA_027065815.1 Sulfurovum sp.
TTCATCCCTCTTACTGTCGGTGGTGGGATCCGTGAACTCTCCGATATCTATAATCTGCTCAATGTGGGATGTGATAAAGTCAGTATTAACTCAGCAGCGATCAAAAGACCAGACTTCATTGAAGAGGGTGCCAAACGTTTTGGTTCGCAGTGTATTGTTGTTGCGATTGATGCCAAGAAGGTCGCTGAGGGAGAGTGGCATATCTTTACCCATGGTGGACGCAAGGATACAGGCATAGATGCTTTGCTTTGGGCAAAAGAAGCCTACAATAGAGGTGCAGGCGAACTGCTTGTCACTTCGATGGATGCAGACGGTACCAAAGCCGGCTTTGACAATGAATTGAACAGAAAGATCGGTGAAGAAGTAAACATTCCGGTGATCGCTTCAGGCGGAGCAGGAACGATGAAGCACATTGAAGAAGCGTTTACTTTGGGGAATGCCGATGCAGCCTTGGCGGCTTCCATCTTTCACTTCAAAGAGATTGACATTATGGAATTAAAACGCTATCTTAGCGCCCAAAATATACCGGTAAGGACTTAACATGATCATATGTGCTGGAAAAAGCGAACAATTTGACTTTGCGATGCCTGTAGGTGTCGGCATGATGGAAGTGGCTATCAATCTTACGCGTTTGTGTGAGACAAAAAAACCTGACTATATTCTCTTTGTTGGTACGGCAGGTTCGTATGGTGAAAAAAAGATCTTTGATATCATAGAGTCAAAAACGGCTGCCAATATTGAGAACAGTTTTTTTTCAGGAAAATCTTACAGTCCTATAGACAATGTCGTAACATCCGTGAAAGATGTTTCACGTGAAACACTTGTGAATTCTTCGAACTACATCACAACAGATAAAGAGATAGGAAAATACTATACGGCACAAAATGTACAGATAGAGAATATGGAATTTTTTGCCGTAATGAAAGTGGCACAGTTCTATGGCATTTCTTCAGGCGGTATTTTTGTGGTGACCAATTATTGTGATGAAAATGCGCATGATGACTTTTTGAAAAATCAGAAAGAAGCTATGGCAAAATTAGATACTTACGTCAAAGATATGATCGCAGATAAGATGGCAAATAAAAAATAAATGTAGGGGTGCCCCTTTGTGGGTACCTTTTGAAAAGATAAAAAATAATATAGTGGTGTAGAGTCGATTTATCGACCAATACATTTTGTGGTCGGTAAACCGACCCTACGGGAAAATAAATATGAAAATAATACAAGACCTCACTAAAGAAGAATTAGCATCTATCATTAAACCTTCTTTTAGAGCAAAACAGATTTACAATTGGATCTATCACAAATATGCCGACTCTTTTGAAGCGATGAAAAATCTGCCTAAAGAGATGAGAGAAAAACTGGATGCAGAGTATACGCTTACGCCACTCAAAACTTTGACAGTACAGAACAGTATGGACGGAAGCCGGAAATATCTTTTTGAACTGCACGACGGACATACAGTGGAAGCGGTATTACTTTTGATGCGGGACAAGGAGTATCATGAAGATGGCTCTGTAAAGCATCAGGAACGCTATACGGTCTGTATCTCCTCTCAGGTAGGGTGCAAGGTAGGGTGTGCCTTTTGTTTGACTGCAAAGGGTGGTTTCATGCGTAATTTGACTGCCGGTGAAATTACCGAACAGCTGCGTATGATCAAAAAAGACAATGGGATCGATGCCAACCGCCGTGTCAACATTGTCTATATGGGTATGGGCGAGCCATTGGACAACTTT
>JAMONL010000184.1 GCA_027065815.1 Sulfurovum sp.
CAAAGCCGCAATGAAACACAGTCTCGCTGCGCTGCTTGGTATCAGACAAAATTTCATCAACATAAAAGCAACTACCGCTGAAAAACTTGGATTTGTCGGACGTAAAGAGGGTGTGACCGTACATGCTATAGCAAATTTAACATATAAAATACTTCCAAACACAAGTACAGAAAGATAGGAAAAAAGAAATGAAAATCATCATTGTAGAAAATGAACTCTATTTGGCACAAAGTATCGCCTCAAAACTGAATGAGAACGGATTTGAAACAGAGATATTCTCTTCCATCAAAGAAGCAATGCAGAGTAACGGAGATGTTTACCTACTCTCAACAAACCTACCGGGACAAAACACTTCTCCACTGATCAAGAAATTTAAAGACAAGATCATCATTCTTATGGTGAGTTATATTAACAATGACACGGTTGGAGAACCTCTGAAACTGGGTGCCAAAGACTACATTGTCAAACCTTTCATGATAGAAGAACTGATGCGAAAGATCGAACATTATCAGGAGTATCAGGATCTCAAGAAACAAACACTTCTCTATAAAGAATATATGGAGAACCTGCTCCAGGAGATAGAGACCGATTTTGATATAGAAAAACTTTCAAGTCCCATTGTCATACAGACCAATTATCAGAGGCTGATAGACAAGATCGTATTTGAATATGCCAATATCCATAAGAAACGGCTCACATTCCTGCCTTTGGGAAACAAAGAGTGGAAAGAGAAACTGGAAAAAAATACGCCCAGATCACTGATCTACGCTACAGAAATACACTTACTGAAAAAAGCGGACAGAGAATACCTGCTTGAAAAACTGAAACAGCATGATTTCATCTTATGTACCACTTCGGAATTGGAGACAGAATTTGAAACCATTACCCTCAACACCGATTCCAAACTGTATGACCAAAATGAGATCCTGACCATCGATGACTATGTCAAATTTATTGTCAACAGTTTTCAATATAAATTCCCTGATACAGAACTCTCTAAAAAGCTTGGTATTTCAAGAAAAAGTTTATGGGAAAAAAGGAAAAAATATGGTTTGTTTAAAAAGAAATAAACACTTTCTGTATAAAAGGATATGCAATGCAAGATCATAAATCACTCTATATAGATACCGAAGCACTTTCCACTCTGGCACTGGTACAGGCAGGGCTTATCTCTCCGGTAAATAAGCTGATGAACAAAAAAGAAGCCGCCCAGGTTGACGATTCAAAACACTATAAAGGTGTTCCCTTCCCTTTTGCTTTTGTCCTCGCACCCAAAGGTAAAAAAAATTTTCACGTACTAAAAAGTTTAAAGAAAAATGATATTGTTGACCTCATCAACAATGGTAAAAAAGTAGGTGAACTGACCGTAGAAGAAACTTTCCCCATCGATACAAAACAACGGCTATACAATATTTACGGTACCTCTGATGCCAGCCATCCCGGTGTCAAAAACACCACCCAGAGACTTGGAGATACTGCTGTATGCGGAGAGTATCATGTGGAATACCCGATCATTCAGGACAATATCAATCGAATTCAGCATATGATCACAAGAACAGGTGCCAAATCCGTATCTTCCATCATGCTTGCAGCAAATCCCCTGAACCGTGCCCATGAGAGAATGATCCGTCAAGCCATCTCCGATTCAGATCTTCTGGTAATATTTTTACGTAAACCATTCACCGCTGAAGGCTTGCGTTATGATATTCGTTACGATGCCCTC
>JAMONL010000185.1 GCA_027065815.1 Sulfurovum sp.
CAACAGCATGAGTATTTTCGCGACAATGTCGGTATTGTTACGGACTTAACAACAGGATCTCAGTGGCAAGATAGCTATGGTGAAACCAATGAAAGTATTAAAAATACTACATGGGATGAAGCGCAGGATTATTGTTCTATGCTTACTTTAGGTGGGTACAGTGACTGGCGCACACCAACAGTTGATGAACTGATTGAAATTACCGATCATGAACATAATGATCCGGCAATACATGCGATGTTTAAAAATACGGTCTCATCAGCTTACTGGTCCTCATTGGAATCAGATTCTAATGAAAGCGTGGCATGGTTTGTCTACTTTTACAACGGTTTTGCCAACTGGAAAGCAAAGTCAGGTAGCGCCTACGTCCGTTGTATTCGCTTTTAGCAGGCAGTTTCTTTATGGTAGCGTCAAAAATTTTCTGTAAATTTAAAATCAGCTATTGTTTTTCAAAAAAAAGAAACGATAGATGAGAATAGAAAATGATAAGATAGAGTTTGATATGAGTGAGTTTGCACCTTTGCCCCTTGAGGACAAACAAGAGGGGTTTAGACGTATAGAAGAGATGTTTCTAAATGCAGTACTAGAGAAGGAATTTGCTGCTTTTATCGGTGCAGAGAAGAATCAAAGGAGTGACGAGCGGATTGATTATCGTAACGGGAATAAAGAGAGACGGTTAAAGACAACACTGGGTGAATTGAATCTGTTGAGACCTTATGCCAGAAACAGTAAATTTGAAACCAAATTGTTTGAAAATTATTTGAGGATAGATAAGGCACTTGCTTCAATGATTGTAGAGAGTTATCTTAAAGGTGTTTCTACAAGAAAAGTAGAATCCATTGTAGGAGAACTTGGAATTGAGCTTAGTCACGAAACGGTAAGCAGACTCTCACATGAACTTGATGAAATTGTCACCGCTTTTAAATGCTCAAATCTTGAAAGCTACTATCCCTATTTGTATATTGATGCCACCTATCTGAAAGTATTTGATGGGATACGGTTTGTCTCCAAAGCTGTGATGGTTGCCGTAGGAGTGAATGCAAAAGGGTTGAGAGAGATACTTGATATTGCTCCTATGGAGAGTGAATCAGTTGCAACATATACAGATTTCTTTGATGGGCTAAAAGAGCGTGGAATTGAAAAAGTGAATCTTATTATCAGTGATGGTCACAAGGGGATCAAAAAAGCTGCCAGTGAAAGTTTCGTAGGCTCTTCCTGGCAGTTCTGTACGGTACACATGAAGCGTAACCTGATGAAGATTGTACCCAAAAAAGATTTGGAAGAAGTTTTAAAGTATTTGAATGATGTTCTCTCCTGTGGTACATTTGAACAGGCAACATCTATTGCCAACGGAATGATTGTCACCTATGAAGACACCCATCCCAAACTAGCTCAGTTTCTGATGGATAACCTCTATGAGACCTGTATTTTTATGACGTTTCCAAAGACACACAGACGCAAAATACATTCAACCAATATGCTTGAAAGATTTAATAAGGAGATAAAGAGACGAACCAAAGTAATAGGTGCATTCCCCAATGATGGCTCGGTACTGAGACTTCTAGTACCCTTGGCTATTGAAATGAATGCTAAGTGGCTGTCCAGAAAATATGTGGCACTGACCAGTTAGGCACATAAATTGCTTAACAATAGACATGGAATGTAAAAAGTGCAAATCAAAACATATAGTAAAGGCTGGATTTAAGCAGTTG
>JAMONL010000186.1 GCA_027065815.1 Sulfurovum sp.
TGAACCGGCAGGAACCACATCCACATGACCTGCGAAACACAAATGTTCACCTTCAGAGAATCTTTTAGTCAAAAAGAGATTTTTCACACCCTCTTTATTATAATAGATCGCTTCATAACCTTCAAGATATGACTCAATATATTTCAAAGAACCTGCATCATCAGGTGTAATGGATTCAAAACTGAGTAACTTTAAAAGAAGGTCAACTACATTCATATACTATCTTTCAGTCTCACCACTGTAAGTGACAATACCACCGTAATGATTGATCACTTTGTCATGACCGTTGCTTTTAAATACGTTTTGTACCTGTCCGCTTCTGCTTCCTGTACGACAGGTGAAAATAATGGTCTTATCCTGATATTCATTAAAAATTTCCTGTGCCCAGCTTTGAAAAGAGGATGTCGGTTTAAGGAGATCAACCCCTTTGACATGTCCGTCATCATACTCATACTGTTCACGCACATCGATCAATGTAAAATCAATTTCACCTTTTTCTCTGGCATCTAAAAGTGTCTGTAACTCTTGTGAATTTACATCAGATTTTGCTAATAATTCTTGCATTGTCTCTTCCTTGTCTTAAAAATAATCGCGTATTATAGCAAATTTTTATTCTCAAAGACTTTCTACTGTTTTTTTCATCTGCTCAGCCACATATTCAGGCGTACAGAAAATACCACAATGGCATTTACCCTCTTCCGGTATCTCTTTCTCTATTGCCTGAGGACAAGGGCAGACTCTATTGTCCGAAGAGATGAACTTTCCTTCTTTTTCAGGATCAGGGTCAACCATAAAACAAGGACAGAATCTCTTTCCGTAAAGCATTTTATGTCTAGCCAGACCCATGGTCACACCTTCATTGACATCATGCATCGGGTGGTACTCATATCCAAACTGTTTACATACTTTATCTGTGAATTTTTTAGTTTTTTCCATCTCTTTTAAAAACTCCGGAGAGCTCATATCGATTTGTTGCATCATCTTTAGTATCCTTGATTGTGAATTCAATATTATATATGTAGTTATATCTTAAACCAAATTAATATATAATGATAAAAGTACTAATTAATAAGGAAAAGGTAAAACGTGCAGATTGATAACACACTTTTGACAAAACTTGAAAAACTTTCCCACCTTCGTATCGATGATTCAAAAAAAGAAGAGGTCATGGGTCAACTGACGGATATTCTTGGATATATAGACAACCTGAATGAACTGGATACCGATAATCTGTCTGCCTCTTTTTCAACACTTGAGGGCGGGACCCCGCTTAGAGAAGACATACCGAGAGAAGCCAATGACATTGCAAAAGATATTTTGAGACATGCACCGCAAGCCAAAGATGATTTTTTTATCGTACCTGCCATTATTGAATAGTCTTATCCATGCTTAATATCATTGTTTGGATATAATGAATCATCATATTTGGAACCACTGTAATATACATTAAAAATAGAGCAACCATAAAAGGATAACCATGGCAAATTTCGATATTAAAAAATTACTTCAGAGCGTTGTAACACACGGCGCTTCAGACTTGCACCTTGTGAGTCGGACAGAACCGCAGATAAGACTTGACGGTGCACTTAAACCCGTCAACCTGCCTAAACTGACCGGCGAGGACATTGAAGAGATGTGTTATTCCCTGATCACAGAGAAGCAGAAACAGCAGTTCGAAGAGAATGACGAACTTGACTTTGCACTTCTTCTT
>JAMONL010000187.1 GCA_027065815.1 Sulfurovum sp.
ACTTCTTCCTTCTCTTCTGTCACAGCACAAATACCACCCCTCTTTCCGATGATTGCATTGACCGCTTTAGCGATGAGTATATCATTGCTTCCTACGGCAATAATATTGTGTGAATCATGCGCAACATTGGAGGCGATAGCACCCTTTTTAAGTCCAAAACCATGTACATACCCTACAGCCGGAGCACATTCTTCATAACGGTTAACGACAGTGATTTTCAATATATCTTCACCTTTATCTCCATTCAGATCTACAATCTCCTCTTCTGTGATCAGAGAGTGGTCGATGGCATGGATCACCTCTGTATCTGCACAACGTAACAGCTCAAAAGCTTCAGCTGTTCTGAAACCTGTATGAAAATGATTTGGGGTATCTACCTTTACAGTCGAAATGAGAAAACGCCCCTCATTGGCAACTATTTCTCCATCAATCACTGTTTGCAAAATATCAAACTGTTCCAAATCTTTCACCACAATAAAATCTGCAGCATCTCCTACCTTCAAACAACCTACTTCCAAATCATAATGTTCAATAGGGTTAAGTGAAGCAATTTTCAACACATCAAAAAGGTCGTAACCCTTCGCTATGGCACGTTTAACATGCCCGTTTATATGTTCTGAAACCAAGTCATTGGGGTGTCTATCATCTGAGCAGAACATCAGCATATCGGGATCATCACTAATCACCCCGGGAAAGTTCATCACTTCTGAAAGATACTTGATCTCCGATATTTCCAGCAAGGTACAGTAGCCAGTCGTGAAAACTCACTGGGTGGAAGCATAGAACTTTCTATGTGTATATGCGCATCAATGAAACCTGGAAGGATATAAGTATCACACATGTTTTCCATCTTCTCTACCGCAGCAATCTTTCCCTCTTCTACACTGACTCTGGCAGGATATATCTCTCGATTGACAATATCAACATAATTGGCTTCTATATACATCTTCTTCTCCCCCCCTTACTATTTTAAATTTAAATAATTAAAACAATCAACTCTTTCCAAATAGATAAATGAGCTCAGGAAAAAGAAGAATGATCCCCAAGGCCAAAACTTGCAAAAGAATAAAAGGTACAACACCCCTGTAAATGGATCCTGTACTTACTTTGTCTCCTGCTGCACCTTTCAGGTAAAAAAGTGCAAAACCAAAAGGTGGTGTAAGGAATGAGGCTTGCAGGTTCATCGCAATGAGAATGGCAAACCAGACGGGGTCAATACCAAAGGATGCCACGATCGGTACCAAAATAGGCACGACCACAAAAGCGATCTCAATGAAGTCTATAAAGAATCCAAGAAGGAAGATCACCAGCATGGCTATGAAAATGAAGGTCCATTTCTCTCCCATGTCTTCCGCAAAGAACTGTAAAGCCATATCACCGCCGCCCAATTCATTGAAGACCAGAGAGAATGCTGTTGCCCCTATAAGGATCATAAAGATCATCGCCGTGAGTTTGACCGTTTCTATGCTGGCATAACGTACCAGTTCAAAAGAGAAGGCTCTGTTGTATGCTGCCAATGCAAAAGCACCAAGCACACCAATGGCTGCAGATTCCGTAGGAGAGGCAATACCTGCAAAGATAGACCCAAGCACCGCCCCTATGAGTAAAAGTGGCGGGATGATGGCTTTAAGCGCTTCTTTGACTACTTCTCCGTATGCTTCTTCGGAAACAATGGCAGGTGCAACTTCTTTTTTGAAATAAGAAAAGATCAGAATATACACAATATAAAGCACGATCAATAACAATCCGGGTACAACTGCCGCTTTAAAAAGATCACCCACCGATAAATGCATCTGGTCACCTAAAACAATGAGTACGATCGACGGAGGGATCAATTGTCCCAGTGTACCGCTTGCAGCAATACTTCCGGATGCTAAAGAAGACGAATAGTTATGTTTCAGCATCAAAGGCAAAGCGATCAAGGACATCATCACTACCGAAGCACCGACAATACCTGTACTCGCAGCTAATATCGCTCCAACCAGTACCACAGAGATCGCCAATCCGCCTCTGACCTGTCCAAAGAGTTTTCCCATGGACAAAAGCAATTTTTCAGCCATTTTCGATTTTTCAAGTATAAGTCCCATAAAAATAAAAAGAGGGATCGCCATCAGTGTGACATTTCCCATAATACCATAGGTACGGTAGGGAAGCATTTCAAGAACATGCAATCCTACTTCATCGCTGATCAACGCAAAAAAGAGTGCCACTCCGGCAAAGACAAAAGCCACTTGAAAACCCACAAGAAGCAAGGTGAGTGCCATCCCGAACATCAGGAAAACCGGCTCAAACCAGAATGCAACCCGGTTATACCACCCCACATAAACCAAAATACCAAATACGGCTACCACAAACAAAGTGCGATATAAACGTTTTTTGTTTTCTAATTGATGATAGGCTTTTAATATCTCACTGAGTGCCTGAAGTATGAGCAGTACAAAAGAAAATACCAGCATCGCTTTGATCACCCAACGATCCGTCAAGCCTCCGGGATCAGGTGAAACTTCATGCTGCAGGTAACTCTGCCAGGTCATATCGAACGCATCATTCAAAAAGAGCAGAGAAAAAGGAATCACCAGTAAGAGCATCGCAAGTATCTGAACCATTGCTTTACTGTCGTGACTGTAACGTTCAAAAAAGATATCAACTCTCACATGTTTGTCATGTTTAAGCGCATAACTGAGCCCTAAAAGAAAGACCACATCAAAGAGATGCCATTCTATCTCCTGTAATGCAATGGAACCTTCCGAAAAAAGATAACGCATACCGGCATCATACGCCACCAGTAATGAGAGTACAACAACCAGAACTGCTGCCAAATAACCCGCGTATTTTGAAATTCTGTCCAAATAGTAGGAAAAATATAAATTCTGCATTTAGCCCAACAAGTCTCTCACACTTTCCTGCGGATCTTTGCCCTCTTCTATCATCGCGTAAACTTCAGAAGCAATGGGTAAATAGAGGTCTTTGTCTGTGGCAATCTTATGCAGCGCTTTGGCCGTAGGCACGCCTTCAGCAACCTCCCCAAGTTCATCAAGGATCTCGTCCATACTTTTTCCTTTTGCCAAACCAAGCCCAACCCTGTAGTTTCGTGAAAGGGTTGAAGATGCCGTAAGAAAAAGGTCTCCGGCACCGCCTAAAGACAAAAAAGTTTCAGCTCTGGCTCCAAAAGCTTCACCAAAACGGGTCATTTCAACCAGCCCTCTGGAGATGAGTGCTGCTCTTGCATTGTTACCAAGGTTAAAACCGTCAGACACACCGCCGGCTATAGCAATGACGTTTTTATAAGCTCCAGAAACTTCAGCGCCTACCACATCATCATCCACATATCCTTTTATATATTCAGGCAAGGCATCCGCATAAATTTGCGCCAGTCCGAGATTTGTTGAAGAGATCATCAATGCTGTAGGAAGAGACTGTTTTACCTCTGCAGCAAAAGAAGGCCCTGAAATATATGCCAGTCTCTCATCAGGTAAAAAAGTACTGTAAATATCATTGAGAAAAGCACCGGTTGATGTTTCTATCCCTTTTGCAGCTACTAAAATATTTTGCCCTCTGTCTTCAAAGTGATTCTCCATCCACTCACGGACAAACTGCGCAGGGATCGCCATAATAAGATATTTTCTATCCAAGGCTTCATCCAGAGAGACAAAATTCTCAATATCTTTAGGGGTACGGGAATGGATCACGACATCATTATTTTGACTGTAGGCATGGTATAAGGCCTGCCCCCACTTTCCTGCTCCGATAACGGCTAATTTCATAGGCTGCTCTCCTTCTTTTTTATCTCTTCTGCAAATGCATTCAATTTGTCTTCCGGTCCGATACAGACGATCGTATCCCCCTGATTCAGTTCATGATTAATACCTGCAGTAATAAAAACAAAAGCATGCCCCAAAGCTTCATCGATCATACCGATCAACAAAACACCATAAGGTGAAAAATCAATCTCATCGGTTGTCATTCCTTCCAAAAAGGAGTTTCTTGGAATAAGCATCTCTTTGAAACCCACACCATCACGCCCGGAAACAAATCCTTCAAGCAGCTTTGTTGCTACCGGTCGTTTCAAGATATTGTATATTTTATTGGCACTCACTTCATAGAGATCCACCACTTTGTCTGCACCGGCCATTTTAAGCTTTTTTGTCGTATGTATGGAATCTGAGATCGCAAGGATATAACTCTCTTTAAAAAGTGAGCGCAAAGAGAGTGTCAGAAAAACGTTTAAATGTTCATCTTCCATCACACAGACCAGCTGTTCATACCTTTCCGGGTCAAGTACTTCAAGCAGGCGATCATTGGTCACATCCATATGATCCACCTCCATGAATCCATCTTCTTTTGCCTGTAAATAATAATCATGATTAGACTCAATGATCTTCAGTCTAAACCCATCTTCATGCAAACCTTTTGCAATGAACTTGCCATGGCTGCCATATCCAAAAAGTAAAATAGATCGTTCAAGCATTAAACCTGTCCTTCATGTCTGTTTCTAAAATACTCCAAGGAGATCTTTCGACCCATCAGCAGCAAGATGTCATAACTCTGTATGATCTCTGTTAAAGGAGGGTTAAAGATGAATTCTCCCTTACGCTGTAGACCAATAAAAAGCAGTTTATTTACCTTGAAATCCAATTCTCCAATACTCTTTCCTACGAGCGAGTGACCGTCATGTACATGCATTTCATCAATACGGGCAACACTTTTCCCTGTCAAAATGGCATGGATGGCTTTATACATGGTCGGCTGTGTGATCGCCGTTCGGATCATTGTATTCACAACTTCATTCGGCATCAAAAGATGATCTGCACCGGCATACTCAAACTTAGAGACGATATTAATGTCATTGACCCGGGCGATCACTTTGATCTTGCGGGAAATACTCTTTGCATTCAACGTAATATAGATATTCTCAACATCAGAACCGGTAAGACAGAGAATCGTAATATTGGCATGATCCACATTGAATTTACTTAAAGTATCAAAACGGCTGGCATCCTCTTGAACTATGTTATATCCGTCTTTTCTTGCTTCTTCAACACGTTTCAAACTCTTGTCAAGAATAATATAATTGTCTATAGAACCTTTTTTCTGACGAAAGAACATCTTTGCCATTTGGCCATAACCGCAAATGATCAAAAAAGAACGGCTTTTATTGACCTGTTCAATAATACGTCCTTCCTTGATCTCACTTAATCTTTCAGAAAAAGCAGAAACGATCACTGATGTTGCAAAAGAGATCATACCAATACCTGCAATGATGGTCAGCATTGAGATCGCACGACCGGCATTGGTCACAGGAGCAATATCGCCGTAACCCACTGTTGTAATGGTAACGAGTGACCAGTATAGCGCGTCAAATAAAGAATCGATCTCAGGATTGATACGCTCTTCAAGTACATAAAGTGCTATTCCGGCTGTGGTTACAATAAATAAGAGTAAGAACAGTAGCGTTAAAAGCTCAAAACGCTTATTTTTGATCACTTCTACGAACTGATTGATACTCTTCGTATATCGTAGTAATTTCAGTACTCTAAAAAGGATAAAGATACGCAAAACCCTCAAAGGTCTGTACGCAGGGAAAATAGCCAATAGATCGACGATCGCCGCTGGTGTAACCATATAATTGAGTTTCTCTTTCAAGCCATGCTTCAAGACCGGCCACAGTTCAAAATCACGGTGAAGAAACTGCGAATCACGGTACTCATCCACAATATATTGAGAGAGATCGTTATGCACCCACAGACGCAGTATATATTCTATGAAAAATACAAACGATACAAAATAAAAATCATAATAATCCAGCCAGATCGGTACAGGATTGGTGACTTCATACACAAGAATGAACACCGAGGTCACAATAAGGAAGATAATAAAAGTATCGAGATATTTTTTATACGGATTACCTGTACCGTTGAGAAGTTCCCAGACATAGGATTTAACCTCTTTATAGCGTTTAGAGGAACGCAGACGAAGGGCAATAGATAACAGTAACTGTTTCACACTCCCCCCCCCTTGTTTGTTTTAAATACTTTTAGTTGAGTCTCTGCTTCAATAGCTCATTGACTTTACCCGGGTTTGCAGATCCTTTGCTGGCCTTCATCGTCTGTCCAACAAAGAAACCGAAGAGTTTGTCTTTCCCTGACTTGTACTGCTCAACTTTATCCTGATTGTTCGCCAGGATCTCATCGATGATCACCAGGATCGCACCATCATCACTCACCTGCGCCAGGCCAAGTTTTTCTATCAGTGTATCAATGTCACGCTCTGCATTTTCCATCATATGATCCAGGATCTCTTTGGCACCTTTCCCTGAAATGCTGCTGTCAGCGATCTTCGCGACCAAAGTACCCAGGGTCTTGGCATTCACCGGAGAATTCTCTATGGCATGCCCTTCTTTGTTCAAACGACCCAGCAGTTCAGAAGTCAACCAGGTCACTGCAGTTTTTGCTACAGCACCATGTTCAAGCATCTCTTCAAAGTAATACGCCATCTCTTTGTTTGACGTGATCACGAGAGCATCAGTTCTTTTGATCCCAAGTTCTTCCACGTAACGTTTCACTTTCGCATCAGGAAGTTCAGGGATCTTCTTTGCCTCTTCTACCATCTCGTCTGTCACGATCAATGGACGAAGGTCAGGATCAGGGAAGTAACGATAATCTGCCGCTTCCTCTTTTCCTCTCATGGAGCGTGTCTCACCCTTATCCACATCCCAGAGACGTGTCTCCTGATGTACTTCCTGCGCATACACACCGTCTTCATACGCTTCCGTCTGTCTCTGTACTTCATAGGCAATAGAAGCTGCCACAAAACGGAATGAGTTGATGTTTTTGATCTCTACTCTGGTACCATACGCTTCCTGCCCTTTTGGACGGATGGAGACATTCACATCACATCTGAATGAACCCTCCTGCATATTTGCATCAGAAATGTCAAGGTAGCGTACGGTCGCATGGAGTTTCTTCAAATAAGCAACAGCTTCATCCGAAGAACGCATATCCGGATCAGAAACAATCTCCATCAGCGGTGTCCCTGCACGGTTCAAATCTACTTTAGAGTGATCCCCTTCATGCATATTTTTACCTGCATCCGCTTCCAAATGCGCCTGAGTCATCCCTATACGTTTTTGTGAACCATCAGGCATATCTATGAAAACTTCACCTTTCTGCACGATCGCTTTGGTCAACTGCGTGATCTGATAGGCAGAGGGGCTGTCCGGATAAAAGTAGGATTTTCTGTCAAAGTTCGAAGAGTGGTTTACATTGGCATTGATCGCATATCCGAAACGCATCGCTTTGATCGCCGCTTCTTTATTCACTACTGGTAATGCCCCGGGTAAAGCCAGACAGGTGGGGCAAGTATTTGTGTTCTGATGTTCGGCAAAAGAGGTGGGGCAAGAGCAGAAAAGTTTTGTTTTTGTGTTAAGTTGTACATGAACTTCAAGACCGATAACGGTTTCAAACATAGTGGGATTCCTTCTAAAATAGTACGTATTAAATTGAAGATATTATAGCGTTTTGGTTATTTGAGGGAGTTTAGGAGTAAAATATGTATGTTTCGGGTATAGGGACAAGGCATGCCTTGTCCTTGCGTATAAATAGATCATTTGTTCAAAAGTGATACCAACTCTTCAAGTAATTTCGTCTGTTTTTGTAACTCTGCATATTTCTCTTTGGAGGTAATGATATACTCCAGTACAAGTACAGCAACCATACCCGGTAAAGCACCTATACAGGCATAAATGATTGCAAAATATATATTTTCAGAATAAAAAGAAAAAAAAGAAGTAATGGCACCGATGAGCACAAAGGCCCATGCAACACCTAAGAGAAAGTTAATAATGAAACCCAGTGGTCTGTCCCCAAGTCTCATAAAATATTTATACTTCACCCATTGTATCAATGACAGGGTTTGGCGCGTGATCATGCTCATCATCTATCGCCACTGCACCTGCAAGGTAAACGTAGATAAGGATCATAAATACAAATGTCTGCAATAATGCTGAAAATGTCAACAACAGGTATGCAGGAAGCGGCGCGATAAATGGTACCAGCATAAGAAGAACCCATAAGAAAAGGTCATCACCCTTGATGTTACCGAAAAGTCTGAATGAAAGTGAGATGATTCTTGAAAGATGAGAAACGATCTCGATCGGGAACATCAATGGTGCAAGCACTTTTACCGGTCCGGCAAAGTGTGCGAAGTAATGCACCACGCCATTCTTCTTGATACCTTCATAGTTGTAGTAAACAAATACCATCAATGCCAAAGGCAAAGTAACATTGATGTTTGAAGTCGGTGATTCAAATCCGGGGATAATACCGATCACGTTGGATACAAAAATAAACATACCCACTGCTGCTACAAGCGGAAGATATTTTCGTGCAAGTTCTTCACCGATCACATCTTTACCCAT
>JAMONL010000188.1 GCA_027065815.1 Sulfurovum sp.
CTACATGGAGTATCTTACAGGAAACTTTATCTTGGGTCAGGAGGGTATTCATAATATTGAACTCACCGTAGAGTGGTTCAAAACAAATCTTGGAGATATTTTTGTACCCTTGTATGTCGGAACTGCATTTTATTCTATTGTTGTGACCGCTGTCATCTACCTCATTCTAAACCGTTTATGGGTTCGTTCTGTTAAAAATGAAAAAGAAGAGAAAGAGATACACCGGCGTGAACGTGAGCAGAACAAACATAAAAAGCACAAAGGGAAAAATTAATTTCTCACTACGCTAACATATCACTCCGCCGCCCAGTAATTTATCTTCCTCATAAAATGCCGCTATCTGTCCTTTGGCAAGACCGAACACAGGTTCCTTCAGTGTCACCGTTGCCCTGCCTTCTTTAATGACAACATGACAAGGCACGGCAGAGGTACGGTAACGCACTTTTACAGTACAGTCAAATTCAACCAACGCTTTAAAGAGGTTGATCTGCTTGACTTCAAAAGCATTCTCTTCAAGCTTCTCTTTGGTACCGACCACGATCTGGTTTGATTCTGGTTTGATCTCAAGCACGAAATGCGGATCATGCGCACCGTTCACGAAGAATCCTCTGCGTTTTCCTATGGTGTAATGCATATATCCTTTATGTGTACCGACCACATTGCCTTCAGAGTCCAGCGTCTCTCCCGGCATATCGATGTTCATATGTTTTGAAAGTACTTCATCATAGGTATTTTCCACAAAACAGATCTCTGAACTTTCTTTCTGTGTTGCAAGATCTTGTAAGACTTCAATATTTGCCGCATAGGCTTTTACATCTTCTTTGATCCATGTTCCCAACGGGAATATTAGTCTTGGCAACACTTCTTTTCTTACCTCACAGAGAAAATAGCTCTGGTCTTTGTTCGGATCTTCGGCCATAGTAATGAAATTACCGTCACACTTGATGTAGTGTCCTGTAGCCACATGATAAATATCAAGTGTATCAGCAAAGTCAATCATTTTTCCAAATTTGATGGTCCGATTGCACATAACACAGGGGTTGGGGGTCAGTCCCTCTTTATAACTCTCGACAAAATACTCGTAGACTTCATCATTGAATTCTTTGCTAAGATCAAGGAAATGTATTTTAATACCCAAATACTCTCCTACCCTTTGCGCTTTACTGTAGTTCTCTTCATGATAACCGGGTTTATGGTGCAGTTTCATATACACACCTACCACCTCATAGCCCTCTTTTTGCAGCAAAATGGCTGTGACGGTGGAATCCACACCCCCACTCATGCCTACAAGTACTTTACCTTTATCCATTTAACACCTCTGTTATCTCTATTGCGATCTCATCATCTACCGTCACCAATACACCTTTAAAGCATTTTTCATTACCCAAAAAAAGCACCAATTCACGGATCTCCGATGTCGGGATCTCTATTTTATGATCTACCTCAAGTTTTCTGATCTGCACTGTAGTAAAAATAGATACAATATTTTCATATTTTTTACTATCTCTCTTGTTTATGGGGTATTCTTCTAAAGCGGATATACGCAGCTTAACCGATTCTGCGACATGTTCCACAATAACTTTTGCACAGATCTCTCCCTCTTTCAAGAGTACAAGCTCAAGAAAATCCAGGCCTAAAAGAAGCACATCTCCCTGACTTGTTTTTTTTAGATTTTTCTTCTTCATCGAAAACAGAGGCAGG
>JAMONL010000189.1 GCA_027065815.1 Sulfurovum sp.
ATCATGTAGACTTTGAGATACCATGCAAATAAATGCTAACAAATTCGAGGAGACCAATAATTTACCCTAACGGGAAAATTATTGCTCACGACAGTCGTTAGCTACCAAAGGAATAATAATGTCAGTGTATAGAGTATCCGTTGAAGTGCTACCAATGAAAGGAACGACCTTACCATCTGATTGGACGGGTGCGTTTGTGAATGTATACATTGGTGCGCCAAATATTATTGAAGCAATTAAAGAAACAGAAGCTTTGCTTCTTTCAGATTCTTATAAACCAGACAATACGTATTCTGCTTATGAAATAGATATTGAAAGATTAGATGAATTTGAAAACAGTGATGACGATGATGGAATTAGTATAGAAAATATTAAAAGTCTAAAAACAAATGGTGGAGTTATGTATGGTACATTTCATGGATTTGAAGCAGACTAGAAGAGCTAACAAAAACGTGGAACGAATAGTTTACCGCAAGCGGAAACTATTCGCTCATGACGAACGTTACAAACTTTCTATAACCTTAAAAATAAAAACCACATAATCTAACATATTTTATAACATTTATCATTGTAGTGATGATTAGAAACACATTTTTCATAACCTCTCATAGGAACTTTTATAAGGTTATTGAGAAGATTTTATCTGCTTCCATAAATCTTTCACTACCTCTTCTGTTCCCTGAAGTAAAAGAGGATTTTTGTCCGCATCCAGCCACTTGATCATTGTTTTCATTTCAGACTCACTCATGACCGTGCATCCGGCAGTCGGTACTTTTTTAATGTGCATAAATATACATGATCCTGCACCTGGAACGGCACCTTGTTCATCAATATGGTTATGGTTGACCACAATCCCGTATTTATAGTAATCTTTGGGGAATTTCATATGTTCAAAACTTTTATAGTCTTTTTTAATTTTTGTACTGTCAATGATCTTATTGTAATACTTTGACTTTGTATCGTCTACACAATGGTCAGTACTTCTATAGACTTCATACGGATAACCTACAACAAAAGGCTGATATCCGAAAGCCTGTTTAAGCGAAAAGATCCCTGCAGGAGCTTTGCCGTCACCCTCTTTTTTGATATATTTGGCATTCTTTGGGATCGTATGCAGCCCTCTTCCCCAGCAAAGACCATTTCTCCCCAGCTTGATTGAGATCTCTTTGCCTGCTTTATGCCAGGAATTTCCTGTTTTTTCATAACGCTGCAAAGTCCCGTTGGGTGTAGACCAGTTCTTCGTTGTGACCACAATAAGCTGTTCTGAGTGTGGCATTTTCTGGGCATAAGCAAAAAACAGTGAGAGACAAAGTGCAAGTAAAATTTTCATTATGTTATAATCCTTCAATCAATAATTTAGGGTTTGGTACAGATGGAATACGGAATACTCTCAATCGCAATACCACTGCTGACGATCGCTTTGGCAATTATAACAAAAGATGTCATTGTTTCCCTCTTGGGAGGTATCTTTGCCGGTTTTTTGGTTCTGAACGGATACAACCCATTAGAAGCGTTTACCTCCCTGTTCAATGGTATCATCGACCTCTTTTCTGAAGGGTGGATCACAAAAAGTCTGCTTTTCATGCTCCTCGTAGGAGCCATCATTAAACTTTTGACCCTCTCCGGTGCCGTCAACTCTTTTGTTGCCTATCTGAGTCTGAAAAGTAAAAAGATCGACTCT
>JAMONL010000190.1 GCA_027065815.1 Sulfurovum sp.
CCTGACATACGGTTACAGCCGTCAAAACCTTCGAGTACCATGGATTTTGGATGAAAATCCAGGATCGCTCTTGCTTTACGTACTTCTTTTCCGTCCATGACGCGAAGATGCCAGTTACCGTCAAGGTCACTTAAATCTTTTAACGGAGCATTGTCGGCACTGAGAGTGCTAGTGAACAGAGAAAGGATGAGTGATGTCAGTAATACTCTTTTGTTTATCATTAAAATTTTCCTGTATAATCATAATTGTACAAAGAAACTATACATTCAAATCATTAATGGAGTATTTATGAAAGCTGTTTTATTCATTTTTTTATCTGTCACGGTACTTTTTCCCTCAAATATTGAGCTGACACAGAAACAGGCAAATTATGTAGCAAAAAAAGTATGGCAGAATGAGGGTGCAGGACAGGATAAATACCTGGTCTGGTGGAATAAAGGGGAAGATTTTGCCTCTGTAGGTATTGGGCATTTTATTTGGTTCCCCAAAGGGCATAAAGAACGTTTTAGAGAAGTTTTCCCTATGGTGGTGGCCTATATGGAAAAGAAACATATCCAAATGCCAAGTTGGCTGAATTCTAAAACAGCACTCCCCTGGGCTAGCAAAGCAGAATTCTTTAAAGCCAAAAATACCAAAACCAAAACCTATAGGGAGTTGTTCATCTTTCTGAAACGCACCATGCCTTATCAGGCTGAGTTCATGGCTGATCGTTTGGCCAAAGCACTCCCTCAAATGTTGAATACGATCAATGATCTCGGACATAAAGCTTTGGTGAAAAAACGTTTTGATGAAGTGCTGTACAATAAAAACGGGCGTATCAATGAAAGGGGTTTGTATGCATTGCTGGACTATACCAATTTCAAAGGGGAAGGGACACTGAAAAGTGAACGATACAAAGGGCAGGGATGGGGTTTACTGCAAGTACTTGAACATATGGATCCCAAAGAAGCGAATAAACAAAAAGCGTTTGCTCTGTCTGCCAAAGCAATGTTGAGCCGGCGTATTAAAAACTCTCCCAAAGCCAGAGGCGAAGAACGCTGGAGAAAAGGCTGGAATATTCGTTTGGATACTTATTGGAAATAAAAGTAATATGAATACATTGTAATAAGTTTTACAGTAAAACATTAGGCTGTTTTGGGTAAAATAGCTCCTTATAAGGGAACGAGGAAAGTTCAAACAATGTATATAAAAATCATATTTATTTCACTGCTGCTTTTAGGCACATCACTTCATGCAGGACTTTTTGGTGATGATGAAAAAGAGATCATCTTACCGACACATCTGATCGTGGTCAACGGTTCAGAAATGATTGACAAGTCAGAGGTATTAGATGCTCTAAGCGCTGAGCATAAGAGTTTTTACCAGTTCTGGAAAGATGACAAAGCGACCATTAAAGACAAACTTATCCCTACACTGTCGGAGGCTTTGCGTTCTTTTTATGACTCAGAAGGTTTTTATGATGCAGAATTCCAGGTAAAAGAGACGAACAGTACGGTGACCGTTACTGTCAAAGAAAATGAACCGGTGAAAGTAAAAGACATCAATATCAGCGGTGATTATGAGATCACAGAGTTGCTTAATTTTGAAAAAGGTGAAATATTTAAAGCCAAGAAATTCATCTCATTAAAAAGCAAGATCGTT
>JAMONL010000191.1 GCA_027065815.1 Sulfurovum sp.
CGACCTACAAAAGGGTGTTGTTTCCAACGTATTCACTCTTTCAAGCAAACTAATTAAGCTTTCGCCCCTATTGTCTAAGACCTAAGATTATGAGCAGTACAAAAAATACTCTCAAACAAAATTTACGGTTAAACTTTGTTTGAAACTATCAAGTTAAAACAGGGATGTTCCCTGCTTTAAACTTATTTGATATCCATCACTTCAGAAGTATCAAGTTTGATTGATGGGCTCATTGTCAATGAAATTGCTGCATTTGTGATGTATCTACCTTTTGCAGAAGCTGGTTTTGCTCTGTTTACTGTTTCAAGAAGTGTAATGAAGTTCTCTTTGATCTTATCCTGATCAAAAGAGATCTTTCCGATACCTGCGTGAATGTTACCTTTTTTGTCTACTCTAAAGTTAACCTGTCCGCCTTTGGCATTTTCAACTGCTTTGGCAACATCCATAGTCACTGTACCAGTCTTAGGGTTTGGCATAAGTCCTTTTGGCCCAAGGATTCTTGCCACTTTACCAAGAACACCCATCATATCAGGTGTAGAGATAACGATATCAAAGTCAAGTTTCCCTGCTTGAATATCTTCAATAAGATCTGCAGCACCAACAAGGTCTGCCCCTGCTGCTTTAGCTTCGTCAGCTTTTGCATCTTTTGCAAAGACTGCAACTCTTACTTTTTTACCAGTACCATTTGGAAGAACAACTGATCCTCTGATCATCTGATCTGCGTGTCTTGGGTCAACGTTAAGGTTCAATGCCACTTCTACAGTTTCATCAAACTTCGCTGATTTAAGCTCTTTAAGTGTAGTCATTGCTTCGTCTACACTGTACTCTTTTGTTGCATCTACTTTTTTAAGTAATGCTTCTCTTCTTTTGCTTGGTTTTTTTGCCATGATATTCTCCGCTAATTATGCTCCCACATATTTTAAATCTATGTGGTAATGATTTATTTTCTACACTGTATTCCAATCCGAAGGATTAGTCTACGATCTCAACACCCATAGATCTACAAGTTCCAGCAATGATATTTGCTGCCATCTCTCTGTCATTTGTGTTAAGGTCAGCGATCTTCTGATCGATGATCTCATCAAGTTTTGCTTTAGTGATAGATCCAACTTTATTTAAAATCGGGTTATCTGTCCCTTTTTTAAGACCTGCTGCCTTCAAGATAAGGTCAGATGCAGGTGGTTGCTTCGTTTCAAATGTGAAACTTCTGTCTGCATAGACTGTTACGATCACAGGAATCTTGAATCCCATTTTATCTTTTGTTTTTTCATTAAAAGCTTTACAAAACTCCATAATGTTTACACCACGCTGTCCAAGTGCAGGACCTACCGGTGGTGATGGGTTAGCTGATCCGGCAGGGATCATCATTTTAAACTTTTCAGTTATTTTCTTTGCCATTTGTTCTTCCTTAAATGTAATTTGAATCTTTCTGTTTTAAGTCCCAAGACCGAAGACTAAATATGTTTATATGATCTTCTCTACTTGTGTATAGTCGATCTCAACCGGTGTGTTTCTACCAAAGATGGAAACATTCAACTTTAACTTACCGTGGTCAAGATCATACTCTTCCACCATACCTGTAAAGTTGGAGAACGGCCCGTCAACAATACGTACCATTTCTCCCGTCTCAAAGTCAACTTTAGGACGCGGTGCCGATTTTTGCTCCAACTTGTCCAAAATATTTTGAACATCCGCCTCTGCAAGAGGGGTAGGTGTCTTTTGTTCACCGATAAATCTAGATACTCTTGGCAAAGATTGAATCTTGTGCCAAAGATCAGTATCCAGGTCTATATGTGCGAAAGCATACCCTGAATATAATGTTCTTTCAGTGATTTTCTTTTCACCATTTTTAACTTCGATCACTTCTTCTGTAGGAACAACGATTCTCTCAACTTTCTCTTCGATCCCATGATCGATCACAAGTTGTTCAATTGCTCTTTTAACTGATTGTTCAGATCCGGAATATGTTTGAATTGCATACCATTGAAAAGCCATCTTCTATCCTATAAAACTGATGATACGATTGATGACATTAAAAGGTCAACCAATGCTAAAAATATTGATATTACAGTTACTACTAAAAGAACTGCTAAAAATGCTTGTCTTACTTGTACTTTTGTTGGAAATATTACTTTATGGATCTCCGCTTTCGCGTTTGCAATAAATGTTGAAATTTTTCCCATATGTGTTACCTTTGTTTGTGGCAGGCCAAGAGGGACTCGAACCCCCGGCACCTGGTTTTGGAGACCAGTGCTCTACCAACTGAGCTATTGGCCTAAAGTGAGACTTTAAAAAGTCTCAAAAAAGGACAAAACTGTGATTACAGTTTCATCTCTTTATGAACAGTATGTTCTTTACACCATTTACAATACTTCTTAAGTGCAAGTTTTTCTGTTGTTGTTTTTTTATTCTTAGTTGTATGATAGTTACGTCTTGTACACTTCTCACAACCAAGGTGAACTGTTTCTCTCATTGTTATCTCCTATGATATACGCAAGAGGCGAACCCCTTGCAGTGCGTTATTAAGCGATGATCTTAGAAACAACACCGGCACCAACTGTTCTACCACCTTCACGGATAGCGAACTTAGTACCTTCATCAAGAGCAACTGGAGCGATAAGCTCAACATTGATTTTAACGTTGTCCCCTGGCATAACCATTTCAGTACCTTCTTGAAGTTTAACTGAACCAGTTACGTCTGTTGTACGTACATAGAACTGTGGTCTATAGTTATCAAAGAATGGAGTGTGTCTACCACCTTCCTCTTTAGTAAGTACATAGATCTCAGCTTCGAATTGTGTATGAGGAGTGATTGAACCTGGCTTACAAAGAACCATACCTCTCTGTACTGCTTCTTTATCGATACCTCTGATAAGAACACCACAGTTATCTCCGGCAATACCACAATCCATTTCCTTACGGAACATTTCAACACCTGTTACAGTTGTTTTCTGAGTATCTTTAAGACCAACGATCTCAACTTCGTCACCAACACATACCTGACCTCTGTCAACTTTACCAGTTACAACAGTACCACGACCCTGGATAGTAAAGATATCTTCGATAGCCATTAGGAAATCTTTATCTGTTTCTCTTTTTGGCTCAGGAATGTATGTATCTACAGCATCCATAAGTTCAAGGATCTTTGCAGACCACTCACCAAGTGTACCAGATTTTGCTTCTTCAAGCGCCTGGAATGCAGAACCAGCAATGATCGGTGTATCGTCACCTGGGAAATCATACTCAGAAAGAAGTTCTCTTACTTCCATCTCTACAAGCTCAAGCATCTCTTCTTTGTCTTCATCATCAAGCTGATCTTCTTTGTTCAAGAATACAACGATGTAAGGTACACCTACCTGCTTAGAAAGAAGGATGTGCTCTCTAGTTTGAGCCATTGGTCCGTCAGTTGCAGCGATAACAAGAATAGCACCGTCCATCTGAGCAGCACCTGTGATCATGTTCTTAACGTAATCCGCGTGACCTGGACAGTCTACGTGAGCGTAGTGTCTGTTGTCTGTTTCATACTCAACGTGAGAAGTAGCAATTGTAATTCCTCTTTCTCTTTCTTCTGGTGCGTTATCAATCGCATCATAATCCATAAGTTCAGTATTGTTCTTAGTTGCAAGTACAGCAGTAATTGCAGCAGTTAGTGTAGTTTTTCCGTGGTCAACGTGACCGATAGTACCGATGTTAACATGCGGTTTATTTCGTTCGAATTTTTCTTTAGCCATGCTTTTCTCCTAGCTGTAAAATGTTTTAAAGGCAGTATTATACCTAAATTTTCTTAGACCCCATACCATATGGACAGAACTATTACACAAATGTAATACTTTTGTCCATATATTAGACCCGATAGTGGAGCCCATAGTGAGACTTGAACTCACGACCTCTTCCTTACCAAGGAAGTGCTCTACCCCTGAGCCATATGGGCGTATTCATCTATAGAACGCTTTTTCGGCAAAGCCAAACAAAGCTACGCTAACGCTGAGTTTTCTTCAACAGAAAGTTCTCGCGACTAGTCGCTCTAATTAATTTTATATTTGTATCATGTGTTTATTATAGTAATAAATAATAGGAAAGCTTTTATATGTGAAGTAAATAAGTTAAGTACATAATTCACACAGCTCCCAGATTATGGAGCGGGCGAAGGGATTCGAACCCTCGACAGCCTGCTTGGAAGGCAGGAACTCTAGCCACTGAGCTACGCCCGCGTCTTTATGCAACTTAACAAGTTATGGTGGTGAGTGAAGGATTCGAACCTTCGAAGACATAGTCAGCAGATTTACAGTCTGCCCTCGTTGGCCACTTGAGTAACTCACCACTTAGTTGTTTGTTGTTTTTCTGGTACAAACACTGATAATTATATTTCTATGGAGCTGGTGAAGGGACTCGAACCCCCGACCTGCTGATTACAAATCAGCTGCTCTAGCCAACTGAGCTACACCAGCACCATCATTAAAAGTTATTACACTTAAAATGGACGGGAATTATAGACAAAAACATTTTAAAAGTCAAGGGTTTTAGTGAAATAATGTAAAATTTCTATTTTTTTAGTTACTTTCACTAAAATACAAACAAGAAAACAGAGGATTATTCATGAAAATACTACTGGCACCTAGTGAAACTAAGAAAAGTGGTGGGGAATTTTCCTTTGACCCAAGTGCTTTGCTTTTTGAGACACTTAGGGTTGACCGCATCAAACTTTTACATGCCTATACCAATGTGTTGCAAAAAGACGATATGACTGTACTCTCAAAAATGTTCGGCATTAAGAAAGAAACAGAGATCACTAAATATAAAAAAGACATTATCCATGAGTTGACCATGAAAGCTATTGAACGCTATACCGGTGTGGCGTTTGATTACCTGGGTTATGTAACACTGGATGCCTCTTCCCAAAGTTATGTTGACAGTCACGTCATACTCTTCTCCAATCTTTTCGGACCCATCCGTGCTTCCGACCTCATTCCTGAATACAAATTGAAACAGGGCGAAGCCGTAGGTGACATCAAAGTAGAAAAGTTTTACAATGAACATTCTGCAGCGCTTATGGAAGCCTATCTTGCAGATGAAGAGATCCTTGATCTACGCGCAGGTTTTTACGACAAATTCTATAAACCGACAAAAAACTATACCACATTAAAGTTTATCAAAGACGGCAAAGTGGTCAGCCACTGGGCCAAAGCCTATAGAGGTATTGTCTTGCGCGAAATAGCCAAAGCAGGTGTAGAGAGTATAGAAGACTTTATGAAACTGCCTATTGAGGGTCTAAGTATTGTAGAGATACAGACGAAGAAGAATAAAACTGAAATTATCTATACCATAACAAAGTGAGGAAATCATGAGACTACCCAGCAATAAGACACTCTACCAAATCATGCTCTTCCTACTTTTTGGTATGGTCATTATTGGTATACTTTTTGATACAGATTTTAGTTAAAGGATAAAGATGCAAATAAGAAGTAAACTTCAATGCAGGGAGGCACTAAATGCCGAGTCGTGAAAATCTATTTGAAATGGGTGCAGATTTTGGAGACAGTTGGGAAAGTGACAATAAACATAAAAGTACCACAATCAAATCATCTATATGTAAAGAAGTATTAGCTCCCAAAAAACATCAACTTCATTTTGCAAAAGAGAAACGCCGAGGAAAAGTCGTGACCATTGTGAAGCCATTCTGTCTGGAAAAAAAAGTCTTACAGGCACTGCTGAAACAGATCAAAAAGAAACTGGGGACTGGAGGTACCGTCAAAGAGAATGCCCTTGAATTTCAGGGTGAGTTGCAAACGCAACTCAAAACTGTCTTGGAGAATTTGGATTATCGTTTTAAAAAATAATCTGTTTAGACACTTTTCGCAATAGAAACAAAACGCTTAAAGGTTTCAAAATCTTTAAAGAGACTCTCCTCTTCAATCACATCCGGAATCAGTTTGATACGTCTGAGCATATCTTCAGGCTGTTTCTGAATACCCGTTAGAAACACTTCTATACCACGTTTTTCCAATTCGAGTACCGCATCTTCAATCGCATACATACCGGACTGGTCAATATAAGGAACATTTTCCATTCGCAGAACCACCATTTTGACATCAGGCAATTCTTGGATCAGTTTGGAAAAATAGGAAGTAAAACCAAAAAAGATCGGACCGTCAAAGGTCTGTACATAGACTTGACAGCCTACATCGGTGTCTTCAAGCAAACCTCCGGTAGAAGCATCCATCGGCATGGATTCTGCCCGTTCTTCTGCCACATCACCCATCTTCTTCATAAACAAGATGGATGCCAGAACCATGCCTACTGCCACAGCCTGTAAAAGATCCACAAAGACAGTCAAGATCAAAACGATCAGCATAATTATCGCTTCAGAACGAGGAACATCCGTAATATGCTTTAATCCTTTATAGTCAATGATCCCCAATCCCACTGTGATCAAAATCCCTGCCAAGACTGGCAGCGGGATCAATGCGGCATACTGTGATGCACCTAAAAGTACGACCAGCAACCCTACACCATGCACGACACCGGAAAGCCTTGTTTTACCACCAGCATCGATATTCACCACCGTTCGCATAGTGGCTCCTGCACCTGGCAGTCCTCCAATGAGCCCTGCCCCTATATTACCAATGCCCTGCCCGATCAACTCTCTGTTGGAGTTATGCTTGGTTTTGGTTTTATTGTCTGCTACAACTGAGGTCAATAATGAATCAATAGCACCCAGTGCGGCCAATGTCAAAGCCGGGATCACCATGACCATTGGATGGTGCCAGTCCATCGTAAGCAATGTATTCAAATGTACTTCAGGCAGACCTTTGGGGATATCTCCGATAACAGGAATATTCAAACCGGCAAAAACAGATACCAAAGTCAAGACGATCAGTGCTACCAGTGCAGACGGTACGGCCTTGGTGACTTTTGGGAAAAGATAGATAATAGCCATCGTTGCAACAGCCATCCCGACTGCTGTCGTATTCATCTTTTCTCCTATTTCACCCATAGAAGTAAAGACATCAATAATTGCGGCAGGGGAATCCAGCCCAAAGAAAGGAAAGATCTGCAAAAAGATAATGATCAGTCCAATCCCGGACATAAATCCGGAAATCACAGGATAAGGCATGTAGCGTACATACTTACCGATACCAGAAATCCCCATTAGTACCTGAAATACTCCGGCGAGTACAAAAGTTGCTACAATCGTACCTATGGCTGCTTCGATAGAACCATACGTTGCTATTTCTCCGGCGATCACAGCCGCTGCTACCACTGCCATAGGACCTGTCGGCCCGGAGATCTGTGTCTTTGTTCCCCCAAATATGGCTGCGAGTATACCTAAGGCAATGGCACCGTAAAGCCCTGCTATGGCACCCATACCGGATTGTACACCAAAGGCTAAAGCCAAAGGAAGCGCCACCACTGCTGCCGTCACACCTCCAAACAGATCACCTGAAAGGTTTTTTGTATCAATCATTTTCTTCTCCACTGGCCAATGCAGAAAGTGATTTGAATTTTCCTGCATCAGGGTCATAATATTCTATTTCACCATTCTCTATGTCATAGACCCAACCATGAATATGTAAAGTACCCTGCTCCAAACCTTTTTTAACATCAGGATAGGTCAAAAGATTTTCGATCTGGGAAACCACAGAGAGTTTTTCAGTGAGACGTAAAAGCTTCTCTTCATCTGCACCTTTTCCCAAAGCCAGCACCGCAAAATTTTTAGCCTTACGTCCTAAGCTGAGCCAATTTTTTGTGTGTATCAAAGAAGGGTTGTCGATCTCGGTAAACAAAGAATGTATCGCACCACAGTGGGTATGTCCGCAAATGATGATTTCAGAGACTTTGAGTGCAGTGACTGCATATTCGATCCCCGGTGCTGAAGCATGGAGCAGTGTGGCCGGCTCATACGGTGCGACAAAGTTCCCGACATTACGGAGTACAAAAAGGTCACCCGGTGCCGTGCCTGTCATGAGTGAAGGCATTACCCGCGAATC
>JAMONL010000192.1 GCA_027065815.1 Sulfurovum sp.
TATATCTCTTCAAGCATATTATCGACGGTAATATCATCTCCATGAGACTTTAAAAAATCCGTCAAGTATTCTTCTGAAGCTTCCATGCCGCCTTCTTTTTCCACTTCAACCAGTTTTTTATAAATAGGATCAAGTACATCGGTAACATGTTTGGAGATCTTCTTTCTTGACGCTTTATATCCTGTGATGGTACCATTATCATCTTTTAGGACTTCAAAATCTGTAAAGACCCAGTAATATCTTCCGTCTTTTGCCAGGTTTTTCACTGCGGCAACAAAATTTTGTCCGTTTTGAATACGATCCCAGAGTATCTTAAAAAGTACTTTTGGCATATCAGGATGGCGTACAATACTGTGTGGCTGCCCGACAAGTTCTTCTTTGGTATATCTGGAAATTTCTGCAAAATAATCATTGACATAAGTAATAATTCCCTTAAGGTCAGTATCACTCTCTATATATACATTGTTTTTTAATTCTATCTCTTCATTAATGGGTTCTGGTCTTTTCATACGCTTATCCTTTTACATGTCTAAATATCTTAACAATCCTGTCGTTATTTTAGAATAAGGCAGCAGTTTCGTACCGCCATGCTTCATCATGAACAGCTTTGCATTGGTCTCAGTGGAAAACGGGATCAAGTCATCACCGTGGGGTCCTTCAATTCTACTTCCAAAAACATACACTGCCTGTTTGGCATTGACTTTTTCTCCCGTAAGATAGTCTTTCACATATATTTTATCTATTTTGTCTTTAAGCAGATTTCGTTTGAGAAAATACTCCTGATGCAAATAGACCTGCATCATCGACTTCACAGAGATAAATGTTTCAGTGTGACCATTTTTAAGCACAGCTTCACAATGCCATTTTGGATATTTGTCCATAGGGATACTGAACACAGGGTCAAGCTTTTCCTGCAGCTTTGTAATACTGCCCGTGAAAGGTTGTGTAGACTGTACTGTTTTTGCCTTAAAAGGTTGCGGCGTTTCTGCCATTAAAAGTGAGGCAACAGATATCAGTAAAATTATTTTTTTCATTGTTTTTCCTTACAAAAGATCTTTTTTTCTAAATGCAACATATCCCAAATAGGCGAGTATTAATCCTATCACAATAGGGTAAACAAAAGCATAGATGATCAACCATACAGAACCAAGTGTATCAAGCAGATAGTAGGCTACAGGGCCGATCACCGTCAACTCGGGATCAAACAGTGAAATGGCCCCAATACGGAACACCTCTATGGGGTTGAGCATCGCCAGTGTAATGATCAATTCATCACTCACTCTGTTTTGCAGCATCAAGCCCATAAGTGCAATATCGATAAATGCCAACAATGCGATCCAGACGACAAAAGAAGCTCCCAAGGCTATATCGGTTGACTTAAGTATGGTTGAGAGGAAAAATGCCAATCCCAAAAAGATAAAACTCAAAGAGAACAAAAGTGCCGAATAGAGAAAGATCATCTTCCAGGGAAGAGCACCGCCCTTGAACAGGCCAAAGATCACACCTAATATCAATGCCAGAAATACAGGCAAAAAAACTGTTGCAAAACGCCCCAGCATTTTCCCCCAATAATAATCTTTCAAAGAAACAGGAAAAGAGAGCATATATTCCAGCACATTACTCTCCCTGTCACCTGAGATAGATTTCACCGTCGTGATCAAAATAAAGATCGGTAAAATAATAATGGTCACCTGTATAAAGATAAGGAGCATACGACTCAGTCCGGTAAAGCCCATAACCACAGAGTCAGAGACCCCGGTAATGAAGAAAAGAGCCATCAGGCCGCCAAATACGACAGAGTAGACATAAAACCATTTTGAACGCAGTGACTCTTTCACGTCCAAATAGGCGATCAGTAAAAGATTTTTCATTAGTACGCCTTTACTTTTTTTGAATTTTCTTTTTCTTTTTCTTCTATTTTCTGTGCTACATAAGCATAGTCAAACACTTTGGCTCCTTTGGGTACGGTTGCTTTGGAATAGGCAGCGAAACCGTATGCCATAGGTGTAATGGCACCACTGACATATTGTGCTTTCCGAGCATCGATCCATGCACCTGTTTTGGCATCGGTGATCCAGAGGATCGCCTGATTCTTCCAGGGTATTTTCTCTTCCTCTAGCCAAAGTACTGCACAACCGATATCATCAAATTTATAATCTTTTCCTGTTTTGGGGTCAATCACCTGTACTGCGAATTTTCGCTCGCTGATCGCCATTTGACAGCGTTCACACATATCTCTGTCCCAATGCATCTGTTGCACATCACCTATAGGTTTCTTTTCGCATCCTGAAAATCCAAACAGGAAAAAGAGTGTCAAAAAAAGAAAACTAAATTTTTTCATCTTCTACCACCTTTCCGAGATCCATATAAATCTTGCGATTGACCAGACCTTCTATCTCATCAAGCCGGTGGGTAATAAAAAGCGTAGAACATGCCGGATCAATTTCTGTAAGCAGTTCATAAAATTTTTCTCTCCCTTTGGGATCAAGATTGGCAGTAGGCTCATCAAAAATAAGCAGATTACTTTTTTTAGACAATGCAATAGCAATAAGAAGTTTCTGCTTCATACCTCCAGAGAGTTTGAAGAAAGGCTTGTTTAACTGATTTTTCAGATCCAGATCCATTCTGCCTGATTCTTCAAATATTTTTTCTCTTGAAATATCTGAACTTTTCTCTACAAAAGAGAGTAACTCCTCAATACTTAATCTGACTGGAGGAGGCAGCTGAGGGATAAAGCTGATACTTTTCAATACATCCACCCTGTTTTTGATCGGATCTGCACCGTTTACTTTAATTTCTCCACTGTCAATATGATAAAACCCGAGCAGTGCCCGTACAATTGTCGTTTTACCCGCACCATTTGGACCCATCATGGCAATACGGTCTCCCTGGTTGATAGTCAAATTCACATTGTCAAGCACCTTGGTGCCCATAAAACTTTTTGTGACATTTTTGGCAATAGCTAACATTTACACAAGATCCTTTAGTCTAAATTCATAATTGTATGCATCTGTATGACACACATCAAAACATCTACCACACATTGTACAGTCTCCATTGACCACCAATTGTTTTTCTATGCCTTTTTGGGCACGTTCTTTATCATGTTTTGGTTTAATGAATTCGAGTACATGTTCTTCAAAGCAGGCATTCAGGCAGGCACCGCAGTGGTCACATTTATTCATATCCCACTGTACTTTGGTCATACTTACCCATCCAAGCATATTGTACGTTGTTCCTACCGGACAAATATATTTACACCATGCTCTTCTGGAGTAGAATGTTTCCATCGCCAGCACCACAAGTACCCATATCAATGCCAGACTCCATCCATAAGTGATCGCACGACTGATATAGCCGATAGGGTTGATCACTTCAAATACCAGATATCCGTCTACGGCAGCGGCTACAAGAAAGATCACCCAAAATACAAATCGGATATTGGGATCAAACTTGCGTTCTTTAATTATTTTTTTGCGAAGCAGTATCTGATGAAGATGTTCCCCAAGTTCACTGAGGAAACCATAGGGGCATACCCATGAACAGTATGCTTTCCCTCCCACCAGCAGATAAAACACGATCAAGGTCACGCTTCCGATGATGACGTTAATATGAAAATGATGTTCTGATGCAAATATTTCCAAGGCAGTAAAAGGATCGATCAAATGAAACCCAAACATTCGGGAACCGTTCAGTGTACCCTCCAGAAGTTGCAGGTCGATATGAAAAGAAAGGAAAAAAAGCAGATTGATGATAAAAATACTTAACCATCGCCATGCTCTAATGGTCAATCTGAATTTACCATTACTGTTTTTGTAATAGAGTGTACTCAGCAGTGATGCCCTGACAATCTCTTTAACACTACCATTATATCTATCCATCTGTTATCCTTTTTATGTCCGGTGTTACAATTACTGCGCGTTCTTTTTTTGCTCAAATGTTCCAATCTCATCAGAGAGTGATTTCAATTGACCATCATCCATTTTACTCAACAACCCGTACATGACATAATTTTTTCGTTTCCCTGATTTGAAATCTACCAATGCACTATACACTTTTTCAGCACTGTCACCGATCAACTTAGGACCAATAATCCCCTCACCGTTAACACCATGGCAGGAAGAGCACTTCTGTCTGTACAATGAACTCACCTTGAACCCAGCCACATTTCCTGCTTTATTCTTCAATGCCTGAAGCTTATCATCAAGTTCTTTCTGTTTCTGTTTCTGTTCTGCATCTATTGATTTTGCATCTGTTTCAGTAGTCTGTTCTCTTTGCTGTTGAGAATTATCCAATTTCACTTTAATTTCTGTTTTTGCAATAAATTTGTTGATATGACTCAGTTTATCTACCTCTTTATCAGATTGAAATACTAAAAACATTGCGCCCAGCGCCAAAAGTGTCGTGATTCCCGCTATGATATGTTTCATTATTTTTTGCTCCTTAATTCTTTAATTTGTATGTTGAATCTTTCTATCTCTTTAGCAATTGCTTTAAGTCTCTTCTCATCTATATTGTTGACAAGCTGTTTCATAAGAGGATTGTTCTTTTCGCCTGTTTTAAATTCAAGGATACGATGAAAGATATAGGTTGCATTTTTATCTAGAAGTGCAGGCCCTACCACACCATTGGCATAATCATCATGGCACGCTGAACATAAAAGCCGATAGTCAGGGCTGAGTTCATTGATCATAAGAGTCATTTGTACTCTTTCATAAGGAGAGCGGATATCTTTGTAAGCATCCAGTTCTGTTCTGATCTTTGATGTCTCCGCATCGTATGTACTCTCACCTTTCTCTTTATTGTAAGAGTAATAAAACTGACCACTGTTCTCCTTGCTGTCATCACTCTTTTTGAGCGTTTTAACAGCATTTTCCGTCACCACAATATTTTCTGCACTCTTCACTTCATTTGCGTCTGTGCTCGTCTCTGTTTTTCCACAACCATTCAGCAGGAATAATGCCATACTGAGGGGAAGTATCCACGATCTTTTATACATTCCTTGCTCCTTTTTTTCCATATACATCCGCATATGTTGCATACGGAAGGATCTGTAATACTTTTGTCGGACAGAGTTCTACACAGGCACCGCAACCTACACAGGCATCACGGATCTCTGGGAAAAGCCCCCCCTCTTTGGAAACCATACCGATCGCCGTACTTGGGTCAGGAGTAAAAGGACACATATCTGCACATATGCTGCAATTCTTACCCTCCTGCTCACTCAATTTTTGTAAAAGTTTCTTTTGTAAAATGACTTTTTCCGGATCAGTGTTATAGATCTCTACTTTAACATTTTGTTTCTCCTGATCAGAAATCACTTTTGTATGGTCATAAATCCGGGCGATCATCTCTTTGCTGACTTTTTTATTTTCCAGAGCAAGACAGGCACTTTCATTTACAACGATGGCCATACCCATATGTACATTTTCTATGACATTGGATTCATGATCAAGCGCACCTGTGGGACAGGCAAGTACACAGGGAAAGGCTTCACAAAGGTAACACCCTCTTGCCAGAGGATCAATATATGCAGTTCCCACACTTGCTTTACCGTCAATATCTTCCAATTCAATAGAATCATAAGGGCACACCTGCAGACACTGTCCGCATTTGATGCACATCGTAAGAAAACGGTCTTCTTCCACAGCACCGGGAGGTCTGAGTCTCTCTTTGTCGGATTTAAAATCTTTTGCAGCCCAGATACCTCCTGCTGCCGCGATACCAAGTACACCCAGACCAGCTGCCTGCTTCATAAACTGTCGTCTATTCTGTTCTTCTTTCGGAGTTATTTTTTTCTCTTCCATTACACTTTTCCTTCATGCATTTTAGGATGTTTATCACTTAACAGCAATACCGGCTCTGAAAATGGTGCCAATTTTGCCAAAAAATTCAAGATTGAAATTACGGGTGAACCGTAAAAAAATTTGATATTCGGATTGAGCAGCCATATTTTATCGGCATAACTATAATAGTTATAGGGACCATCTCCTATACCGTTACCATCTCTGTCAAATCCTTCATAATCATCCCAATAGTTACCATCAAAATAATTTTTGGTCATTTTTGAATTATAAGAATCATTGATCACATTCTCAATATTACCTTTGAAAATATTGTTTATAAATCTGTTATTTACACTGAGTGAGTGAAAATGTATCCCCTCACTGTTGTAAATAATTCTATTATCTTCGATCACATTCACGGTATCCGGTTCATACGGTGAACGGTCAATGAACAAGCCTCTGGCGCAATAAATGATCGTATTGTTCTTCAACACAAAATTACTGGCATCTTTCATACCAATTCCCAATCCTGTGGTTCCCAGTGAATTTTCAATGAGATTTCCGGTGGCTACAGTATCTTGGGAATACATAAAAAAGATACCTACCGAATTATGTTTGTACGTATTATTCTTCACTATATTCTTACCGGTATACATAAAATGTAAAGAGTAGCGACCAAACTCTCCCTGATTCTCTTCAATAAGATTACCATGAGAATACCAAACCACAAAATCACGCGAACGATATAAATGATTTTTACTTAAATGGTTGTCATTACTGTACCATAGACGTATACCGTCACCTCTGAGACCCAGGTCAAAAGGTTTGGACTCAATATAATTATTGTTTATTTCAGAACGTGTGACTTGACTCATATCAATACCAAAAAGACAATCTACGATCTTGCAATTCAGCACACTACACTGATCCACTTTTTTAAGTGCCACACCGGCATCTACCCGCTCGTGTTCTTCACCGCTGTGTCTAATCGTAAGATTTTTAAGCGTCACTCCGGAACTAAGAATGGTCACAACCGTACCATTTCCATCTCCTTCTATGATAGATTTTTGATCTTTACCGTCTATGATCAAGGGCTTGTCAATAATGATATTGCCATGATACACACCTGCCGGCAATGCCAATAAGGATCCAGGTCTCGCCTTATCAATAGCCTCTTGCAATACATTGTTTGCCTGTAATAGATTCACTATAGCAAACAGAGAGACTATGATAGATTTAATCATCTTAGGCTGCTTCTTGACTTTTCTGATATTTTCTTTTTGCCGCAAGTGCCAGAATACTCAAAATACTCACTGCAACCAGAAGCCAGAAACCAATGGAAGGATAGGAGTGCGTTGTAAACTGTGCCACTTTACCATCACCAAATACCGTAGGCGTGAAGGGCTTGATCTTAAAGGCACCCCAGTCATGCATGTGATGCCCAAACCAATAAAGCCAATAGGAATAAAACCCGATAAAGATCACAGGTAAGGCTACCGGTATCAGCATCAGTAAATTAAAGAATCTATTATTGTAGATCATGAACATCACAAAAAGCCATGCAACAAAGATCAATGTATACGGCGCTAACATACGAAGATAAGGTGCACCTCTTTCCATAGGATCCATACCGATATAGTGGTTGATCGTATTCATTTCATGTACATCACCGGAAAAACCGTCAAAGTGATAAAAGACTGGAATTCCTTCAGGAAATGCATCTTTCGGATAGTTTGGAGCCTCCAGGGAAACATACCAGATGGGTGCAGTCACCACATTCAACTCCATATCATCTTCAATTCTTTTTTTCAGATCAGTTGCATCTTCTTTTGGAATATTGGGAGAGACATATCTTCCTTTCTGGTAATAATCCCATACTTTGATCGTTAGTGGTGAAAGCTGTTCCCCTTTGCCCTGCCGACCCATTTCCACCACATTATGTGTGAATACAGCAGGAATAACAAACCAATAAAGCAATATGCCCAGTGCCAACAGTGTAAATATTCTTGACTTTGCCAAAGAACTCATCTTATATCCTTTTTTTTGAGTAGCTATCTTGAAATGCTTGTATCTTAAGCATTTCAAGATAGCTATATATATTGTCCATTTTACTGAAGATTAGTATAAAGTTACTTGATATTCATCAAGTTTTATTATAGTTCATAAAAATAAGTAGAGATTATAAGTATCATACAAGGGAGTATAATATCCCTTGTACTTTATTCGTTTCTAGAAGAGGTTAGCGTTCTCATCGATCCATTTGAGGTATTCAATGATATCGTTCGTTTGTTCTTCTGTCATACCCTGGTTAGGCATACGTAGATTGAAGTAGTTGATCATAGACTTAATATAAGCATCATCATACATTTTTTCAGGATGTAGAATCCACTGTTTCGCCCACTCTTCACCATTTTCATGTCTTTGTAACACACCTGTCAAGTCAGGTCCTGAGGAGACTTTACCAATAACGTGACATCCGTTACATCCGCCCTCTTTATAAGCAACTTCACCACGCTGTGCGGCATCACTCATAGGTTTTGCTACTTTTTTGACCAAGAGATCTTTCGCTCTTATCCCAACATCAGCCGTTTTAACCATATATTGCCAGATCATATTTTCGAATAGGATTGCTTTGTCCATATCTCCGGCTTTCACTGCTTCATCAGAAAGTTTTTTCTGCTCAGCGATCTTGCCATACTGATCCAGTGCATCTTCAACCAATGCTTTGATCGTCGGATACTTCTCATAATGGTTCTCTTTAAGGAACTTCACAACAGATTGGATTACAGCATCTGTCGCAGTATTTACTGCTACTGTCTGATCATACTCTTTTTTGAGTTGTTCAGGAGACATTGTTGCCATTTTAAGTTTCTTCGCTGCTGTATACTTCTTGTTTGGATCTTTTACCAAAAGGTAACCCATCATTTCCAAGTGAAGTGCTGAACAGAATTCTGTACAGTAATAAGGGAAAACACCTTCAAGATCTGCTTTGAAAGTTACGGCTACTGTTTTACCTGGTTCTAATGATGTATGTACATTATAGGTATCTACTGTAAATCCGTGTGTCTCATCTTCAGCTCTTTCGAGGTTTGTCAAATAGAAAGTGACCGTATCCCCTTTGTTTACAGTAACATGTTCCGGATTGATATGTGATCTAACCACAGTTCCATACACGTATACATGATTTCCTTTTCTAACGATCTTCTCTTGTCCTGCAAGTGTCTTACCTACGTGCGTTTTACCTGTAAATGCATTTGTACCCATTTTGTAACGTACTTCTGGGTTCAATTTACTTGCTCTGATTGCTACTGCCTGGTGAGGTTCACCCAATGGTACCGGCATATCGTAAAGCAACTGCATCTTCTTACCACTAATATCGATCAACTGGTGGTTTTGCGGGTGCAAAGGTCCGATCTCGTTAAATCTGTCGATCGCCAACTTGTTAAGTGCAATGATATACTCACCCTGAGGATCTTCTGTTTTACCTTCCATTCCACATAAGTGACCAATGTTATAGTTAACATTCTGTCTATCTTCTACTTTACAAGTAAGGTAATTCCATTTTACTACTTGTGAATCAACATAGAGTGAAGTGTATATTTCTCCATTTTCTTTCCAGTTTGGACCAATTTGATTGTGAAGTGGTCCAAGACCCAACTCAGCCTGACAGTGCATTGTTTTCTTCATATCCAAAATAGGTATACCATATGGATCTTTACCCACATAGGCTTTATGATTGATCGCATCCTGGATCTTTGCAAAATCAAAGACAGTGGCATGTGTATCCAATTTACCACAAACGATAATATATTTACCATCTGGAGTAACATCCACACCATGTGGTGATTTTGGCTCAGGAATTAGGAAAAGTGCATCATTCTTTACGGCAACTTCAATAGGAATAACCCTTGTTCCGTTAATGATCTTGACGTTCTTCTCATCTTTTGCCAACTCTGCAAGTTTTTTCCAGTTATACACATGTAAAAAGTCTGTATCGTTACGACTCATACCTGCTTCAAATGGAGGAAGACCTTTTTCGATACCACCGGTATACATTTCAGAGTTAAATGAGTTCGTGAAACCCCATCCAAAACTTGCTTCTTTACCTGCATCTGAAAGATCCTGCATATAAGGAGGCATTTCAATGGTAAATGATTTATCTGGATCAATTCTACCAATTTTAGGGTCGAATTTCCATACGGTCACACCGCCTCTGTATGTTTCTTTATAATCTTCTATCGCGTGATAATTGTTATCAAAAGGTGCAGCATATTGACATGCTTCAAGTATATGCTCAGAGTTTGGTGTGAAGAATGCTCCACCGTGATCTGATTTGAATACAGGGTTTACAACGATTTGCTTGGTAACAAAGTCTTTCAGGTCGATAACGGCAAGACGAGGGTTGGCTTTATCGTTAATAACCAGCCATTTACCATCATATCTACCATTTGTTTCTGAAAGTCCCGGGTGGTGTGTATCACCCCACGTGATCGTTTTACCTCTAATGTTACCTTCTGCAAGTATTTTTTTGGTGTCATCATCATAACCCCATCCCTGCCATGGTTCCGGCGTAAATACAGCAATGTATTTAAGAATTCTCATTGACGGCACACCATAGACCATCATTTGCCCGGACTGTCCACCTGAACTGAATATGATATATTTGTCTCGTCCGCCGCTTGGCGTATATGTTTTGGCTGCCGCAAGCAGATCTGTTTGCGTCAAACCTCTCTCTTTCATGACTTTATCCAAGGCACTAGCACCGAAAAGTGTTGTTACACTCAATGCAGAACCAAGGAAAAGAGATGTGAGCTTACTAAGTTTGTAATTCATTTTTCCTCCTCCAAATTACGATTATAAAACAGGTTTAAAATTTTCTAAACCAACGCTAATCTGATAATAAAAATAAGATTTCCTTATTACTATTATCAAACACAGTTAATTATAACAAAACATGATTATAAATATACTTGATTTACATCAAGAATTTAACACTAATTTAACACTTGAGAATAATATTCACAGCAAATTGTTTAATGCGAGGAAGAGAGAAGTGCCTTTTTCTTTTTGTGACCTTATCTGTATTTCTATACCTACTTCATCACAGTAAGACTTTACAAGTGCCAAACCTATCCCCTGTCCTTCATGCTGGCTGTCACCTTGATAATAACGTTCATAGACCCTGAGCAACTGTGTTTCATCCATGCCTATCCCTTGGTCTTCGATCACAAGAGTATTCTCTTTCAATGTGATTTTTATAGGAGACGCTTTGGAAGAGTATTTCATGGCATTCATAAGCAGATTATCGATCATTTTTTCAAAACCGATCTTGTCTGTATTCAGGAAGATATTCTCTACATGCAGCTCAAAATGGTTCCGATCGTAGGCTTCAAATATCTCTACACGCTCTTTAAGCAGATCCAGGAGTGAAAATTCTTCTTTTTGAACAGGGTGTATCTCTTTATTGATACTGTAGACCAGCTCTCTGTAGAGTCTTTCCAACCTGACGGAAGAGGCTTCAATACGTTTTAAACGTTTTAAACTTTTCTCATCATCCAAACGTTTTTCCAACAGTACGGTATTCGCTTTAATAGTAGAAAGGGGGATATTCAATTCATGCAGGATCTCAGAACTCAACTGTGAAAGATTCGCATCCTGCAGTACTTTGGGAGCGAGGAGATGTGAAGCGATAATGTATCCCCAGCCTGCTGCCAGAAAGAGAACCAACAGTGAAGCCACAAGATAGTTTGATTCGGAAAATCCTTCATTCCTTAAAAACCAGTAGATAAAACTTAAGAGTATCGCTACTGAGGAGAAGTACCCCAATGCAGCCAATAAGGTTCTCTTTTTTACGGTACCCATTTATACCCGATGCCGCGTACATTGACTATATTATCTGAAAAATACTTTTTCAGTTGCGTAATATACACCCGCAGTGATCCATCGCTTGCATTTTTTCCTGCTGCCCAAAGCCTGCTCTTGATCTCATTAGAACTTACGACCTCTCCATTCGACTGCAGGAGAAGTACCAGAAGTTCTATCGCTTTTTTAGTCACATCCAAAGCTTCATCATTACGATACAGGGTCTTAGAGAGCATATCCAGACTGTATTCTCCGATCGTCAACTTCTCATTCCTTGTCTGTCTGCGCATCAATGCAGAGATACGAAGCAAAAGCTCATCCAGATCGATCGGTTTTTTCATATAATCATCCCCACCGACCTCAAAGCCCTCTTTCAAAGAAGCTTTATCCTCTCTGGAGGTTAAAAATATCGTGGGTGTCGTGTCTCCGCTTTGGCGAAGTTTGGAAAGCATGTCGAAACCGCTTTCATAAGGAAGGTTCACATCAAAAAGATAAAGGTCATAGATATTTTTATACGTTAATTCCAGTGCGGAGTAGGGGTCTAATGCATGATCCAGCTCAAAACCCTCCTCTTCCAGAAAGTCCTGAAGGGTTTCATTGAAGAGCTTATCATCTTCCAACAATAAGATTTTTACAGACAAAGCTTCCCCAATTTCTAATTTCTAATTTTATGTAATCTCAGATGAAATTACATAAACATTCCGCCATTTACTTTAAGTGTTTCACCCGTAATATAAGAAGCGTGGTCGGAAAGCAAAAAGGCTACGGCCTCTGCAACTTCTTTAGGTTCACCAAATCGTGCCATAGGTATTTTAGCTGTAAAAGCATTTTTAACCTCATCTTTAAGCACATCTGTCATCTCTGTGGCAATGAATCCCGGAGTGATCGTATTATAGCGGATATTCCGTGGTGCCGCTTCAATGGCAAAACTTTTTGTCATGGCGATCGTACCGCCTTTGCTTGCCGCATAGTTCGTCTGCCCAGCATTGCCAGTTTCTCCTACAATAGAAGCAATATTCACTACGGAACCAAAACGTTTTTTACCCATGACTTTCACTGCTTCGCGACATCCTATGAAGGTGGATTTTAAATTGGCTTCGATCACAGACATGAAATCATCTGTTTTCATACGCATGGCAAGTTTGTCCTTGGTGATCCCCGCATTGTTGACAAGATAAGAGAGTTCTCCGTCTGCCTCTACAACAGTCTTGATCGCGGCAACAAAGGCTTCTTCATTACTCACATCAAAACCGATGATCTCAGCTTCCCCTCCTGCAGCTTCTATCTCAGCTTTGACTGCATTTGCTTCTGCTTCACCGGATCTGTAATTGACCCATACTTTAAGTCCCATTCCTGCCAAAGTTTTTGCGATTTGCGCACCAATACCCCTGCTTGCCCCTGTGACAAGTACATTGCTTCCTGAAAATTTCATTCTTTACTACTTCCTTATTGTTAAATTTAAGATAGGGTCGATTTAAACCGACCCTGCATCAACATGCGAACAGACGCTCTTTTATGTCTTCAAATACCTTATAGTCTTCTTCAGATATCGTATCAGAGTAAATGATATGATTCAACTGTTCAAGAAGATGAAATTTTGAGAGTTTATCATCACACAACGCATCATTGATGATCTCAATATGCTTATCAAGGTCATAATCCTTGTTCATCATGGCATAGAGAAAAGTCTCAGCCTCATCAGAATTACATTCAAAATTCTGTCCCATGATCTCACAAAAAAGCGGTGCTTCTTTTTTAACATCCCTGTTGTCTATTTTAATAATATGCGCTAACAGTGTTCCTACTGATTCTTTTATTTTCTTTTCCATAACAAACCACCTAAATTCAATATTAGTTTGACTTTATTGTACCACAATGTAAAAAAAAATGCTAAAAATCTCTTCTCTGTCCTATTTGAGAAGTGATGCATCCATCTCTTCAGGTATTTCAAGTCCCATCAGTGCCAAAACTGTCGGTGCTACATTATTCAGACCGCCACCCTCTTTTAGTTCTGTAACGCCATCTGCAAGGACAAAACACCATACTTCACCTACGGTATGATTCGTCAAAGTATGCCCTTCTCTGTCACACATCTCTTCACAGTTCCCGTGGTCAGAGGTCAATACGACTGCATAGCCGTCTGCTTTTGCTTTTTCTATGATGAGACCCAGCTCTTTATCCACGACATTCACCGCAACCCGTGCAGCATCATAATTTCCGGTATGCCCGACCATATCACCATTGGCAAAGTTCACTACGATGAAGTCGTAGGCTTCATCCATCGCTTTACGTACCGCTTCCCCCACTTCCGGTGCAGACATTTCAGGCTTCATATCATAGGTCTTGACATCCGGACTGGGAATAAGCACACGGCTTTCACCGATCATCGGTTCTTCCACCCCACCATTCAGGAAGAAGGTCACATGAGCATACTTCTCCGTCTCTGCTGTATGAAGTTGTCTCAATCCCGCAGCAGAGATCGTTTCTGCCAGGGTATGTTCCGGAGCTTTCTTCGGAAAGATCACAGGGAAAGGGAAGGAAGCATCATACTGTGTCATTGTGGCAATATGCAACGGGATGTAGTTTCGTTCAAAGGCAGAAAATGTTTCATCACCCAGGGCAGCGGTGATCTCCCTGACTCTGTCCGAACGGAAATTGGCCATGATCACGGCATCACCTTCTTTCATACCGTCATATCCCTCAAATGCTACCGGTTCAATGAACTCGTCCGTTTCATTTTTGGCATAGGATGCATCCACATAGGTTTCAGGAGACAAGGTAGTAGAAGGTGTCGCTTCCGCGATCGCTCTGTATCCTTTTTCCACCCGTTCCCAGCGGTTGTCTCTGTCCATCGTATAAAAACGCCCACCAATCGTAGCGATAACAATATTCTCATCACAAATTTTTTCGATCTGTTCAAGGTAGGTCTTCGCAGAGGTCGGACTGACATCCCTGCCATCCGTGATCAAATGCAAAAATACTTTCTGCCCTCTCTCTTTTGCCAGTCTGGCAAACCCGATAATATGTTCAATATGCGAATGAACGCCCCCGTCACTAAGCAGCCCGATCAAGTGTAAACGCTCACTCTTCTGCATGATCTCGGCAATGACAGTATTATCCTTGATACTCCCGTCTTCAAGTGCCAGGGAGATCTTCACCAGATCCTGATACAAAATACGACCTGAACCAATGGTCATATGCCCCACTTCGGAATTTCCCATCTGCCCTTCAGGCAGACCCACACTTAGACCATGGGTAGAGATAAGTGTATGTGGAGCACTTTTAAACAACTTGTCATAAGTTGGTTTTGTCGCATCTTTAAAGGCATTACATGTACCCTCCTGTTTATGTCCTATCCCATCGGTGATAATTAAAATTGTTTTCTGAATATTCATACTTTTATCTCTTCGTATCTTTTAATTGAAATAATAGTAGAATACTCCTTTAAATACAATCAAGAAAGATTCTCATGGTCTATGAACTTAACAACCTCCTACACATGCACCTCTTCGGATATATCTCCATACGTGCAGGGCTTGCCTTCTTATTGGCTTTTATTCTTGTTCTCATGTTGATGCCGAAATATCTTGTCTGGGCGATCTCTAAAAATGCAAATCAGCCTATCAGCAAATATGTTGCGGCACATGAGAGTAAAGGCAAAACACCTACCATGGGTGGAGCGGTCTTTCTTGGCGCCACTATCCTTGCTGCGTTCATCGTGATAGACCTTGCAAACCCTTATGTCTGGGGAGGTCTCATTACCCTGGTCGGGTTTGGGTTGGTCGGATTTAAAGATGACGTAGGAAAGATCCTTTCGGGAGACAATCTTGAGGGACTTACACCGCGGGGGAAAATGGGTCTGCAGATCATTGTTGCTTTAATGGCAATAGGACTGCTCATTTATGTCGGTTTCCCTACAGAATTCTATGTGCCATTCGTCAAAAAACCGTTATTTGATATGGGATATTTTGCTATTCCGTTCTGGGTACTCATTTTTCTCGCTACAACCAATGCTGTTAACCTGACAGATGGGCTTGACGGCTTGGCAACCGTACCTTCTATCACATCACTCTTTTCGCTTGGTGCTATTGCTTATGTTACAGGACATGCCGGTGCAGCAGCATACCTTTTGATACCACATATCCCAGGGGTGGGGGAACTTGTTGTCCTCGCCTTTGCACTTGCCGGTGCATTACTTGGTTTTCTATGGTATAACTGTTACCCGGCAGAAATTTTCATGGGAGATACTGGAAGTTTGGCAATTGGTGGTTTTCTGGCATATCTCGCCATTATTGGTAAAAGTGAAATACTGCTTATACTGATCGGTTTTGTATTTGTCATGGAAACCGTTTCCGTCATCCTTCAGGTAGGTTCTTATAAGCTACGTAAAAAGCGTATTTTCCGTATGGCACCGATCCACCATCACTTTGAACTTAAAGAATGGGCCGAGAACAAGATCATCATTCGTTTCTGGATGATCGCTTTTCTTACCAATATCCTTGCACTCATTACCTTTAAGATCAGATAAATGAAGCCAACTCTCTTTGGATACGGACTTACCACCAGAGCTATTGCCGCAAAACTTGGCGGCGGCTGTACATTTTTTGATGATAACTGTAAAAAACCCTATACCGATGATTTGAACAACCACATTTTACCTTCTGCTCTGTTCAATCCTGACAAAAGTGATCTCGAGGTCATCACCCCCAGCCTGAAGCCGGGTCATCCTCTTTTGAAAAAAGCAAAACATGCCCTGAGCGAATATGACTATTTTACCGAAGAGATGCCATTCAGTATCTGGATCTCAGGAACCAACGGGAAAACAACCACGACTCAAATGCTGACACATCTTTTGGAAAAAAGAGGTGCACTGAGTGGCGGCAACATCGGAACACCGCTTGCTGATCTGGACACGGATGCCCCCATCTGGGTCTTGGAATCAAGTTCCTACACCCTGCATCATACCCATACGGCATCACCTGACATTTACCTGCTTCTGCCTATTACCCCGGACCATCTGGACTGGCACGGCACAGAGGAGGCGTATGAGGCAGATAAGCTGAAACCTTTACTCACCATGAAAGAGGGAGAGCTTGCCCTGGTACCAAAAGGGCTAAACCTTCCAAAAACAGATGCCTATGTGGTCGAGTATGACAGCGATGCTTTTTTATGTGACTACTTTACCCTCGATGCATCGAAACTCAATTACAAAGGCGCTTTTTTGCAAGATGCCCTGCTTGCGCTTGCCATCACCAAAGTCCTTTTTGATGAAACAAATTATGCACTGCTGAATGATTTCAAACGTGATGCCCACAGACAGGAAGAGCTCAAAGACAGCCAAGGCCGTCTCTGGGTCAATGATTCCAAAGCGACCAACCTGGATGCCACGCTGCAAGCCGTCAAAGGATATGCGGACAAACATATCCACCTCATCCTGGGAGGCGACGACAAGGGTGTCGACCTGAACCCACTCTTTGCCGTTATGCAGCCATTACAGCTTACACTCTATACCATTGGGGCAAATAACCAAAGACTTTTGGATCTTGCAGAAAATTATAATATTGAAGCTGTAGAATCACAAACCATAGAAAAAGCCATCGAGCATATTGATAAAGCATTGGATGGGGATTCGGTAGCACTGCTCTCCCCAGCAGCGGCAAGTTTTGATCAGTTTACTTCATATAAACACAGAGGTGAAAGTTTCATGGAGTTGGTAAAAAAACTGTAAAAATAGGAATTTTTACAGTTTCCCCTTTTTATTTTAAGGTTTCAGTGTTATAATTTCACCCTCTTACAAAGACATCACGTCTTAAATGTGGCTCTGTAGCTCAGTCGGTAGAGCAAAGGATTGAAAATCCTTGTGTCGGCGGTTCGATTCCGTCCAGCGCCACCATTACAAATCTTCAATACACCGTTAACACAATTCCACCTCACTTAAGTAACAAGCACTTTAGCAAACTCTTAAAAAAATCAATGTACTATACCTGCAGTATATTCTCTTTACAGGAGTTCCAAATGAAAATAGTCATCATTGGCGGTATAGCCGCGGGTATGAGTGCAGCGGCGAAAGCAAGACGTGTTTCCAGAGAGGCCGAGATCATCGTTTATGAGATGGGTGATATTATTTCCTTTGGCGCCTGCGGACTTCCCTATTATGTTGGAGATTTCTTTCAGGATCCAAACTACATGATCGCACGTAAGGTAGACAAGATGCGAGAGGCGGGCATAGATGTTCAGACAGAGCATCAAGTCCTCTCACTTTCTTCGGAACAGAAAAGCATAGAAGTCAAGAATCTGCAAACAGGAGAGACCTTTACACAGCACTATGACAAACTGATGATCGCAACCGGTGCCAATGTCATCAAACCGCCTTTTAAAAACCTTGATCTATCCAATATTTTTACCTTGACCAAAATGGAGGACGGACAAAAGCTCAAAGAGATCGCCATGAAAGAGGAGATCAGAGATATCACCATTATAGGTGGGGGTTTCATTGGGATAGAAGTGGTGGAAGCCATGAAAAATCTTGGAAAACATGTACGACTCATTCAACGTTCATCCAGAGTCTTCAACCGGCTTTTTGATGAGCGCATTACAGACCTGATGCAGGAAGAGCTGCGCTCACACGGAGTAGAACTCATTTTAAATGAAGCAGTGAAGGGCTTTGAAGGTGAAAATACCGTAGCACGTGTAGAGACAGATAAAAACACTTACAGCACTGACCTTGTCATCATCGCCACAGGATTCAAACCCAATACAGAATTTTTAAAAGATACGCCTATCAAAAGATTGGACAATGGTGCGGTGATCGTCAATAAAAGAGGAGAAAGCTCTGTGACAGATATTTATGCGGCAGGGGACTGTGCCACTGTACCGCACATAGTAAGTAAAAAAGATGTCTACCTCCCTCTGGCAACAGGAGCCAATAAACTTGGTCGTGTTGCCGGTACCAATATGGCAGGAGGCGATGCCGTTTACCCAGGCTCACTGGGTTCCTCCTGTATCAAGGTCATGGACTGTGAAGCGGCAAGAACCGGCTTGGATGAGGCCGGAGCAGAAGCAGCCGGCTTTATCTGTAATACCGTATTTATTAAAGACAAGAACCAGACAAACTATTATCCCGGGCAGGAAGACATCTACATTAAACTTGTCTATGAAAGAGAGAGCAAGATCATTTTAGGCGGGGAGATCTTCGGAAAAAAAGATGCCGCATTACGAATTGATGTCATTGCGATGGCCATCAAGGCAAAAATGACGACCACAGAACTGGGCTTCATGGATTTCTGCTATGCACCACCTATTTCAAAAACCTGGGATCCTCTCAATGTTGCAGGGAATGCTGCTAAATAATAAGTAAAAAACTTTACTTCTCAAGTAAATGCATCGGTCCAAATAACGCAAGGGCTTTTGCATTTTTGATAAATGTATGATTATAAGGATGTTCCACCTCGATCGTCTCAAACTTCTCCAACGATAACTTCTTCTTCAACGCTTTGGCATGGGTACCGAAAAGTATAAGTTTTGGAGCATCCTCTTCCAATGCCTCCAACAGTGATGCAATAAAGGGTCTCCACGCTTTTACATGTTTGACTGAAGATTTTTTATCGCTAAAGATAAGTGCCGTATTCAGCAGCAATACACCACTCTTTTCAAAATTGACACGCAGCTCTTCTATGGAGTTGATGAGTGGTGTTTTATCGATCCCTGCTATCGCCTCCTGGGAAGTATCATCTTTATCAAGATCACCTCTGGCAACCAGTGCCATTTTAATGAAGTTACGCAGACTGGTTGCCCGGTTCACCTCTTTACTCAAACCTCTCTGCGAAAACAGTGTATCTACTTTCTCATCTATAAAAGCATACCCTCCCGCACTCTCTTCTCGAGGGTATGGATCCTGCCCGAAAAGAATGTATTTTACTCTGTTTCTGGGAAGTGTTTTGAATGCATTGAAATAGTTTGAAGAAGAAGGAAAATAATCTTTGTCATTCTCAAGAAAAAACCGATACTCCTCTTCAAGTGAAGCATAGGCTTTTTGAAGAATGGCTTCCCAACTCTGCATTAGAGATGTTTCTCTTTTTTAATTTTGTCAAATTTGATGATGAGTTCTATTTTATTCACCGGTATCCCCATTTTCTCAGAGATCTCTGTCCGGCTCTCCCCTGCTTCAACCAGTGCCATGACTTCTTCATGTGCTGAGAGATTCTCGATGACATCTTTCACGGCAACACGAGAAGCTTCAAAGTTTAAAATAGTGGTATCTTTGACCGCCAATACCTCTTTGAGTACGCTGATCTCTGTTTTCAATTTCCTGTTCTTCACAAGCATCATAACCAGCAAAATAAGCACCAGTACGAATGCGCCCGTTAAAATCTCTAAATAACTCATAACACCTCCAAAATAATAAAGATCAAAAATACAAATCCCAAATAACCATTGACAGTAAAGAATGCTCTGTCAATCTTTGTAAAATCCTTATTGACAAGATAGTGTTCATATCCTAACATTAATGCAGAGAACACAACTGACAACTGTGCCCAGATAGCGAGTCCTGCATCAAAAACAAACAATCCCCAAAACACTACTGCCAGGAGATGAAATACTTTTGCAATATGCATCGTGTTTTTTGCACCAAAACGTGAAGGGATGGAGTGCAGTCCATTCTCTTTGTCAAACTCGATATCCTGAAGCGAGTAGAGAAGGTCAAACCCTGCCACCCAGAACATGACACCGATAGCAAGATAGATCGACCAGAGTGTGATCTCGCCAGAAACTGCTACCACACCGGCGATGGGTGCCAGACCAAGACTCACCCCGAGTATGAGATGTGCTGCGGCAGAAAAACGTTTGAATAGGGTATATGCAGCCAAAACCATCAAGATCGGTACAGACAGTTTAAATGCCAGGTCATTGACAAAATAGGCTACAAGCATAAACAATACCGCGTTAACAACAATGAAGCCCAGCATTTGTGTATTTGACACCCTACCGTCAACAGAGGGACGGCCTTTGGTCCTTGGATTTAAAATGTCAATATCTCTGTCAAGATAACGGTTGACACCCATGGCAAAGTTGCGCGCAGTCACAGCAGCCAGCGTACCAAGCAAGAGCAGCTTCCATCCAAACCATCCTGACCCGCTGTCACTATAGGAAGCCACGATCATGGCTATAAAGATGAAGGGTAACGAAAACACAGAGTGCTTGAACATCACCAACTCAGAAAAATCAGCTAATTTTTTTTTAAAACTATTCACGTCTCATTTCTACTTTTTGATTTCAAATTTTTAGGGATGTTTGATTTTTAAATTACTGTTCAATGACCAGGCAATGAGCAGTACCAATACACCGATAACATAAGGGCTTGCAATGATATTGTAGGCAAACAGTAAATAAAGTATCCAAAGCAGTATTGCCCCTAGCGGTGTGGGTACGCCGGTAAAATATTTTGCTGATTCCCCCACCTCTACCTTGATATTGAATTCAATCAGACGCCTTAAGCCCGAAATGACATAAAAAATAAAGGCCAGTCCCAGGATCAGCTGTTCAGTGCCGCTGCTTTTCTCTGTAATGGCATAATAGAGTAAGAATGACGGCATGACCACAAAAGAGATAAAGTCAGCGAAACTGTCCACCTGTATACCAAACTCTGTTGACAGATTGTACTTTCTTGCCACTTTCCCATCTGCAATATCCAGTGCTCCGGCGATCCACGCTAAAATGATCGCAGTAAAATAGTCACCGTGAACAATAAAATGTATGGCTATCAATCCGGCGGCTATATTTCCAAAGGTAATAAGGTTTGCAATATTAAAACGGTTATCTTTGTCAAATAAATTCATACGCTATTTTACCCTCTTTGCTCTTAACCCTAAACACTTAGCACTATCTTGATATGATTAGCATATGGAAAATATCAAACAGATCGCTATTATTGGTTCTACTGCATCAGGAAAGACTTCTCTGGCTGTAAAAATTGCCAAACAATGGAATGCACATATACTCTCTTTGGATTCACTCTCAATTTATAAAGAGATCAATATTGTCTCTGCCAAACCCACTCGGGAAGAAAGAAAAGGTATTACACACTTTGGATTGGATGTGATCTATCCAAATGAAGCCTTTGATGTCACCACTTTTATAAAACTGTATCAAGAAGTCTATACCCAATGTCAAAATGAAGGAAAATCACTTGTCATTGTTGGAGGAACGAGCTTTTATTTAAAGATGCTCATTGAAGGTGTCAGTGAAATACCTGTTATTTCAGGAGCGACAAAACAGGAAACAGCTCTCTTGATTCAGGATCTTTCAAAAGCGTATGCTCTGCTTCAAAAATTAGATCCGGTATATATGTCAAAGATTGCATCAAATGATGCTTATAGAATTGAAAAAGCATTGAATCTTTATCTGGAAACCAGATCTATACCTACAGAATACCTTAAAAAGAATCCCCCTCTTCCTACTATTTCATCTCCTCTTCCAATCTATCAGATAGAGTGGGAAAGAGAAAAACTTCGTGAACGCATAGCCTTGAGAAGCAAACTGATGATCAATGATGGATTGATTGATGAGATCTGTATGCTGGAGCAAAAATACGGGAGAGCACCCAACTGTATGAAAGCCATAGGGATAAAAGAAACTTTGGCATACCTGGATGGGATCTATAGTAAAAAAGAGATGCTCGAGAAGATCACTACCAATACAGCACGACTTGCAAAAAGACAAAAAACATTTAATAATTCTCAGTTTGAAGGTGTGGTTAAAGGAAATGTTGAGGAGTTGGAAAGAATTTTATTGTCGTAAAGGTTTATTTTGAAATATATTGATTTTTGGTGTTGTGAGGGCACAACACCCTACAGCCACTAAAAGGTATATAAAGTATTGCTTCCGTAGGGTGTTGTCTCCCGACAACACCCACAAGTTAAAAGTTAATAACCCGAAGCTGAGATCATATAATAAATATACGATACCAAGGGCTGTACATAGAAGATCGCTGCGATCGTTGCCACCGTTGCCATACCTATCACTGCCATCAATGGCTTTGAAAGGTTATAGTAAACCGTATCCACATCTTTGACCGGATCCATCAAGAACATATATACGATCAGTTTCAAGTAGTAATATGCAGCAATTGCAGAGTTAAGACCCATAATGATCGCCAACCATACATACCCTGAATTTACTGCCGCTTGCATAATATAGATCTTACCCCAGAAGAGTGAGAATGGAGGTACTCCTGCCAAAGACAACATAAAGATCGCCATGATCACTGCACCGACAGGCATGATCTTAATAAAGCCTGCAAATTTCTCATACGGATGGTCATATCTAGCATTAAATCTTCTGTTCTTATGTCTCGAGATCCATAACATTGAGAATGCCCCAAGGTTGGTGAACATAAAGAGTGCATAATACAGGAAGATACCTGTTGTACCCTCTGTAGTACTCAATGCCAATGCTGCCATAACAAAACCGGCATGAGAAATGGAGGAGTATGCAAGCATACGTTTAACATCTTCCTGAACCAGCGCCATAATGTTGGCAAGAGTCATTGTAAGTACAGCCAATACTATAAGGATTACTCTTACCCACTCAACACCAAGGTCTATGTACATACCAAAGATCCTGACAGCAACAACGAAAGCTGCAATTTTCGGCACCACTGACATATATCCGGCTAATGGAGCAGATGCACCCTCGTACACATCCGGTGCCCATGTATGGAACGGAAAGAGTGAGAGCTTAAAGGCAAAGGCAACAAGAAGCAAGATCGATGCACCAAAGATGGTAATCATAATGCTTGTTTCACCTAGACGAGCAGACATTATTTCTGCAACTTTGTATAACTCTACAGATCCTGTCAATGCATAGATTGCTGCTGATCCCATAGCATAGAATGCTGCTGCCAGCGCACCCATGGTAAAGTACTTAACGGCTGCCTCATAAGAGTTCGATCTGTTATGAAGTGCAATTAATGTATATAGTGCCAATGATGCCGTTTCAATACCAACGAAGATCAGAATAAGGTTATCTGATGTTACCATGAACTGGAATCCAGCTACCATGAACAGGAACAGTGCAAAGAATTCAGGATATGAATACTCGTGAAATCTTTTTGAAGTCAGTGCTAATGGTGTAAAGATCATAGAACCCACAATGATCATCAACTGTGCAATGATCGAAATACCGTCAATAAGCATCACATCGAAGAAACCACGCTCATTTACATTCAGACCGAGCACTGCACCAAAATCGATGAAGAGGATCAAAAGTGTCAACATCACATAGAGTGATTTATGCAACTTGTCATTTATCAGGTCAAGTATTAAAATGATCAAACCACCGGCAATAGCGATAAGCATCGGTGCCAGTGTGATAAGATTAAGACTTTCCAAACTTACATTTATAGGTTGTAACATTACTTAACCTCCTCTATGATAATTTTTGTTTTAGCTGTTTGTATCATATCTTTTGCCTCGTGTGTGATGGCTTTTTCATCCATAAATTCCAACATTGCCTTGACCGATGTATCAATAGGTCCAAGTACAGGCTTTGGATAAATACCCAACCAGATAACAATGAGTACCAACGGCACAAGTGACCATGTCTCTTTTGCATCAAGGTCCTTCAGCTTTTTATTCGCTTCATTGGTCACAGGCCCGAAGAAACTCTTCTTAAAGACCGACAACATATAGATTGCTCCGATAATAATAGAGGTACCTGCCAATATCGTCATCACTGGAGATACCTGATAGAATCCAAGTAATACAAGGAACTCACCGACAAAACCGATCGTCAACGGCAGTCCAACAGATGCCATAAGCATGATTCCGAAGATCACTGCATATTTTGGCATCACGGAAGCCAATCCACCAAATTCATCCATCATTTTTGTATGTCTTCTGTCATAGATCACACCGACAAGCATGAACAGCGCGCCGGAGACAATACCGTGGGACAACATCTGGAAAACAGAACCGGAGATACCTTCTGCATTCATTGCAAAAATACCGAGCATAATAATACCCATGTGTGATACAGATGAATAGGCGATAACCTGTTTCATATCTTTCTGTGCATAGGCGACCATCGCTGTATAGATGATCATAATAATAGCGATCACGGCAATAGGTGTGATCATCATGACAGAAGCATCAGGGAACATAGGAAGTGAAAATCTCACAAATCCGTAAGTACCCATTTTAAGAAGTACAGCAGCAAGTATCACAGAACCGATCGTTGGTGCCTGCCCGTGGGCATAAGGCAACCATGTATGGAACGGGAACATTGGTACTTTGATCGCAAAACCAAAGAAAAATGCTGCAAAAAGCCATAACTGATAATTTACCGGAAGTACCAAGGTATACCAATCTGTGATCGCAAATGACCATACGCCCGTAAGATTATGATAAACATACGCTACAAATAACATACCTACCAGCATGATCAGTGATCCCATAAAGGTATAGAGAAAGAATTTGATCGATGCATATATTCTCAACGGTCCTCCCCAGGCACCAATGATATACAGCATTGGTACCAAAGAGAGTTCCCAGAAGACATAGAAAATGATCGCATCAAGAGAAACAAATACACCAACCATCGTCATCTCAAGGAAAAGCAAGGTAATGATCATATTTTTAATGTTCTCAGTGATCGACATACTCATCATTCCGATCAGGGTCATCAATGTTGCCATGATAATAATGAAGAGTGAAATACCATCCACACCAAGGTAATACCCGATACCAAAATCAGGAATCAAAGGTATCATTTCTACAAACTGCATACCTGCATTGGCAGAGTCGAAACTGAACCATAGCCACAGTGATAGAAAAAACTCTATTGCTGCTACGGTGATACCATAGGCTCTGGCACTCTCTTTATTGACAACAAATCCCAACAATCCTGCGATCGCCGGGAAAAATACTAATATACTTAAAATATTATCCATCTCGTCCCCTTAAACAAACATCGCAGAAATAGCTGCGATCACTAGAAGTAAAACTGAACCAACAGCCATCCAATTCAGATAGTTTGAAAGGTTACCTGTCTGCATTTTTCTTGTACTGTCACCACTTCTGTAAAGGAATTTGGCAATCCCGTCAACTGTGGTATCGACAATCTTCATATCTATATCTTTCCACATATGCTCTGAGATCATCGCATATGGTTTTGTGATGATCTCTGTATAAAGCTGTGGTATATAATACTGGTTAGCCAAAAGTCTGTAAATGAAAGAGTTTTCACATTTTTCATCCCGCTTAAGTCCTTTTCCATATTTTTTATATGCCAATACAATCCCGCTGACTGCAACAACAAGTACAATCAATCCGAGTAACCATGCTATATGGTGCGTATGCTCGGACATATGATAGTCCGGAAGCAGTTTTGTTATGAAGTGTTCGAATCCGCCCATTCCGAAACCGGCGATCATCGCAAGGATCGCCAATGGCGACATTGCGATCAATACGAACTTATACATTTCATGCGGATGAAGTGTCGCTTCATCATATCTGGCTTTTCCGTGGAAAGTCAAGAATACCTGTCTGAAACTGTAGAAGGCAGTCATTCCCGCTGTAAGAACCAGGATAGCCCATAAAACGATCGTACCTTCATTCCATGCTGTCTCAATAATGGCATCTTTGGAGAAGAATCCTGCGAAGAACGGGATTCCTGCCAGTGCCAAGGAAGCCAGACCCATATAAATATATGTCCAACGCATAGCTTTTTTCAAGCCACCCATTTTAAAGATATCAAGCTCATCATGCATCGCATGCATCACGTTACCTGCACCCAGGAAGAGTAGCGCTTTGAAGAAGGCGTGTGCCGCAAGGTGGAACAATGCAATCCAATAAGCCCCAAGTCCCGCTGCTGCGAACATATAGCCCAACTGTGACAATGTTGAGAATGCAATGATTCTTTTCAAGTCTCTGTTGACCAATGCCATAGAAGCGGCAAAGAAAGCAACGAATGTACCCAATGCGGCAATAAAGTAACTCACTTCCGGTGTGACAGAGAAAAGAGGGTTCGCTCTGATCACCAGGAAAACACCCGCTGTTACCATGGTTGCTGCGTGGATCAATGCCGATACCGGAGTAGGACCTTCCATCGCATCTGTCAACCATGTATGTAACGGGAATTGCGCTGATTTACCCATAGCCCCGATAAAGAGTGCTATGGCTGCTGCATTCAGTACGGAACCACTTAAGTTTGGAAGTGATGCAAAGACCACATCATACTGCAGGCTTCCGACATTCCAGTAAATGATAAAGATCCCGATCAACATACCAAGGTCAGCAATACGGTTCATGATGAACGCTTCATTTGCTGCCCATGATGGAGAGATCGAAGGATTTTCTTCTCTTGTCACATCTGGCTTGTGATACCAGAAACCGATCAATAGCCATGAACAGACACCAACACCTTCCCAACCGATGAACAGTCCGGCAAAGTTATCTGACATGACCAGGATCATCATCGAGAAAACGAATGCTGAGAGATAAGAGAAAAATCTGTTAAAACTCTTGTCATGATCCATATATCCTATAGAATAGATATGTACAATCGTTGAGACCAGTGTCACCACTGTCATCATGGTTACAGATACCTGATCGACAAGGAAACCAAACGGAATAGCAAGATCACCTGCCGAGATCCAATCCATCATCGTCACATGTATTGCATTCCCCGTTCCATAGACATAGAATGCCAACATAGCCGAAGCGACAAAAGAGAGGAATAAGAGTGACGATGCAATAACCCCTACAAATATCTTTCTTTCACTCATTCCAAAAAGTGCTGCGAACATTGAACTTGCAAATGGAGCAAATAATGCTATATATACTAAACCTTCCATCATTACCCCTTCATACTTGCAAGATCATCAAGATCAAGACTACCATATTTTTTGTACAACACGATCAGTAGACCGAGTCCCACTGCCACTTCAGATGCTGCAATAGCAATAATGAAGAATGCAAACATTTGACCTGTCAGGTCATTATAGTAATGTGAGATCGCTGCAAATGCAATATTGACCGCATTAAGCATCACCTCTGTAGCGAAGAAAAGCATTAATAGATTTCTTCTTCTCAGTACACCGACCAATCCAATAGAGAAGATGATCGCTGAGACAATAAGATAATGTGTTAAACCTATCATTTTTCATCCTTTTGAGTCAAGATTTCATCATCCGCACTGAGATCCTCAGTAAGACTGTCATCCATTTTTTTACCTGCAAGGATGATCCCTGCGATCATTGCTACCAGCAACATTACTGCTGCAACTTCAAACGGTACCAAATACTTTGTGAAAAGTACAATACCGACATCCTGTGCATTCCCTACACCTTCATGCATCGGATACAATGCCTGAATTGCATCAGAATGGATCGGTGCAGCAAACATCAATACCAGCACAAGTGCAGACAGTCCACCCAGTAAAAATACCAAAGAAGAGTTAGTGTTCTTCTCTTTTATATCTTTGGTCGCATCAAAGAACATCATTGCAAATGAGTAGAGTGCCATGACAGCACCTACATAGACAATGAGTTGCACCACACCAAGGAAGTCTGCTCCCAGGATAAAAAAGAATCCTGCGATCAACACCATACCTGCGGCAAGTGATGTCATTGCGTAGAGTACATTTTTACTCATGATCGTCACGAGAAAAAGTCCTATTGTTAAAACCGAAAATAGGTAAAAGGCTATTACTTCATACATATTCTCTCCTCCTAATACGCTAACGGCGTTTGTTTAATATTGTCATCTGCATTTGGTGATACGGCACCAAATCCATCGTACTCTTGTTGCAAGTTCAGCTTGTCGATCGGTGTCAACATATCTTCAAAGAGGGAGAAAGATGCTCTCTGCTCTGATGCTGTCTCATATCTCGGTCCGTGTACGATCGCAAGTTCCGGACAGACTTCTGCACAGTACCCGCAGAAAATACAACGTCCGAAGTTGATCGTATATTCACTAACTTCTTTACGCTGATTTTCATCATATCTTGTATCCATGGTGATACAGTTGGAAATACAGATCTTTTCACAAAGTCCACATCCGATACATCTGTAATGTCCACTCTCAAGCAGTCTGAGCATATCATGAATCGCTCTGTATCTTGGAGAGATAGGCAGTTTTTCAAAAGGATACTTGACCGTATGCATTTTTCCTCTGAAAAGCGCATTTCCCATCTCTCTCAATGTAACCCACAATCCGACGAAAAGTTCGCCTTTGACTGTTCTGGATGCAACCTGTTTGAACTTGTCCATTCCTGTTTTAGGAGATGCCCCAAGATCAAGTAACTTGTAGTTCTGCGAACCTACATTTCTATTTTTAAATTGTTCTAAACCCATAGTTTCTCCTTACACCATCATCACTATACCGGTGATCACAATATTGATCACCGCAATCGGCATTAAGACTTTCCAGCACAGCCACATCAATTGATCCGGTCTTACATGCGGCCAAGCTGCTCTTACCCATAACATCAGGAAGAAGAAGAAAGCGACTTTCAAAATGATCGTCAACCAACCAATTCCTTCTACACTGTAACCACCAAGGAATACCACTGCTGCAATAATTGATACTGTGATCATATTTGCATACTCACCAATGAAGAACATCCCCCATCTCATTCCGGAATACTCTGTTGCATATCCGGAAACAACTTCAGCTTCATGCTCAAGAAGGTCGAACGGTGTTCTGTTCGTCTCTGCAAATCCTGCAATAAGGAAAAGCACAAAGGCTACCGGCTGCTGCCAGATCATCCAGTTACTGATACCTCCCTGCTGATACGCATTAAAATCAACAAAAGAGAGTGATCCTACCAGCATGATCGGTGCCAGGATCGAAAGCCCTGTAACTACTTCATAAGAAAGGAACTGTACAGCTGTTCTTGCCGAACCGATGATACCCCATTTGTTCGCCTGAGACATACCTGCCAACAGTGGCCCGTAAAGACCCGCTGCCATCATACCAAGTACAAAAAGAATACCGATGTTCAAGTCTGCCGCTATTGACGGGACAAATATACCACCCAGCAAAGGTACCCACTCCGGGATCGTAAAGTCTGGGAAAACAGGTACCGCTGCCAACGCGATGAA